>NZ_KQ031382.1:311639-623279 GCF_000384335.2 Hyphomicrobium sp. 99
TCTTGATCTTGATGAGCGCGTCGAGCACCATCGGCCCGCACTGCTTCTGATCGATATGGTAGGTGTCGATGCGCGGGTTCCGGGCGTCGTCCGGGTTCCAGCGATAGATGCGGAATTCCTTCCAATCGCCGCCATGGTCCGGCTTGTTCCAGGTCTTGCCCTCGGAAATCTTCGAATTTTTTGGAAGCGTGAGCTGAACCATGAGACTTCGGGGTCCCGTCTGCGGAGGAATGAACTGTCCAGTGACAGAAGCTTGAACAGGCCCCCAGTGTCAACATGCGGGACCGCCGCGCGCGGTTCTTTCGCTTAACCGGCCTTCTGGTGCTTCTTGAGTTCGCGGACGAGGGCTATCAGCTGATCGGCGATCTCGCTCCCCGTATCGACGGCGACACGCAGCGGCACCCGCGACTGAATAATTTCGTTGAGCCGCTCCTGCTGCTCGCCGAAACCGAAAAAGATCTCTTCCGGTGCGTCGATATCGCCGTCCTCGATGGCCGTCATTACGTCGAAGGCATTCTGGGCAGCCAGAACGAGCATCGACGCGATATCGTTCATCAGTTGCAGATAAAGGCGTTGGGCGTCGGCCCTAATGCGCTGGCCGTGCACCCCGAACTTGAGCGGCGCCGAGGCCTGCCCGCCTTCGCCAGCAAACACGCGCGGGTGACGCTGAAAGCGCCTGAAAATCTCGGAGAGCCCGATACAGCACGTTTCGAGATCGCGAAGCGCAGCCCCCGTTTTGCGCTTGGTTCGCGTCCGTGTCGCGAGCTTCCCCTGCCCCGACCAGTTGATCGAAGCAATCGACGCGACGGCTCCGAGCGCCGCCAGCGCCGGCAAGACCGCCGCGAACGGATCGGGCGACATCCGGGTGTCGGTGTCGTCGATGTCGTCTTTCGGAACTTTGCTCAAGTCTGGTGCGCCCCTCGATCAGCGGCCGCACCATAGTCGACTTCCGATGACAGCGCTATTTCTACGCGCGCCATCCAGAACCGCTCAATAGACCCGAGCCTTGGGCTCGATGTACTTGACCTCGTTGGTCATCGTCCGTGTGTGCACCGGCCTGTCGTCGATCGTGACGGTCTTCGTCGCGTAATCGGCCCAGGTGAGCGTATGCTTCATCCAGTTGACGTCATCGCGCTTCGGAAAATCTTCGCGCGCGTGCGCACCGCGGCTCTCTTTGCGGTTCTCGGCCCCGACGACCGTCACCGCGGCCTGCGCGATCAGGTTGTCGAATTCAAGCGTCTCGACGAGATCCGAATTCCAGACGAGCGAACGATCCGTGACCGAGATATCCTCAGCGTCGCGCCACACCGCGTGGATCTTCTCGATCCCTTCCTTCAGCACCGGCCCGTCGCGGAACACCGCGCAGTTCGCCTGCATGATCTTCTGCATGCGAAGTCTCAGCGCCGCCGTCGGCGTCGAGCCCTTGGCGTACCGGAAACGGTCGAGACGCGTGAGCGTCGGTTCATTCGCGTCTTTCGGCAGGTCCGGCTGCATCTCACCCGACTCGATTGTCTCCGCGCAGCGAAGCCCCGCCGCACGGCCGAAAACGACCAGATCGATGAGCGAATTCGAACCGAGCCGATTGGCGCCATGTACCGAAACGCACGCCGCTTCGCCGATCGCCATCAAGCCCGGCACCACGTGATCGGGATCGCCGTTCTTCTTCGTCAGAACCTCGCCGTGATAATTCGTCGGTATGCCGCCCATGTTGTAATGGACCGTCGGCAGCACGGGAATCGGCTGTCGCCGCAGATCGACGCCGGCGAAGACTTTCGCGTTCTCCGTGATGCCCGGCAAACGCTCGGCCAGAATTTTTGGATCGAGATGATCGAGATGCAGATAGATGTGATCGGCTTCCGGTCCGACGCCCCGGCCCTCACGAATCTCGATCGTCATCGAGCGCGAGACGACATCGCGCGATGCGAGATCCTTGGCGTGCGGAGCATAACGCTCCATGAAGCGCTCGCCCTTGGAATTCGTCAGATACCCGCCTTCGCCGCGCGCACCCTCGGTGATCAGCACGCCCGCGCCGTAAATGCCCGTCGGGTGGAACTGCACGAACTCCATGTCCTGAAGCGGCAACCCAGCGCGCAGAACCATCGCATTGCCATCGCCGGTGCAGGTGTGCGCTGACGTGCACGAGAAATACGTGCGTCCATATCCGCCGGTCGCCAGAATGGTCTTCTTGGCGCGGAAACGATGCAGCGTGCCATCGTCGAGATTGAGCGCAATGATCCCGCGGCAGACACCATCGCGGTCCATGATCAGATCGAGCGCGAAATACTCGATGAAGAACTCCGCCGACTGGCGCAACGACTGCCCATAAAGGGTGTGCAGCATCGCATGACCGGTGCGATCGGCAGCCGCGCACGTGCGCTGCGCCGGCGGCCCCTCGCCGTAATCGGTCGTCATGCCGCCGAAGGGCCGCTGATAGATTTTGCCGTCCTCGGTGCGCGAGAACGGAACGCCGTAATGCTCGAGCTCGTAAACCGCGGCCGGAGCGTTGCGGCAAAGATATTCGATCGCGTCCTGGTCCCCGAGCCAGTCGGAACCCTTGACGGTGTCGTACATGTGCCAGCGCCAGTCATCGCGGCCCATGTTGCCGAGCGCGGCGGCAACGCCACCCTGCGCTGCGACGGTGTGCGAACGCGTCGGAAAAACCTTCGTCACGCACGCCGTCTTGAGGCCAGCCTCGGCACAGCCGAGCGTCGCCCGAAGTCCCGCGCCACCCGCGCCGACCACGACGACGTCATAGACATGATCCTGGACGGGATACGCCTTGCCGACTTGGGAAGGCGCGGCAATCGCACCGTTGGCTTTGCCATTCGCTGCCGACATCAGGCTCAGGCTCCAAAACTCAGTTTCAAGACGGCGAACACGCTCGCGAGCGCGATGAAGATCGCGAAGAACGTATTCAGCACGAGCGCCGCAAGCTTCGGCCCTTCCTCGTGCACGTAGTCCTCAATGATCGTTTGCATGCCGAGCCGCATGTGGATCGTGCCCGACAGGATCAGCGCCAGCAATGCGAGCGCAATCAGCGGATGCGCGAGCTTCTGGCGAACGGTCGCGTAATCGGCGCCGAGCAGCGACGCGATCAGCCAAACCAGAAAGGCACCGAGAAACACGTTGGCGATTGCCGTAACGCGCTGCTTCCAGAAGTGGTCGGCACCTTCTTTCGCCGACCCGAGATAGCGAACTTTCTTGAGCGGCGTGCGCATCGTTTTCATCAGATGCCCCCGAGAGCGACGAACGCCCAGATGATGGCGGTCAGCGCGAAAGACGCAGCGAGCGTCCCCCACGAAAGAATATCGATCGTCCGGAGATCATAGCCGTGGCCGGTGTCCCAGATGAAATGACGCAGCCCGCCCATCATATGGTGCATCAAGACCCAGGTGTATCCGAGGAGCACGACCTTGCCGGGCCAAGTGGCGAACCAGCTCAAGACGTAATTGTAATAGTCAGGCCCGGAGGCGGCCGCGATCAGCCACCAGGCGAGCAGCAGCGAACCGGCATACAGCGCCGCTCCCGTGATGCGATGCATGATCGACATCACCATATTGATGAGCGGAGAATAGATTTGAAGGTGTGGCGAGAGCGGCCGCTCGGGTCGCACGCCGCGGCCTGATGTGGCTTCCATCGGACGTCCTTCTGGTGCGTGTGTAGCAAACGTGTAACGGCTCGAAGCGAGCGCGGCAATTCGCCAAATGCCACAGAGACTAGGGCGAGGCCAGCGAATTGACGATCGCTTCGAAGAACAGCCTACTGCGATTTGAGAACGCCGCAGGCAACCCGCGAACCGGCATTCCCGTCCGGATCGGTCTGATAATCGTCGGCCTTTTCGAACAATACGAGCGATGACCCGTCCGCATCGAAAAGCGTGTCTTCGGTTTCTTTGCTGAGGTGTAGATAGGGACTGAGAACCTCGGCCAAAGCCGTGCCGTCCGCTCCTGCGACCACATTCGGCAGATCTCCGGCCATCGGACCCTCCTCAGTGAGGAAGCCATGCTTGGCCCCGAGCGGATTATAGATGGCGCCAGCTGACGAAAAATCGCCTTCGCATTTGCCGGCTTCATGTAAATGCAAGCCGTGTGCGCCCGGCGCCAATCCTTTCAGGTCGAACTTCAAGAGCACGCCCGCGGCGATTTCCGTTAGCGTGATGGTGCCGGCGCTGGTGCCATTGGCGAGCTTGATCTCGGCAACCGCCGTCTCGCCTATGGCTTCCGCCTCGTGAGATGCCGCAAAGAGAAAGATCGCCGCCGCCGCGGCCGCCGTCTTTGTGATTTTCATGCGACTGCTCCCCTTACGCGCCGCCGGACGGCCCTGTCCCCCCGAGCGGCTACACGGTAGCCGGTTCGATCACGCCCGGCGAGGCAGGACAAGCCACGTATCGAGATCGAGGACAACCCCCTCGGCATACTCCCCGGTCGGGGTTTTGAGCGGCAGCGACGCGCAATCCTGATTTTTGACCCCGACGAGCCGCACCCTGAGCGCGCCGACGTCCTTCCGGCCCGGTATCTCGGCTTTCTCGAGCACCTCAGACCAGGCGTAGATCGTATCCCCGGCAAAGGTCGGAGCCACATGGCGGCCGCCGTTGATCGCGGCGAGATGAAACGCGTTGCCGAGACCGTTGTAGGAAAGCGCCCTGACGAGCGAGATCACGACGCCGCCATAGACGATCCGCTTGCCGAAGCGTCCCTTCGACTCTGTGTGCTGATTGAAGTGCACCTTCGCGGTGTTCTGATAAAGCCGCGTTGCCGTCTGATGCTCGGCTTCCTCGAGCGTCATGCCATCGACGTGGTCGATCTTCTCGCCGGGCTCATAATCGTCCCAGCGATGCGGCGATCCCGAGAGAGCGTAATCGTACTTGCTGACGTCGATCTGCGGCACCGCGCGGGCGAGATCCTGCGGATCGACGCGTTCGGGGAGCTTCGGAACGACGGCTTCGGGTGCGGGCGAGCCTTTCGAACGCTTGCGCACCATCACCCAGCGGCAATACTCGAGCACTGTCTCGCCGTGCTGGTTGCGGCCTGTCGAGCGGACATAAACGGTGCCCGTCTCGCCGTTGGAATTTTCCTTGAGGCCAATCACTTCCGACGTCGAGGAGAGCGTATCGCCCGGATAAACCGGCTTCAGAAACCGGCAATCGGCATAGCCGAGGTTGGCGATGGCATTGAGCGAGATATCCGGCGTCGTCTTTCCAAAGACGACATGAAACGTCAGCATGTCGTCGAGCGGCGCCTTCGGATATCCGATCGCCGTCGCGAAGGTGTCAGCCGATTGAACGGCAAAGCGCGAGCCGTAAAGCGCCGTATAGAGCGCGACGTCGCCGTCGGTGACGGTGCGCGGCGTCGCGTGATTGATGACTTGGCCGAATGTGAAATCTTCGAAGAAATTGCCTGCGTTGGTCTTTGTTCCGGCCATCGTCCCCGCCCTGAATTTTCGGGAAGCCCAAAAATTGGGCTTCGGCTGTTCACGCCTTTTTCGGGATGTCCAACCCGAACCGCAACTTTTTTCGCCGATTGAGGACGCGCCCTAGGGCCGCAGAAGGGCCGGGGAACCCATGCTCAGAACCAGGGCTCTTCCACTTTGGAGCGGGCGCTGATCGCCTCGGCGATCGCCGCCACCCGCTTCGCCATGACGAGGTGCAGCCGTTCCACCATGCGGCCCTCGACCGTGATGACGCCCTTGCGCGCATTCTCCGGCTCTTCGAAAGCCTTGATGATCTTGCGCGCCCACGCAATTTCATCACCCGTCGGCGAAAAGACCTCGTTGCAAGGCACCACCTGCGACGGATGGATGAGCGTTTTGCCGTCCATCCCGAGCGTTCTGCCGTGCTCGCACTCCGCCCGAAACCCGAGATCGTCCTTAAAATCGTTGTACACGCCATCAATGACGTCGAGGCCGTAAGCCCTGGCCGCAACGAGCGTCATCGCGAGCCACGGAACGACCGCGAACCGGTTGCTGCTGGCCAGGGCCCTGCTTTCCTTCAAAAGATCGTTCGTGCCGAGCACGAAACAGGAGAGCCGGTTATCGGGATCGGGGCCGCACGCCGCGATTTCCTTGGCATTGATGATGCCCATCGGCGTCTCGATCATCGCCCAAAGCCTGATCCGCGGATCGGCTTCCGCCGCCTTCACGACCTTCGCCGTGCCGGTTATGTCGCCCGCCGTTGAAACCTTCGGAATGAGGATAGCGTCCGGGACGGCCGCGATCGCCGCATGAAGATCGGCCATGCCCCACGGCGTTTCGATCGGGTTGACGCGCAGGACAACCTCTCGCGATCCGAAGCCCGCCTCGTGGATGGCGGCCGTCGCCTGATTACGCGCCTTTTCCTTGTTTGCAGGAGCAACCGAGTCTTCGAGATCGATGATGATCGCGTCCGCCGGCAGCGTCCGGGCTTTCTCCAGCGCTCGCTCGTTGTCGCCCGGAAGATAAAGGACGCTGCGTCTCGGTCTCATAACCATTGCAAAACTCCGAGATGAATTCCCCCAATTGTGCAACGCACCATCCTGCTTTGCAACCTTGGGGGCGCCGCTGGTTGCAGAGGTTTCACATGAATCAAAGTGCTCCCGCTGGGTACCTCTCCCGCGTACTGGTATAGGACACCAGTCCCTCCAACGTTCTTTTCGGCCTCATGTCGCGAATTTTGATGATTTCCTCGTACGTCGCCCGCGATCCCGTGGGGCTGACCGCCACGATGCCGCCGCTTGAACAAGCCGGGATAGAGGTGGTGGGCCTACCGACGGTCGTGCTCTCCAACCACCCGATCCGGCCTCATATCGCCGGTATGAAGCTCGATCCTGAGCTTCTCGAAAATATGATCGGCGCGCTTGAGAAGAACGGTTGGCTTGGATCGTTCAACGCCGTTTTCTCGGGCTACCTGCCATCTGCGCGGCACGTGGAAATCGTCGCCTCAGCGGTCAAGCGCCTGCGCGAACTCAACCCGTCGATCACCTACGTTTGCGACCCGATCTTCGGCGACGATCCCAAAGGCCACTACATCGACGAGCAAGCAGCGGCGGCGACCCGCGATCTGCTGCTTCCCCTGGCTGACGTGCTGACGCCCAACCGGTTCGAGCTCTCTTGGCTCTCGGGTGTCGATGTCAGGTCTCCTTCAGATGCCGTCGAAGCCATTCACCGCCTCGGACGCCCGATCGTCGCCGGCACATCGATACCCGCTGGACCATCACGGCTGGCGACCGTGCTCGTCACCGACAAGCAGGCTTTCATAGGAAGCGTCGAGAAATGGAGCGATGTCCCCCACGGTACCGGCGATATCTTCGCAGGCTGCCTGACGGCCAAACTGATGCTTGGCCAATCGCCTGAACAGGCTCTCGCCTACGCGATTGCAGGCGTGCGGCGCGCGCTCGAAGTCAGCCGCGGCAACGATCGTTTGCTGCCGCATCTCGTGGACTGGAAAAACAGTGTATCGCCCGTCGAAATCGAGAAACTTCCGCTGCACATCCGCACGTAGAGTCTCTTGAGGGTTGCCGCGACCGTCTTCCGATTGCATACCTGCCCGAAATCATTCGTGTCGAAGGGGCCGCCAGAATGGAGCCAGAGACAAGCGCCGCAGGCGTAACCCGCGAAGCGGCCGCCGGATTGACGCTGCTGAGCGCCGCGGTGCTCGCGCTGATCGTCGCCAACTCGCCCCTCAGCGAGCTGTATCAGCATCTGCTTTCGACGCACGTGCAGATCGGAGTAGCGCCCTTCGCTCTGACCAAGGAAGTCATTCACTGGATCAACGACGGACTGATGTCCGTCTTTTTCTTTGTCGTCGGGTTGGAGATAAAACGGGAAGCAATCCGCGGCACACTCTCGAACCGCCGCGTAGCGATACTCCCGATCGTCGGCGCATTGGGCGGCATGGTCGTTCCCGCGCTGATCTACTCGATCATCAACTGGAATAACGACATCGCGCTCCGCGGCTGGGCTATCCCCGCCGCCACCGACATCGCCTTTGCCGTGGGCGTCATGGCGGCGCTCGGCAGCCGGGTGCCCCCGGCGCTCAAGGTATTTTTGCTGGCCCTCGCCATCATCGATGACCTCGGCGCCATCCTGATCATCGCCTTCTTCTATACGGACGATCTGTCGATACTGGCGCTCGGACTTGCAGCAGCCGGCATCACCGGCCTTATCCTGTTCAATCGAGCAGGCGTTATGCGTACGTGGCCGTACTTGGTGGTTGGCGCCTTCGTCTGGGTTTGTGTCTTGAAATCCGGCGTTCACGCCACATTGGCGGGCGTCGCAACCGCCCTGGCCATTCCGCTCTCAGGCGTCAAAAAGGGCACCAATGGCCCCCTCGTCCGCCTTGAGCACGCGCTGACCCCCTGGGTCAGCTTCCTCATTGTGCCGATTTTCGCATTTGCCAACGCCGGGCTGAAGCTCACTGACCTGTCAGTGAATGACATCCTGTCGCAAATCCCGATTGGCATCGCATTGGGTCTTTTCGTCGGCAAGCCTCTCGGAATATACGCCGCCGTCAGGACTGCCCTCGCGACGGGTCTCGGACATATGCCCCACGGTGCTTCCCAGATGCAGCTATTCGGCACAGCCATTTTAGGCGGCATCGGTTTTACCATGAGCCTATTCATCGGCACGTTGGCATTTCCCGATCCTGACTCGAGCGCAGAAGTTCGTCTGGGCGTTCTGGCGGGCTCAGTAATGTCGGCGATTGTCGGCTACATCGTTCTTGTAAGAAGCGCTCGGGACCGAGAATTCAGGAGCAGAGAGCATTAATGAGCAGTTTCCCCGAATCCCTCACCGACCGGTATCGTCGCTTCAGACACCGCCACTTCGTTCTCAACGCCGATCATTATGAAGAGCTAGCCACCTACGGGCAGAGCCCGGAGACAATGGTTATTTCCTGCTCGGATAGCCGCGTCGATCCGGAAACGATCTTCAGCGCGATGCCTGGCGAGCTGTTCATCGTCCGCAACGTGGCGAACCTCGTGCCACCCTACGAAACGGGCGGCAAATATCACGGTGTCAGTACGGCCGTCGAATTCGCGGTGATGAATCTCCGCATCAAAAATCTCATCATCATGGGCCACTCCGGATGCGGTGGCATCAAGGCGGCCCTCGATCAGAGCGCCGCCATCCAGACGGAAGCGCAATTCATTTCGCGTTGGATGTCGATGCTCGACGATGCCCGCCTCTCGGTGCTCGCCTCTCATCAAAATAGCCCCCAGGCCATCAAGCAGGAAGCGCTCGAGAAGGAAGGCATCAAGCAGGCGATCAAAAACCTGCGGACTTTCCCGTTCGTTCGCGATCAGGAAGAACGCGGCCGGCTCTCGCTCCACGGCGCACACTTCGACATCAGAACGGGAACGCTGACGGTGCTCAACCACTCACGCGGCATGTTCTATCCGCTGTAAGTTCCAACCGACACTAACGCCGGCGCACTTCAAGACCCAGCGCCGGCCTTCGCCTTCTCGATGATCGGCAGAAGCTTCGTCTTCAAGGAGTCGTCCGAAATCGGCCCGACGTGCTTGTAGACGACTTCGCCGCGGCCGTTGACGATGAAGGTCTCGGGCGTGCCGTAAACGCCCCAGTCGATCGCCGCCCGCCCGCTCGCATCCGTTCCGACCGCTGAATACGGATTGCCGAACCGGCCGATGAAGCGGCGCGCCGCGTCCGGCTGATCCTTATAATTCACGCCGTAGAGATCGACGCCCGACTGCTCCTTGAGCGCTTCGAGGAATGGATGCTCATCGACGCACGGCTGACACCACGATGCAAAATAGTTGACGACCGAGACCTTGCCTTTGGCGAGATCGGCAGAGTTGAACCCGGGGGCCGGCTTGCCGTCTGACTCAAGCCCGGCCAGCGCCGGAAAATCGGTTTGTGGAACAGACTTCCCGACCAGCGTCGACGGCAGCCGCGACGGGTCGCCGGACCGCAAGGCCATCGCGAAAAATCCGGCGACTACCGCGAAAACGACAACGGGCAATACGCGCACCAGCGAGGACTTGCCTTCGGCCACTTTATTTCACTCCAGCCGCTGAGCGGCGCTTTATGCCCTGCCGCTCGAGCGCATCGAGATCGGCCGCCTGTTTCCGGCCGTCGGCGATGAGCCAAAGAATGAGCCCGGTCACCGTCACCGTTACGGCGGCGTAGGAAATCCAAATGAAGGCGGCGTGCGGTCCGAGATCCATGATCGTTTACTCCGCTGCCCCTTGCGTCGCGAGCCTGTCGCGACCCGCGACAGCCTGCGTTCTGAGCGCCTTGACGCGCCGCCGAAGAATTTCATTTCGCATGGCTTTGAGATGCATGGCGAAGAACAGAAGCGTGAAAGCGATCGCCATTACGAGAAGCGGCAGCCTCATGCTCGGATCGACGGTCGAGGTGAAATCGGTCGACGGCTGGTGCAGCGTATTCCACCAGTCGACCGAGAATTTGATGATCGGCAGGATGGTGACGCCGACGAGCGCCAAGATCGCCGTCAACTTTGCGGCCGCACCCTCGTCCTCCAGCGCCGAACGCAGCGCAATCAGCCCGAGATAAAGAAAGAACAAGATCAGCACCGACGTCAGCCGCGCATCCCAGACCCAATAGGTGCCCCACATCGGCTTGCCCCAGAGCGAGCCGGTCAGCAGCGCCAGGAACGTGAAAGCAGCCCCGAGTGGCGCCGCAGCCTTGGCTGAAACATCCGCGAGTGGATGCCGGAAAACGAGCAGCCCGAAACTCGAAAGGGCGATCAGCCCATAGACCATCATCGAGAGCCACGCGCATGGCACGTGGATGTACATGATCCGCACCGTCTCGCCCTGCTGATAGTCCGCGGGCGAGGCGAAGAACGCCAGATACAGCCCTACGGCCAGCAGGATGGCAGCCGCCGCCGAAATCCACGGCAGAAGGCGAGCGGAAAGCTCCATGAAGCGGGTCGGATTGGCGAGGCGTTGCGTCAGGGTCTGCATGTTGGGGGACTTAAGGCTTTCAGGGGAAAGGCGCAATGAAGGCCGAGATTACAATTATTGAAGCTGGACCTTGAGCGCGGCTGCTGCGGCGAGCGGCCCCAGCACGATTGTGACAAGGGAAATCGCCGCCAGGATGAGAAACGACGCCCCGATCCCGGCCGGTCCGGCTCCAGCGCTCACCGCCGATATGCCGAAAATCAGGGTAGGAACGTAAAGCGGCAGCACGATGAGCGCCAGCAGCAGACCCCCGCGACGTGTCTTCATCGTCAACGCCGCCCCAATGGCGCCGAGAAAACTGACGGCAGGCGTCCCGACCAGCGTCGTCGCAACCAGAACCGGATAGGCTGCCAGATCGAGGTTCAAGAGAATGCCGAGCACCGGCGCCATGATCGCCAGCGGAATGCCGGTCGTGACCCAATGCGCCAGGGATTTCGCGGCGGTAACCAATTCGAGCGGCAGAGGGCCCGTCGCGAGCACATCGAGCGTTCCGTCCTCATGGTCCGCCTCGAAGATCCGGTTGAGCGACAGCAGCGCCGCGAGCAGCAGCGCGATCCATAAGATCCCCGCCGCGATCCGCGACAGCAGATTGAGATCCGGCCCGAGGCCGAGAGGCATCAGCGAAACGACGACGAGAAAGAACCCGAGCGCCGTTCCGATCGCGCCGCCCTCGCGGATCGCAAGCGTCACGTCCCGATGAAGGAGAGCCCAGAAGCTCTTCAAGCCGCCACCTTTTGCGCTGTAAGGTCCAGCGTCCGCACGCGTTCGAGCGCTAACGGCAGATGGGTGGCGATGACGGCAAGGCCGCCGCCCTTTGTATGATCGTTGACGGCTGCGACGAGCCGTTCCGATGATGCGGTGTCAAGCGACGCCGTCGGCTCATCGAGCAACCAGACCGGACGCCGGGCAACCAGAAGCCGGACGAGCCCCAATCGCCGTTTTTGTCCGGCCGACAAGTACGCAGCGGGAAATTCGCTCAGATCCTCGAGCCCGAAATGCCGAAGCGCCGCTTCGATCCGTGATCCGGCATCGGCTCCGGCATCGAGATACGCATTCCAAAAACCAGCATTCTCAGCGACCGACAGGCTCGACTTGACCGCGTTGGTATGCCCGACGACATGCGCCTGCTCCCCGAGCGTCAACTCGTCATCCCCGCCGTCGAGCCGAATGCGGCCGCGAAACGGCCGTATGAATCCCGCGAGCGTGCGAAGCAAAGTCGTCTTCCCGACGCCGTTGGCGCCCGTGAGAAGCAGGGCCTCCCCGGCCTTGACGGCAAACGAAAGCCCGTCGACGACCCGGCGCGCACCCCGATCTATGACCAAGTCTTCGGCAATCAGCTGCACAGCGATGAGATTCCGTGACGTCGGATTGAGCAAGATGGCGGCATTTGCGCGCTATTTTGCCCGTCTGGCGATTGGTGTTTTCTTTTTCAAGCGATTATATAGAAGGCACGTTGTATCCTTCGCTAGCGCAAAAGCGAGGGGTCGCGCGGACCGACGAGCTCGTGCCCGCGGGACATCCTCGATCCGCCGGCACTCCGGCGGCGCAGCCCTTCGTCTTAATCTTTCGGAGGCCTGACCTTGAGCGCCGTGACACCCATTTCCGACGACAGCTTCAAATGCCGCAAGACCCTCACCGTCGAGGGCAAGGAATACATTTACTATTCGCTCCCCGACGCGGAAGCGAACGGCCTGACCGGCATCTCGCGGCTTCCTTACGCGATGAAGGTGCTGCTCGAAAACCTTCTCCGCCACGAAGACGGCCGCTCGGTCACCAAGGCCGACATCGCCGCGATGGCCGCATGGCTCGACAACAAGGGCAAGACCGAGCAGGAAATCGGCTTTCGCCCCGCCCGCGTCCTGATGCAGGATTTCACCGGCGTTCCCGCCGTCGTCGATCTCGCCGCCATGCGTGACGGCATGACGAAGCTCGGCGGCGACCCGACGAAGATCAACCCGCTCGTTCCCGTCGATCTCGTCATCGACCATTCGGTCATCGTCGATGAGTTCGGCACGCCGAAAGCCTTGGCCGACAACGTCGCGCTCGAATATGCCCGCAACGGCGAGCGCTATAACTTCCTGAAGTGGGGCCAGGGCGCCTTTCAGAATTTCCGCGTCGTGCCGCCCGGCACCGGCATCTGCCACCAGGTCAATCTGGAATATCTCTCGCAGACGGTGTGGACCAACGAAATGGCCGACGGCAAAACCGTCGCCTATCCCGATACGCTCGTCGGCACCGATAGCCACACGACGATGGTCAACGGTCTCGCCGTACTCGGCTGGGGCGTCGGCGGCATCGAAGCTGAAGCCGCAATGCTCGGCCAGCCGCAATCGATGCTCATTCCGGAAGTCATCGGCTTCCGTCTGACAGGAAAGCTCAAAGAAGGCGTGACCGCGACCGACCTCGTGCTGACCGTCACGCAGATGCTGCGCAAGAAGGGCGTCGTCAATAAGTTCGTCGAATTCTTCGGGCCCGGCCTCGACTCGATGTCGCTCGCCGATCGCGCCACCATCGCCAACATGGCGCCCGAATACGGCGCGACGTGCGGTTTCTTCCCCGTCGATAAGGAAACGGTCAACTACCTGACGATGTCGGGCCGTGACTCGCACCGCATCGCGCTCGTCGAAGCCTACTGCAAAGCCCAGGGCCTTTATCGCGAGACAGGTTCAGCCGATCCGGTCTTCACCGATACGCTCTCGCTCGAATTGGGCGACGTCGTGCCGTCGATGGCGGGTCCGAAACGCCCCGAAGGCCGAATCGCGCTGACCGATATCAAGACCGGCTTCGCGACCGCCCTCGCCGGTGAATACAAAAAGCCGGATGAACTCGGAAAGCGCGTGCCCGTCGAAGGCGAAAACTTCGACATCGGCCACGGCGACGTCGTTATCGCCGCGATCACGAGCTGCACGAACACATCCAACCCGAGCGTCCTCATCGCGGCTGGCCTCCTCGCTCGCAATGCCGCGAAGCTCGGTCTGAAAAGCAAGCCGTGGGTGAAAACCTCGCTGGCACCCGGATCGCAAGTCGTCGCCGCCTATCTCGAGAAATCGGGCCTGCAGCCCTATCTCGACGAGATCGGCTTCAATCTCGTCGGCTTCGGCTGCACCACCTGCATCGGAAACTCTGGGCCTCTGGCCCCGGAGATTTCAAAGGCGATCAACGGCAACGGCATCGTCGCCGCTGCTGTGCTCTCCGGAAACCGCAACTTCGAAGGCCGCGTCAGCCCGGATGTCCAGGCGAATTACCTGGCGTCGCCTCCGCTCGTCGTGGCGTACGCGCTCGCAGGCTCCGTGCAGAAGGATCTCACCACCGAACCACTCGGCAACGACAGCACGGGCAAGCCGGTCTT
Organism: Hyphomicrobium sp. 99; assembly: GCF_000384335.2. NCBI lineage: Bacteria > Pseudomonadati > Pseudomonadota > Alphaproteobacteria > Hyphomicrobiales > Hyphomicrobiaceae > Hyphomicrobium > Hyphomicrobium sp. 99. Next base: position 325,905 of record NZ_KQ031382.1, read on the forward strand.
CCTGAAAGACATCTGGCCGACGACGCAGGAAATCCAGAAGTTCATCATCGAGAACGTCACGCGCGAGATGTTCAAATCCCGCTATGCCGACGTCTTCAAAGGTGATGGCAACTGGCAGGGCATCGCGACGAGCGGCGGTCTGACGTACGGCTGGAACGGCGCGTCGACCTACGTTCAGAACCCGCCCTATTTCCAGACCATCTCGCGCGACGCGAAGCCGGTCAGCGATGTCGTCAATGCCCGCATTCTTGGTCTCTTCGGCGACAAGATCACGACCGACCACATCTCGCCCGCTGGCTCGATCAAAGCCGCGAGCCCGGCAGGAAAGTATCTCCTCGACCATGGCGTTCAGCCAGCCGACTTCAACCAGTACGGCACGCGGCGTGGCAACCATGAAGTGATGATGCGCGGCACGTTCGCCAACATCCGCATCAAGAACCACATGGTGAAGGATGCGAACGGCAACGTGAAGGAAGGCGGCCTGACGATCCACTATCCGTCGGGCACGGAAATGCCGATCTACGACGCGGCGATGCAGTACGAAGCGGAGGGCGTGCCGCTCGTCGTCTTCGCCGGCATCGAATACGGCAACGGCTCGTCACGCGACTGGGCGGCGAAGGGCACGAACCTTTTGGGCGTCCGCGCCGTGATCGCCCAATCGTTTGAGCGCATCCACCGCTCGAACCTCGTAGGCATGGGCATTGCCCCGTTCGTCCTCACCGAAGGCGCCTCGTGGCAGTCCCTCGACCTCAAGGGCGACGAGCGCGTAACGATCCCCGGCCTCGCGAACCTGAAACCGCGCGAAGTCGTAACGCTGACCATCACCCGCGCCAACGGAACCTCGGTTCCCGTGCCGGTCCTCTGCCGGATCGATACCCTCGACGAGCTCGAGTACTTCCGAAACGGCGGCATCCTGCACTACGTGCTGAGAAACTTGGCGGCTTAGAACCTCCTACGGCCCGGCTCCGCGAAGCGTCAGCCGGGCCAGACGACCCTGGCTCCAAGGTATCCGGAGCCAGAGTTGCATAGCCTTTCGCAGGCGGTAACAATCAGCCTCCCGGCAGCGAACCACCTAATGCTCACCCGTTCGTGAGAAGGCTTTCGAGCCTTTCACTTTTTCAACGAAGGGCACCGGGCTAAATAGGATCATTGTGGCAGATGCCACTTGGGACTCGAAGGCTGACCCCGCCATGCGCCTCCGCGGCATCACACTGGTAGTTCTGACGGCCTTCGCAGCGGCGGTGTCGCCTCCGGCGTCGGCGCAAGAAGTTTCGCTCGACACTCAAACGGCAAAGCCGATCAGGGGCGTCATCGAACTCTTCACCAGCCAGGGATGCTCATCGTGTCCTCCGGCCGACGCGCTCCTCAAGACGCTGTCGGATGATCCCTCGATCATCGCGCTCTCTCTTCCGGTCGATTACTGGAACTATCTCGGCTGGAAAGACACGTTCGCTTCACCGCGCAATACCGAGCGCCAGCGAAATTACGCTCGCAACCGCGGCGACGGAGCGATCTACACGCCGCAAGCGATCGTCAACGGCGTCGCGCACGTCAACGGCGCATCGAAAACCGCAATTGAACAGGCCATCGACGACACCTCGAAAATGGGCGGCCCCGCTCAGGTTCCCGTTCGATTTTGGCAGGAACGCAATACCTTAAACTTCGCTGTGGCGGGTGATCCTCCCGGACACAACCCACGCGAAGCGACGGTCTGGCTCGGCGTCGTTCAAATGACCGGATCAGTGCCGATCAAGGAAGGCGAGAACGCCGGCAAAACACTCACCTACACCAACGTCGTCCGCGAACTGACGCCCATCGGTATCTGGAAGGGTACGCCCCTCAAAGTGCAGCTGCCGCGCGCCGCGATGATGCAGGCCGACGTGCAAAAAATCGTCGTGCTCGTTCAGGAAGGCCGCAGCGGCCCAATCATCGGCGCGACGATGGCGGGTCTCTGGTAACCGACGACCCGCCCGCCGCTACGATCTCTTCACGCGGCGAGCCCGCGCTTCTTCAACAATCCGTCGATCTTCGGTGGCCGTCCGCGAAACGCCACGTAAGCCGCGTGTGGATCGCGCCGGTTTCCGGCCGAATAAATGAACTCATGAAGCTTCTTCGCCGTCGCCGGATGAAACACGTTTCCGGTTTCCTCGAACGCGGCGAAGGCGTCGGCGTCCATCACCTCGGACCACAAGTAGCTGTAATAGCCCGCCGCATAACCCGACATGATGTGCATGAAGTGCGGCAAGCGATGCCGCATCACGATCTCTTTCGGCATCTCGATCTCGCTGAGCGTCGCGCTCTCGAAACCTTCGACATCGCCGACCGATGCCGGCTCGGCAGAATAAAGCGCCATGTCGACGAGCGCCGACGACGTATATTCGATCGTCGCAAAGCCCTGATTGAAGTTCCGCGCTGCAGCTAACCGCTGCCGCAAAACCTTCGGCATCGGCTTGCCAGTCTTGTAATGGAGTGCATGCTTTTCGAGAACATCCGGCGTCGAGAGCCAGTGCTCGTAAAGCTGTGACGGCAGCTCCACGAAATCGCGCGATACCGACGTTCCTGAAATCGACGGATACGTCACGTTGGAAAGCAACCCGTGCAGCCCGTGACCGAACTCATGGAAAAGCGTCCGCGCATCATCGAACGAGAGGAGCGCAGGCTCGCCCTCGCCGCCCTTCGTAAAGTTCAGCACGTTGACGATGATCGGGCTCTGCCCCTTGCCGAGCTTATGCTGCGTGCGGAATGCCGACATCCAGGCGCCGGAACGCTTCGTCGGCCGCGCGAAATAATCGCCCATGAAAATGCCGACGTGCGCGCCCTTCTTGTCGAGAACCTCCCAGACCCGAACTTCCGGGTGATAGCGCGGAAGATCCTTCCGCTCCTGGAACTTCAAGCCGAACAAGCGTGACGCTGTATCGAACGCCGCTTTGATCATGTGATCAAGCTCCAGATAGGGCTGAAGCTTCGATTCATCGAAATCGTATTTCGCTTTGCGGACCTTCTCTGAATAATACCGCCAGTCCCACGGCATGATCTCGGCGTTGTCGCCGGAATTCTGAGCCTCGGCGGCGAGCGCATCGCGTTCTTCTTTGGCGCGCACGACCGCTTTCTGCCAGACCGCGCGAAGAAGCTCGTCGACCGTCCCCGGCGTTTTCGCCATCGTGTCTTGCAGGCTGAATTCGGCGAACGTCGGGAAACCCATCAACCGCGCGTATTCTCCGCGCAGCGCCACGGCCTCGGCGACGATCTGACGGTTGTCAGTCTCGCCCTCATGCGCGCCACGGCTTGTCCATGCATTGAAAGCCTGCTCGCGCAAATCGCGCCGGCTCGAATAGGTGAGAAAGCCTTCCACACTCGAACGCGCGAGCGTGATCATCGCCTTGCCCGCAAACCCCGCATCGGCGGCAGCGCGCTCGGCGCTTTCTCTCAGCGTGTCCGGCAGGCCAGCGAGATCGTTCTCGCCATCGAGAACAAGCCGCCACGACTGCTCGTCCTTCAGCACATTCTGCATGAACTGTGTAACGAGGGTCGCGAGCCGCGCATTGATTTCTTTGACGCGCGATTTGTCCGCAGCCGAAAGCCGGGCGCCTGCGCGAACGAATTCGAGATGATGCCGCTCGAGAACGCGCAAGTCTTCTTCGCCAAGCTTCAGAGCATTGCGCCGCTCGTAGAGATCGTCGATGCGTTTGAAGAGGCGCTTGTCGAGCAGGATCTGTGTTTCATGCGCAGCAAATCGCGGCGCCATCTCGCGCGCTATTTCCTGAAACTCCGGCGTCGAATCGGAACCCTCGAGATTCCAGAAAACGGACGCGACACGTGAAAGCTGAGTGCCGCTCTTCTCGAAAGCCACGATGGTGTTGGCGAATGTCGGCTTGGCGGTATTCTTCGCGATCAGCTCAATCTCGGCTTTATGTTCGCGAAAGGCCGCATCGAGCGCCGGTTTGAAATGACGCGCTTCGATCTTTTCGAACGGCGGCATGCCGAACGGGCCGTTCCACTTTGTTGTAAGCGGATTGACACTCGGCTTGGATCGCGGCTTCGGAGCCACTCTGCGCTTTGCTATCATCTTGAGATCGGTCTCTAATTACCCCGGCAATGTTACTTTATATACGCACAAAACTTTGCGTCCGCTAATGAAACAGTTGCAATGCACAAAGACGAAGAACCAGCCTTTTGGACTGGTTCTCCGGGAGTGTCTGACAATCGGGGGAAGAGGGTCAGCTTGGACGGGGGAGCCAAGCTGCAGGAGGGGAAGAGTTGCCTGAGAATCCCGCCTCGAAACTATGGCCCCGGGGGGCTGGGGGGCTATAAGTCCAGAGCCGGTCCTTTGAAGCTTGACCCTAAGGCAACGGTTATCTTTATTGCGTTTTATTACGGCTGTTTGTGGCCCCGCGAGAGTCCTGATTTTGTCAGTCTCACGGTCTTTCCGTGCACCCCTCATTGAGTCTCGTCATAAGATTATCAAAGGTGCTCTCTTGCATTCCGCGAGCGTTGGCGCGATCTTTAAGATGCCAACGATGGACAAGACCATTTGAGCGAAACAACCGACCCGATAGTTTTCCGCCCGCGTCCAGCGGGCAAGCTTGGATCCTCCGAGACAGCGGAGCCAAGTCGGCGTACCACTTTTGATCGATACGAGCTGACCGCAATCCTGGACCTCTATGGTCGCAAGGTCGCCTCAGGCGCTTGGCGCGATTACGCCATCGACCTCCTCCGCGACAAGGCAGTCTTCTCGGTTTATCGAAAATCCAGCGAATATCCGCTCTACCGCATCGAGAAGGATTTGCGGCTGGCGCGCAAGCAGGGCGCTTACAGCGTCATCGCCGCCGGCGGCCTGATCATGAAGCGCGGCCAGGATCTGAAGCGCGTTCTAAGCGTGCTGGAAGATCGCCCAGGCGTCGTCGGGGTCTAATCCATTATCCGAGCTGGCCCAGACGCCGCTCGGCACGCGCATCCGTCGAACCCAATAAGAAAGGCCCCGGAGACCGGGGCCTTTCTCAATTCCGGGACGTCTCGAACGTTAGTTGTTGTTCGAGTTCGCCAATCCCAACAGGTTCAGGATGTGGATGAACAGCGTCACGAACGAGCCATAGAGCATGAAGGCGCCGAAGATCGACGAACGCTTCAGCTGGGCTTCGTTACCGTAAGCCGCCTGCTCGATGTACATCGACTTGATCGCCTGGGTTTCGAATGCCGTGACGACCGAGAAGAGCAGCACGACGACGGCCGAGATACCCATGCTCACCATCTTGCTGGTGCCGGCATCGTTGATGAAGAAATAGCTGCCCAGCATGACGATGATCAAACCGATCGACGCCATCGAGAGGAAGCCGCTCCAGCCCGTCATGTCCTTCTTCGTCGTGTAACCGACGAGGCTCGTCACGCCGAACGTCGCGGCCGCGATGAAGAATGCCTGACCCACGAGGCCAGCCATGCCCATGCCGACGTACAGCGAAATCATCGGAGCGATCAAAGCGCCCCAGAGCGCGCAATAGAGCCAGTAAGCGCCCTGCGCGAGAACTTCACTGCCGCCGTAGAATAGACGGGGTGCAAACCAGCCGAGGCCGAGCACAGCCGCAAACACGACCCACTTCATCGGGCCCAGTGCAATCGCCGCCATCACCTGCGGGTTTGCCATCAAAAGCATGACCACAACCGCGGTGCCGGCCACGCCGAGCGCCATATAGTTGTAGGTGCCGAGCATAAACGAGCGCAATCCCTGGTCGATCGCGCCAGATGTCCGTGCGCCGCCGTACGGGCTATTAGGGCGCGTAAAAACTTCAGCCATTGTCGTCGTATCCTCGTGTTGTCCGGTCAATGCCGGTCCCGCGTGATCATATGTTGTTCGGGTAGAAGTCTTTCAAGACCGCGTAAATAAAAGACTTATCCTTTTATTCGGAACGTAGATAAGGCGCCGGTGGCGCTCTCAGAATAGCCCACGTACCGAAGCCTCCGAACACGGCGATCATCGCGGCGGCGATTCCCAAACTAAACCCGACGGACCTCAAGGAGAAGACATATTCCAGTTCCATGACCCGGGTGACGGCCACCCAGGCAATCGCACTCCCGAGCAGAATAGCCACCAGCGCGGCAATCAGGGCGAGCAGCGCGTATTCCCAGGCATGAACCTCGAGGATCTGGCGCCGCCGGGCCCCGATCGTTTTCAGGATGACGGCCTCCAGCACGCGCCGGCGCTGGGCAGTCACCAAGGCTCCCGCGAGGACCAGCGCACCCGCCGTCAACGTGACGCTGCCCGCCACCTGCACGGCGACCATGACCTTCGCAAAAATCTTGCTGAACTGATCGATCGCGTCGCGAACCCGGATCGCGCTCACCCCCGGATAGGTCCGGCCGAGGTCGCGAACCATTTCAGATTCAGCTCCGGGCGTGCCGCCCGGCGGCAACCGCACGGTCGCCAGCAGATTGTGCGGAGCAGCCCTGAGCGTATTAGGCGAGAACACCATGATGAAGTTCAGCGCGATGCTTTCCCATTTGACGTCGCGGGTGCTCGCAACCTTCGCCTCGATGTTGCGGCCGAGGACGTTGACGGTGACGCTATCGCCCAAGCCGATCCCGAGCTTTTTCGCAATCTCGCCCTCGAACGAGACGAGCGGCGGACCGTTGTAGTCCTTGTCCCACCACGTCCCGCCCGAAACGGTCGAGCCCTCGGGAACGGTCTCCGAGTAGCTGAGGCCGCGATCGCTGTTCAAAACCCATTGAGTGTCGGCCGGAAACGTCAGCTGTTCGACCGGCTTGCCCTTGAGCGCGACAATCCGGCCCCTAAGCATTGGCGCCTCGACGAGAGACGCGCCGGGTATGTGGTGTGAAACGCGGTCTTTGAGAGCGTCGTAATCTCCGGGCGGGATATCGAGCAGGAAGTAATCGGGCGCCTCAGCCGGCAACCGTTCCTGGAGATCGGCGACGAGAGCCGCATTGGCGAGCCCGACTGCGACGAGCAGCGAGAGCCCTGTCCCGAGCGACAGAAGAACCGACCGCGTCAGGCCGTCGGGCGACGCAATGTTTCGAAGCGCGAGGCCAAGTTCGGGCCGCCGAGGCCGTGGCAGCCGTCCGGCAAGGCGCGAGAGATAACCGCCAAGCCACCCGAACACGGCAAGCATCACGACGAGGCCTGCGATCACGTAGAGCGCGATCGAGCGCGGCTCCGACGTCGCGACGGCAACGCCGACGAGAAGCGCGGCAAGCACTCCCATGATCGCGATGAGCGCCGGACGCGGCCTGCCACCTGGCGAATTGACGGAATCGCGAAACAACACACTCGCTTTGACATTCTCGGCGCGCCCGAGCGGCCAAAGTGCGAATAGCAGCGCGATGAGCGCGCCATAGAGCGCGGCGATCCCCAAACTCTGCGGCGACACCTGAATATTGATGCGGACCGGCAAGAGGTCGCCATAGAACGCGTCGATGAGCGCTGGCAAGGCAACGCCGAGCGCCAAGCCGATCGCGATGCCGATCACAGTCATCAGTCCGAGTTGAACGAGGAAAATCCCCATGATTTGCGACCCGGAAGCGCCAACGCTCCGAAGCGTCGCGATCACCTTCATGCGCTTATCGATGAACGTGGAAACCGCATTCGCGATCCCGACGCCGCCGACGAGAAGCGATGCGAGCCCGATGAGGATCAGGAATTGCCTGAGCCTTTCCAGAACCCTGGTGATTTGCGGCGACGGATCGAAACGATCGCCGCTCGAAAAGCCGCCATCGGGAAGCTTTTGCGCGACGTTAGTCCGCAAAGCGGAGAGGGTTTGCTTGTCAGCCGCCGCCTCGTCCGGAAGCTCGATTGCATAGCGCCAGCGGATCAGCGTCCCTGGCTTGACGAGGTCCGTCTTCTCGAGCGTTGCGAGAGAAACGAAGATCCGCGGCCCGTACGTCATCCGGTCCGCAACGGCATCGGGCTCGTTATGGAGAATGCCCCCGATCCTCACCTCGGCTTCACCGATGCGCATCTTATCGCCGACCTTGAGACCGAGCCGATCGAGAAGCATCGCGTCGGCAACAGCGCCATCGCCAGCAATCGCGTGAGCAAATGAACCGCTGCTCTTGAGAGTCACGTCGCCCGCAAGCGGATAGGCGCTATCGACACCCTTGAGTTCTGCGAGCGCCTGATCCGATCCATCGATGCGGCGCGCCATCGTCCGCATGGTGGCGGTTTCGCTCACCCGCCCGAGGCCTTCGAAAACCGCGCGCTCGGCCGGGGTCGCGCGAACGTGCGCGCGCGCAAACATAACGTCACCACCAAGGATCACCTCGCCTTGCGTCACAAGCCCGGCGCGCAATGCGTCCGCCAGCGCGCCGACCGCCGCGATCACCATGACGCCCAGCGCCAGACACGCAATGAAGATCCGGAAGCCGTCGAAACCGTTACGAAGCTCGCGCAAACCGAGCCGCAGGATCGTCCGCAGTCCAGCCCGCTGGCGGGGCCCAGCGCTTTCCAACACCGACATCGTCACGACGACACCGCGTGCATCGCGGCGTTCGAACTCTCGTCGGAAACGACGGACCCGTCCGTCATGCGAATGACGCGATCCGCCATCGCCGCGAGCTTATTATCGTGCGTAACGATGACGAGCGTCGCGTTGCGCCGTTCGCGAAGCCCAAACAAGAGATCGATGATCTGCCGCCCCGTGCGGCCATCGAGATTCCCCGTCGGCTCGTCGGCGAAAATGATTTCCGGCGATCGGCTGAGCGCCCGCGCAATGGCGACGCGTTGCTGCTCGCCTCCGGAAAGCTCCGCCGGAAAATGATCGACGCGCGCCGAAAGCCCGACCTCGTCCAAAAGACCGCGAGCCGTCTCAAAAGCCTTGCTGTCGCCAGCGAGTTCCATCGGCAAAGCGACGTTCTCGATCGCTGTCATCGTCGGGACAAGGTGGAATGATTGGAAGACAATGCCCATCTCCGCGCCGCGCAGCATGGCAAGCTCATCTTCTGACAGAGGTCCGATGTTCCGCCCCGAAACGATGATCTCACCACTCGTCGCGCGCTCGAGGCCCGCCATCGTCATGAGAAGCGAAGTCTTGCCGGATCCCGATGGTCCAACGATCGCCGCCGACTGTCCTCGCGGGATAGCAAGCGACACGCCGCGCAGAATATGGACTGAGCCTGCCCGGCTCGTCAGAGAGAGATGCACATTGTTGAGTTTGATGATGGGTTCGCTCAAGCTAAGATGCCTTGCATTGTCGGGGCGGGCTTGTACCGCTCGTACGGAGCCTCTACGTCAGCTTATGAAATGCGAGATGTGTGGGGCCGAAAAATGAACGTTGCGTTTTCCCTCACCCCCGGCTGGATCGCGAAAGCGGCACTCTGCCTCACAATGATTTTTGCCTGCATAGCTGCTCCCGGCATGACAGTCTCGGCCGCCGGTCAAACACGACCGTCAACGATTGTAGCTTTCGGGGATAGTCTTACCGCTGGTTATGGCGTCAAAACCAATGAATCGTTTCCCGCTCAGCTTCAGATGGCGCTTGAGGCGAGGGGGCACAAGGTCAATGTGGTCAATGCCGGTGTTTCGGGCGATACGACATCCGATGGCTTGGCGCGGCTCGATTGGGCGCTCGACCCGAAGCCCGACGCTGTGATCGTGGAGCTTGGAGCCAACGACGCCCTCCGAGGCATCGACCCGAAAGTGCCGCGCGCCAATCTCGACAAGATGCTGGCCGCGTTGAAAGCCAACGGCATTCCCGTGCTTCTCACCGGCATGAAGGCGCCCAACAATTGGGGTGCGGACTACGCCAAGACCTTCGATGCGATCTACCCAGATCTTGCCGCGAAATACGAAGTCCCACTCTACCCTTTTTTCCTCGATGGCGTAGCGCTGGATCGATCGTTCACGCAGCCTGATGGCCTGCATCCGACTGGAGCCGGGGTGGCCGAGATCGTCAGGCGCATCCTGCCCGACGCCGAAGCGCTCGTCGCAAGCGTTGAGCAAAAGTCAGCGCTGGGAAAATAACCGCGCAGTCACCCTCTCGCGAGCAAGGACATTCCGATGCCCCGCTTGTTCACCGCCATCGAGTTACCGGATGATATCCGCGAAGAGCTTCATCGCCTTCGTGTGCCGCTGCCCGGCGCGCGCTGGCTGTTGCCCGAGAGCTATCACATCACGCTGAGGTTCGGCGGCGATATCGACAATGCGCTAGCGCGCGAGTTCACAGCAAACCTCGCCATGATCGAACCCGACGGATTCGAAATTCGCCTCTCGGGCCTCGGCGCATTCGGCGGCGATGATCCTCGTTCGATTTTCGCCGCCGTTGAACCTCGCCCCGAGCTTGAGGAATTGGCGCGGACACACGAGAAAGCGGCGCGCAACGCGGGCCTGCCGCCCGATACGCGTCCGTTCAAACCACACGTCACGCTCGCGAGGTTGAAGCACTCGAATGCCGATGTGGTCGCGCGATTTCTTTCGCTTTACGGCGGCTACCGATCCGAGCCGTTCTTTGTCACGCGAACGCTGTTGATGTCGTCGCGGCCCGGCATCGGCGGCGGTCCCTATGGGATCGAAGACCGCTTTCCGATGCGTGGATTGGGATTCCTCGCCGACGACAATGAAGCGAGCTGGTAGCAAGCCTAGCGAACCGCCTTCTGCGATCGCGCTTCGGACGCCTTGGCTGAATATTTCTGATGCCGCGCCGCTGCTTCGCGCGACCAAGGTGCCGGTTTGCAAGCGCATCCCTGGACGATCGCGCGCTGGAATTCGAACGCATGAGGCTCATCGGCATACCTGTGCCCGGCGAGATCGATCATCGTCCCGGGATTGCCGCCATAGAGCGGAAAATAAAAAAGTCGCGCCTCCGACCCGCACGCCGATGCACACGTTTGAGCATCGCGCGAAAAATTCGCCGGACGCTGGTTCTGGTGAATCGGAAAGTAGAAACCATCGCAACTTCGGACGCACATCGTCGTGTAAGGAGCGCCGTTGTCGAGTGCCAACGCCTCGCCACCGATGATGCAAAGAATGGCAACGAGCAAAATGCCTCGCCGCACGCACGAAAAAATGAGCATACGAAAACTCGATTGGCGCCGCTCGGGCTACCCCGCCGCGGGCAAATATCGCCGGCACCATGCGCGCGACGGCCAAAAAAATCTTCGCGTTTGCTGAGCCGAATGGGTAGCCCGGGCGCGCTTATGAAGCTATCGTCAACACGATCTTACCGGTCGCCTCACGCCGCTCCAGAACACCCAGCGCATCGCTGATGCGTTCGAGCGGATAGATGGCATGAGTCCGGGGTTGTAAGCGGCCTTCGCGAACCCAGTTCACGACCTGCAGCATATTGCGGCGATGCGCGGCAGGATCACGCCGCACCGCCTCGCCCCAGAACACACCCGCAATTTCGGCGCCCTTGAGCAAAAGCAGATTGAGCGGAATTTTCGGAATTTCGCCCGCCGCAAATCCGATCACCAGAAAGCGCCCTTGCCAGTTGAGCGCCCGCACCAGAGGTTCGGATGCCTCCCCGCCAATGCAGTCGTAAACGACGTCGGCGCCGGCCCCGTTGGTAAACGCCCTGACCTCAGCCTTGAGATCGGACCCGGGGAACAAAATCACGTCGTCGGCGCCCGCCGCTTTGGCGACAGCGCCCTTTTCCTCCGAAGACACGACCGCGATTACCCGAGCGCCCATCAGTTTCGCGATCTCGACGGCGGCTTGCCCAGCGCCTCCGGCCGCACCCGTGACGACGACCGTCTCACCGGGCTTAAGGCGGCCGCGATCGGCAAGCCCGTGCATCGCCGTGCCGTAGGTCACCGAGAGGCCCGCTGCGATCGTCATCGGCACGTCGCCGGAAAGGGGGATGAGCTTCTCCGCGTCGACGGCAATCTTCTCCGCCGCGCCGCCCCAGTTCACGTACGCCATCACGGCTTGACCCGGCGCGATGTCGCCCACGTCCCCGCCAACGCTCTCGACGAAGCCCGCAATCTCCGCGCCAGGCGAAAACGGCAAGTCCGGCTTGAACTGGTATTTGCCGCGCGTGATCAGGGTATCGGCAAAATTGAGCCCAACCGCTGCCACCCGGACGATCGCCTGCCCGGGCCCCGGAGCCGGTTCCGCTACCGTTTCGACGACGAGGCTTTTTGCTCCGTCAAGGCTCTTGCAAAGAGCTGCCTTCATGTGTGACGTCCCACTCGCTGCATAACCCTCTGACACACACGAGCAGAACACAATGTCAAGAAAAGCGACCACATGGCCGCCGCACCCGAAGGGCTATTTCGCTATCGGCGCAGAGCGCATGTCGAAGTCGCTCAACCTCGGTAACCTGATGCGCTCCGCACACGCCTTCGGCGCGAGCTTCACGTTCACCGTCGGCGCCACCTATAAGGCCATGGAGGCCCACGCCGATACGTCGAAGAGTCAGTTGCACCTGCCGCACTACAATTGGGCCACGCTTGACGATATGGCGCTTCCCGGCGGCTGCAAGCTCGTCGGCATCGAGCTTCTCGACGACGCAATCGACCTGCCGAGCTTCCGCCATCCGTTGCGAGCGGCCTATGTGCTCGGACCCGAGCTTGGATCTCTCTCCGAGCCGCTGATCGAGCGCTGCGACTACGTCGTCAAGATCCCGACGTCCTTTTGCGTCAATGTTGCGATGGCCGGCGCAATCGTGATGTACGATCGCATCAAGAGCTTGGCACGGTTCGCCGATCGCCCGATCGGCGAGGGGGGACCTTGATGGGGAAGCAGAATGTGCGGAACATTTTGTTTGGGGCTCTTTCTCTTGTTCTCGCCGAGTGGAGCCCAGCGCTGGCCGCCGAGTCGGTGACCCGCGTGAATACTTATGGCGACTGGTCTCTAATGGCCGACGCCAACGACCCGCACCTCTTCTGCTTCGTGACGAGTGAGCCGAAAACGAGCGAGCCGCAGGACGCGCCTCGCGAAGCACCGCGCGCCTATATTTCCGCGTGGCCCAAAGATGGCATTCGGGCCGAAGTCAGCTTTCTCATGGGTTATCGCATCAAAAAGAATGCGCAAGGCACCGCCACGGTGAGCCCATCCGGCTTCAAACTTTTTGGCGCGAGCGACCGCGCCTACGTCACCGATTCAACCCAAGAGCTGAAGCTCGTCGAGGCCATGCGGAAAGGCAGCGTGCTGACCATCGCAATCGCCTCCGATCGCGGCGCCAACGTCACCGACACCTATTCGCTGAACGGCATCGGACAGGCGCTGCAGAAGCTTCAGGAAACCTGCTTCTAATCACAGCCGGTTCTTCGAGCGCAGATGAACGTACATCGCGCCTTCGCCGCCGTGCTGAATGGCAGCGACCGTGAAACTGACGACGACCGAGCGCAATTCCGGTTCATCGAGCCAACGCGGGACGTTCCGCTTGAGAACACCGCGCTCCCGTTCGCCGTAACCCTCCTCCGAAGGTGATTTGCTGCTCGTCTTCCCCTTGCCGGTGATGACGAGAACGAACCGCAGGCCGCGCCGATGGCAGCTGAAAAGGAAACTGCGAAGCGCCGCATGGGCCTCGTCCTGGCGCATGCCGTGAAGATCGACGCGGGCTTCGATTTCCGCGCGGCCACCGCGCAATTTTCGCACGCTGTTGCGATCGAAGAGCTGAAGCTCCGGTGTTTTCGCTGACGTAGGCTTCGGAGGCGAAACTTCAGGATGATGCGCCTGCGCAGCCCGAGACTTAACCGGCGGCTTTTCCGGTTCAGCCGAAGGCTTCGGCCTCGGAACACCCGCCTTGACCGCATCGCTCGCCGGATGGAAGCGAGGCTTGGCGCGTTTCAAGGGCTCGATGGTTGCCGCGGCGTGTCGCCAGATTTCGTGATCGAGATCGCTGTCCTCGATTGGGCGCCGGCCTTTGCCACCCCCGTGGCCGTGTTGTTTCTTCACGGTCCATCGCTCGCAGTCTTATGCGCGTGAGAGCGATCGAGAGGTAACAGCGCGTAGAGGTGGCCGGGTTGCTTCGTGACGCCCGCAAGCCGTCCGGCCTTATCGCCGGAACCGAAAAATATGTCGCCGCGCTCCGATCCCTTGATCGCAGAGCCGACGTCATGCGCGATCATCAGCCGGCGAAATTCCCCCGACGCCGTGGCGTGCTTGATTTGCGGAGCATCGACATAGATCGGCGTGCCGATCGCGTAATAAGTCGTGTCGACAGCGAGACTTCTGAGTGGCTGCAGCGGAATGCTGTTGACGCCGACCGGCGCTTTGGCCTCTTGCCCCGACAGCTCTTTGAAGAAGACGTACGACTGATTTTTCCGCATCACCGGTTTCGCCCGGTCTTTATCGGTCTTCAGCCATTTCTTCAGAGTCTTCAGCGACATTTCGTCCGCCGTCAGATGACCATCATCGATCAACACCCGCCCGATCGAGGTATAGGGATAACCGTTTTTGCCGTCGTAGGTAATCCGAACTTTGTCGCCGTTGGGAAGCTCGATGCGGCCAGATCCCTGCACCTGCATGAAGAAGGCATCGACCGGATCCTTGAGATAGAAAAGTTCGAGGCCGAGGCCAAAAAGTCCGCCCTCCTCGATCTCGGCCCGCGTCAGATGAGGCTCGAGACCCCGGTCGGTTTTACGTTTGTGTGTAAGGTGCGCCGACTTCGCTCCTCGCTCGCTTTCAGGAACCATGTTCACGAGGTCCCGGGGGCGCCGATAGATCGGCACCTTGAACGTTTCGTCCGGCGTCCGCGATCCCTTGATCACGGGTTCATAGTAGCCGGTCAGCAAACCCGGATGATCGCTTCCAACAACCCGGTTCGGCTGAAAATGCGCCTCGAAAAAGGACCGCGCACCCTCTGAAGTTTGCGGAGCGTTCGACTTTGATAGTTCAACCGCCCGCGCGCAGATGTGGAGAAGCTCTTTTGGGGATCCCGCACTGCCGGGCTTCGCATCCTTCGGCCCGGACCTCAAAGTCGGCCCGCACGAAGCCAGAAACGCCTTCCAGGCAGCCAGATGATCGTCATCCCGCCAACCCGGAAGATCGTCGAACGATATGGGCTCGAAGGAAATCGAGCTCGGAGTCATTTCGGGCGAAGCTTTGCTCTGAGGGTTATCTGACGACGTCGCGGCGAATGCTGGACCATCGATAATTTGCATCGCCGCGAGACAGAACACCAGCGCTCCGAAACGAGCAGCATTCAAAGATTCTGGGCCAGGAGCCCGTAAGATGCCTGACCCACGCATTACGGTCGTCCGTATCTGGCAGCATTCGCACCGACACGGTCACATCGCGCTTGTTAATCTCTTCTTAATTCGGCGCCTGCGTTGCAACCAATCGCCAGTTCAGGTTGCTGCGCGCCTTGGCGTTCGAGATATCGCGGCTGAACGTCCAGATATCGGTCACGTCTTTTATCTTTTGCGCATCGCCCGCAATAACCTCGCCCGCCTTGTCGCGGGTTGCCGAGATGAGCTCGCTGAGGAAACGCACTGTCACCGAAGCTACGCCATTCTTCAGCTCTGCCTCGACGATATCCGCTTTCCGGATGCCGACGAACTGCTGCTCGACCGTCTCGCCGCGAGCTTCCCGCTCTGCGATAGCGGCCGTGAAGCCGTCATAGACCTCTTTGCTCAAGAGGTCTTTCAAGGACTTGCGATTGCCCTCGGCGAACGCCGACACGATCATCTCATAAGCCCTGCCGGCGCCAGCCAGGAAGGCGTCGGGATCGAACGTCGAATCGACCTTGGCAATATCGAGAAAGCCTGTGGTGACAGCCGGATCTGAAACGGGATAGGCCCGGATCCGCGCCTCGACATTCGTAGATGCGGTTTCAGCCGCAGGGGCAGGCGCCAACGGTTCCCGGTCACGGCGCGGCATTGTGATGACGTCGGCAGAGGCCGTTTCAGCGGCAGGGCGCTGCCCCGCTTCCCGCTCACGCGTTTTCAGGCGCTCAACACGCTGCTCATCGTCGTCGGTACGATGACCAAGCACGCTGCGGAGCTTGATGATCGCTGCAACCGCCACGACGATGGCAATCAGGGTAATAAGATCGAATTGACCGTTCATTCTTAAGGTCAGCGCCTCCGGGTGAACAGGATGCCAATAGGCTTTTGCATGATTGCCCGCCACCGTAGCATCCTATCTAAGGGCGCGGACGGGCTATTTGAAGATGAAACCTCTATAACACCTAACGTCTTCTGCGTCTGCCGCCTGTCGCCGCTGGCCAGGATGAGCGATTTTTAGGGCGCGCCATGTGAATATCGTTGATCGCTCCGGCCTGCTTCCCGATGGTCGTTGGCCGCAGCCGTGCATCCGCGCTAAGGTGCCGCAACAGCTTTGCGAGCCCTTATGTCTCAACCCTTTAAAATCGCCATGCTACTGGCGTTCGCGGCCCTGCCGCTGCTCGAAATCGGGCTGCTGATCCGCCTCGGACAGGTGATCGGCATCTGGTGGCTCGCTCTGATCATCATCGGCACCGCCATCTTGGGAACCTATGTCATCCGCCGGGTGGGCCTCTCCGTTTTCGAGCGCGCCCTATCGCGATTGGGAACGGAACGCGAAGGCTTCCCCCCGCTCTTCGACGGTTTCTTGCAGGTGCTGGCCGGTCTGCTGCTGATTTTTCCCGGAGTAATCTCGGATCTGCTCGGACTGTTCCTGCTCGTTCCCCAAATCCGTCATCTCGTCATTCGAACCGGACTTTTGAAACTCGTCACGCTGTTCCACTATCAGGCTGAAGTCAGCCGCGAGACCTTCCGCGCCAGCACCGGAGAAACCCCTGTCGACGACGATGGTATTGTCATCGAAGGCGAGTACGAACGCGTCAGCGAAAGGCCGTTACATCAGGGGAAAGCGGTTCAGCCCAGACGATCGCGCTCCTGACATTGAATTGCGCGTGATCGAGCCCCGTCTCTCCATTGCGCGTCCCGGAACGCCGTGCTAGCGACCGCGCTCTATTTCGCGAAAATTCAAGCTTGAAGAGGGTACGATGGCCGAGCACGGAACGAATGGAAACGGCGCTGGCGCAACGGAAGAACAGCTGGGCCAAAACCCCATTCAGGCCAAGATCGTTAATCAGTACATCAAGGACCTCTCGTTCGAAAATCCGAACGTCCACAAGCTGATTACGGGTGCTGGCGACCAGCCGACCCTGAAGGTCGAAGTCAACGTCGGCGCCCGGAAGATCGAAAATGATCTCTACGAGTCCGCAATCGAATTCAAAGCAACCGCGACGAACAACATCGGCACGATCTATGTGCTGGAAACCGTCTACGCGGGCCTCTTGAAAATCGAAAAGATGCCGGAAGGCGCGCTCGAGCCGTTCCTGCTGATTTCCGGACCGGCCATGATCTTTCCGTTCCTGCGCCGCCTGGTCGCCGACATCACGCGCGAGGGCGGCTTCCCGCCGCTGCTCCTCGATCCGATCGACTTTGGTGGGCTTTATGTTCGCCGCCAGCAGCAGCAAGGCCAGGGATCGGGCAAAGCCCTCGCCTGAGCACCTGACCTGAGAAACCGTCTCGAATTAAGTGACGCCGGCGATTTTCAAGTCGCCGGTGTTTCACCCCAGAAGCGCAGCCACAGCGCTGACGTCTTCATTTTCTCGACGAACGAACGGTGAGCGTCGATATCCGCTTGCCCGATCCGAGCAGCAAGCGGCTCGGGCCGAACCATAGCCGCACCGCGCCGCGCGCCGCCACGCTGGCTGGCCGATGCATTGGCGCTTGACGACTGCAGACCGAATGCGGCTTGCCGCTCGCCGAGCAGCTCGACGTAAACTTCCGCGAGAAGCAAACTGTCCACGAGCGCGCCGTGCTTCGTGCGCTGGGAATTGTCGATCGAATAGCGCTTGCAAAGCGCGTCTAGTGTATTGGGACCGGCCGGATGCCGGCGCCGCGCAATAGCAAGCGTATCGACCACGCGATCGAAGCTCAGCGGTTTCTCGCCGACGAGACCCAACTCGTAATTCAAGAACATGATGTCGAACTGGGCATTATGAATGACCAGAACGTCATCGCCGACGAAGGCCAGAAATTCCCGCACGACATCGCGGAACAGCGGCTTGTCGTAAAGAAACTCCGTCGCGATCCCGTGGATCTCTTGAGCTTCGCGAGGAACGTCGCGCTGGGGATTAATGAAACGGTGAAACTCTTTGCCCGTCGGAATGCGATTGACCATTTCGATGCCGCCGATTTCGATCAGGCGGTGACCCTTCTTCGGATCAAGACCCGTCGTTTCGGTATCGAGTACGATTTCACGCATTCAGGTCGCTTCCCCCAGAGGACAACTTAGCGCCAGAACTTATCGTAAGCGGTGGCGCTGAGGGGGAGGAGCTTAGTGATGATACGGTCGATTTGGCTGTTGCAGTTTTCGACCGATCCGTTGGTGTCCACAACGAAATCGGCACGCGATTGCTTTTCGTCTTCCGGAAGCTGCCGCGCGACCACCGCCTCGAATTTGGCGTCCGTCATGCCAGCGCGCGCCAGCACCCGCTCGCGCTGAAGCTCAGGCGACGCCGTGACGACGACGATCGCATCAACGTATTCGTCGCGCCCGCGCTCAAAGAAGAGCGGAATTTCGAGAACCGCCATCGCCGCGCCGTGCGCCTTCTCCTCTTGGAGAAACCGGCGCTCCGCCTGATGGACATGAGGATGCACGATGGCTTCGAGGTCTTGGAAGCGATTGGGATTAGCGAGAAGTTGCTCGGCGAGCTTGCCGCGATCGACCGTTTGACCAACGACCGATCCGGGAAAAGCCCGTTCGATCTCGTCATTCAGCGGCCCGGTATAAAGGCGGTGAACTTCCGCGTCCGCATCGAAAACGGCAATGCCGCGCTCACGGAACCGCGCCGCCGCGGTCGATTTTCCCATACCGATCGACCCGGTCAAACCAACGACAAGCATCATGCCTCGCGAATGTTCTCTGCAATGAGATTGTAGAGCTCTGGCGTGACCTCGGGCCGAACCCCAAACCACGTCTCGAAGCCCGGAACGGCTTGGTGTAGCAGCATCCCAAGTCCATCCACGCAGGTGAGCCCATATCTGCGAGCCGAGGCTAACAACGGAGTTTCCAACGGGACGTAAACAATGTCGGCCACAACCGCCTCTTTGCGTGCCCTCGAGAAATCGATGTTCGGATCCCCAACGCCATTCATCCCCAGCGTCGTCGTATTGACGACGACAGAAACCTCAGCAGTATGATCATTACGAGTATCCCACGACGAAGCCGAGACACGCGCGCCGAAGTGACGCGCAGTCTCCTCTGCCCGCTCGATCGTCCTGTTGAAGACGCGAATGTCGTCGCGGCCGGCTTCCAGAAATCCATGGATCACCGCGCGGGCCGATCCGCCAGCGCCAAGAATCATAATCGGACCTGGCGTCGTCCGCCAATGCGGCGCCGACTGATCGAGATTGGCCATGAAGCCATAGGAATCGGTGTTTGTGCAGGCGAGTGCGTCGCCCTCAAGCCAAAGCGTGTTTGCAGCCCCGACCGCAATCGCGGAAGAAGATCGAATCTCCGCAATCGAAAATGCCGCTTCTTTGTGCGGCACCGTTACGTTGCAGCCCACGAACCCGCGCTCTTTCAACGATCCGAGAAACGACTTCAGATCCTCAGGCCGAACCGGCTCTTTTGTATAGGTCCCCTCGATCCCATACTTGCGCAGCCAGAATTGATGGATGAGAGGCGAGCGCGATTGCGCGATCGGCCAACCAATGACACAGGCACGCTTCATGCTGAGATCATCTGTTCTTCGCGAAGGCGCGAGAGAAGCGGCAACAGGGGAATTCCGAGGATCGTGAAATAGTCGCCCTCGATCCGCTCGAAAAGCTGCACGCCCAAAGCTTCGAGTTCATAGCATCCAACGCATCCAAGAATACGATCGCCTACCCGTTCGAGATAAGCGCCGATAAATTCGTCGGAATAATCCCGCATCGTCATTCCGGCCGTCGATGTCGTTTGCCAATGCACGTTGCCGCCCTGCGCGATTGCAACAGCGGAAACGAGATCATGAGTCCGCCCGCGCAGCATGACGAGATGTTCACGCGCTTCGGCCCAGCTACCCGGTTTTCCAAAGATCTTACCGCCCAGCGCCAAGACCTGATCTGCGCCGATGACGAGAGCGTCGGGATGCGCAACGGAGACGACACGCGCTTTTTCCGCCGCCAGCACACTCGCAACATCGCCCGCTTCCGCGCCGGACGTTTTTTCGAGAATTGCATCACGAATGGCGGTTTCGTCGATGTCCGCGGGAATGACCTCGAATATCAGTCCTGCGGCTTCGAGCAACGAACGGCGCGCCGCACTCCCCGAGGCGAGTATCAACCGGCTTGCGTCAGACATTGGCTGGGTCCGTCTCCGGTTTTGACCCCGCCTTGCGGTCGTTCAGTAGCTTCAAGATCATCGTTGCAGATTCTTCGATGGATCGCCGCGTCACATCGATGATCGGCCATCCGTATTGGGCGGCGATCTTCCGCGTATAGGCGATTTCGGCGGATATCGTATCACGATCGACATAGGTTTCGAGATCGCGATCGGCCATCAGGATCGCGCGATTGCGCCGCACGTCGGCGATCCGATCGACATTTGCAATCAAACACACGACAAATGCCGTGTGCTGCCGGAACAATTGTTCCGGTAGTTTCACCTGCGGCACGAGCGGCAGATTCGTTGTCTTGTACCCGCGCTGCGCAAGATAAAGAGACGTCGGCGTCTTCGAGGTGCGCGAGATTCCGAGCAAGATGATATCGGCGTCGCTGAGATTGTCCGGCAACCGGCCGTCATCGTGCGCCATCGTGAAATTCATCGCGTCGATGCGCCGGAAGTAATCGGCATCGAGCACGTGCTGACCCGCAACCGTCGGCGTTTGCGGCGCGCCGAGATAGCTCTCGAACACCTGCATGATAGGGCGCAACACCGCAAGGCAGGGAATCTTGAGCTTTTGGCAGTGCTGCTCGAGCTCGACCGCAAGAGCCTGGTTGACGACGGTATAGAGCACGATGCCGGGTTCCGCCTCGATGTCCGCAAGCACCCGCTTCAATTGCCGCTGCGTCCGCACCAGCGGATGCACGTGCTCGATGGCGCGAATGTTCTGATACTGCACGATCGCCGCTTTCGCGATCGCCGCCAATGTTTCGCCTGTCGCATCGGAAACAAGGTGCATGTGAAACAGGCTTGGCAGCGTCATGACATCGATCTCTTGCGACTGACGGGCGGCAGCCTGTTCAAAACCCCGACGTTATCCCCGAACCCAGTGGGCCTCTTTCGGGTTGAGAGAACAACTGTCGGCTCACCCACCGCGATACCCACATCCGGGCAAAAGGGAAAGATGTTGTTCGACAAACGGCCATCCCATGGGACAACTGTCCCCCTCCAGCCTCTGTCCGGCGGTTCTTAACAAGCCGTCCCTCCGGGTTGTCGTTGCAGGTCGTTCGCAAGCCATTGATTAATGGACGCCTTAGACCTCTATTGCGCGCAATGCCCGACAGGCACTATCGCTCGTGCTACACGGTCGGGCTGACTGAAACCTTGTGGAAGGACTGTGGACGATTTCGTGATCCCCACACCTCGCTGCCCTAAGAGTCAAAAAAATAAGCTTCAAGAAACTTTATCTGATTTGAAGTGAAGGAAAGAACTCCGTTGCGTGACCTGAACGCCAACCGTCCCCCGAAGCGCTTCCTGACACCGTTTTCGGGCAATGCGGTTCAGCCACCGCCCGTCTGGCTCATGCGCCAAGCCGGCCGCTATTTGCCGGAATATCGCAAGGTCCGGTCGGATGCCGGAAGCTTCCTCGACCTGTGCTATTCGCCGAAGCTCGCCGCCGAAGTGACGCTGCAGCCGATCCGCCGCTACGGCTTCGACGCCGCGATCCTGTTTTCCGACATCCTCGTCGTGCCAGACGCGCTCGGCCAAAGCGTTCGCTTCGCCGAGGGTGAAGGTCCGCGTCTCGATCCGATCAAGACGCTTGATGATCTCCGCCGACTCGCCCTATCGAACACCCACTACAAGTTCGCAAAAGTTTGCGAGACGGTCGCACTGCTCAGCAAAGAGCTGCCGCGCGAAACGGCTTTGATTGGATTTTGCGGGGCACCTTGGACCGTTGCGACGTACATGGCCGAAGGCCGGGGATCGAGCGATCAGGCCGCGGCGCGGAGCTGGGCCTATCGGGACCGCGAAGGTTTTTCGCATCTGATCGACCTGCTGACCGAAGCCTCGATCGTGTATCTCTCGAGCCAAGTCGACGCCGGCGCCAACGCGCTGCAGATTTTCGACAGCTGGGCTGGTAGCCTCGCCGAAGACGAATTCGAGCGCTGGGTCATTGCTCCAACGGCGCGCATCGTCACCGAAATCCGGCGCCGCCATCCAAACGTTCCGATCATAGGATTCCCGCGCGGAGCAGCCGCCCTTCTCCAGAAATACATCGCTGGCACGAATGTCGATGGCGTGAGCTGCGATACATCCTGCCCGCTGAGCGTCATGCAAACGATCGCGAAAACCGGCAAAGTCGTGCAGGGAAATCTCGACCCGCTGCTCCTCGTCACCGGCGGCGACACGCTCGATGCCCGCACCGATGCGATCTGCCAAGCGATGGCGGGCCTGCCCTTCGTGTTCAATCTCGGGCACGGCATCGTGCCTCAAACACCACCCGAGAATGTGGCTCGGCTTGTCCATAGGATCCGCGAAACAGGAAACTGAAGCATGTCGGACGCTCGCTCAGTCTCGCCTTCTGCCGGCTCCCCGGCGCGCCGCGCCGCCATTGCGCTGGTGGCGACCATTATTCTGGCTGCGGCGTTCGTCCTGATCTTCCCTGCCGACGCCTATCTCTGGATCAAATCCTTCCACGTCATCGCAATCATCGCGTGGATGGCGGCCATGCTCTATCTGCCGCGGCTTTTCGTCTATCACGCCGAGGCGCCCGTCGGCTCCGCACAGTCGGAAAACTTCAAGTTGATGGAAAGCCGGCTTCTCAACATCATCGCGACACCGTCGATGATCATCGCCTGGGTGCTCGGCCTATGGCTCGCGACCGAAGGCCATTTCTGGTCAGCACCTTGGCTGCACGCCAAAATTACGCTCGTCCTCCTGCTTTCCGGGTTGCATGGGTACCTTTCGGCGTCGGCCCGAGCCTTTCGTGAAGATCGCAACACGAAACCCGCACGGCACTGGCGAATTATCAATGAGGTCCCGGCGGTGCTGATGATCGGGATTGTCATACTTGTGATTGTAAAACCATTTTGAGACTTTCCAGATCCGAGCCGATCTGCTAAACAAAAACAGTCCTCATAGGATTTTGGCAGACGGCACGTTTCGACGTTTTGATGCGTCAACGCCCGCCGGTTCATGACGAGGCGCCCGCCTCGTCGCCGTCACGCCAGGCTCATTCATCCCACCTCACCACCCGATGCCGCTCAAATGCGGCGCTCCGTGGAGTTCTTTTTCAATGAAGCAAATGAAGCTCGAGGATTTGAAGCGGAAATCCCCCGCCGAGCTCGTCACCTTTGCCGAAGAGGCCGGTGTCGAGAACGCCTCGACCCTGCGTAAGCAGGAATTAATGTTCGCAACGCTTAAGCAGCTCGCGACCCAAGAAACCGAAATTACCGCGACCGGTGTCGTTGAAGTCCTGCAGGACGGCTTCGGCTTCCTAAGGTCGCCAGACGCCAACTATCTGCCGGGCCCCGATGACATCTACGTCTCGCCCTCGCAGATCCGCCGCTTTGCCCTCCGTACCGGTGACACCGTTGAAGGCCAGATCCGGTCGCCGAAAGATGGCGAACGCTACTTCGCCCTCCTGAAGGTCTCGAACATCAACTTCGAAGACCCAGAGAAGGCCAAGCACAAGAGCCACTTCGACAACCTGACGCCGCTTTATCCGACCCAGTGGTTGAAGCTCGAAATCGAAGACCCGACCATCAAAGACCTGTCGTCCCGCGTGATCGACATCGTCTCGCCGCTCGGCAAAGGCCAGCGTGCCCTGATCGTCGCTCCGCCGCGCACCGGCAAGACGGTGCTTCTGCAGAACATCGCGCACTCGATCACAGCCAACCATCCGGAATGCTATCTGATCGTCCTGTTGATCGACGAGCGGCCGGAAGAAGTCACCGACATGCAGCGCAACGTCAAAGGCGAGGTGATCTCCTCGACATTCGACGAGCCGCCGTCACGCCACGTCCAGGTGTCGGAGATGGTCATCGAGAAGGCTAAGCGTCTTGTTGAGCATAAGAGGGATGTCGTCATCCTGCTCGACTCGATCACGCGTCTCGGTCGTGCCTACAACACGGTCGTTCCGTCTTCCGGCAAGGTTCTGACCGGCGGCGTCGACTCGAACGCCCTGCAGCGCCCGAAGCGCTTCTTCGGTGCAGCCCGCAACATCGAAGAAGGCGGCTCGCTGACCATCATCGCGACGGCGCTCATCGATACCGGCTCGCGCATGGACGAAGTGATCTTCGAAGAGTTCAAGGGTACCGGCAACTCGGAAATCATTCTGGACCGCAAGGTCTCCGACAAGCGCGTCTTCCCGGCGATCGACGTATCGCGCTCGGGCACACGCAAAGAAGATCTGCTCGTCCCGAAGGATCAGCTCAAGAAGGTCTACGTCCTCCGCCGCATCCTCAACCCGATGGGCACGATGGACGGCATCGAGTTCCTGATCGACAAGCTCCGGTCCACCAAGACCAACGGCGAGTTCTTCCAGTCGATGAACACGTAATCCACTGAAAAAAGATTCACGTGAAATAGGCCGCTCGCAAGGGCGGCCTTTTTTGTTGCTGAGAGCCTCGCAATCTCGCATCGCGTGGAGCGAGGGCTACGGCCTGTCATCCCGGGCGAGCCATCTTGCGAGACCCGGGACCCACCTTCGTTGCGGTCCAGGGTCCCGGCTCTAGCAGCCACAACCAACGTCATGCCGACGGAGGTCGGCACCCAGACAAGCTTCAACAAGTTCGGTGGATGCGTTCAGTTCCGGACCGACCGCGCGCACTTAAAAAATGCGCTGATCGTGGCCGCGGATCCCGCCTGCGCCGGGATCACGACAGATAGGGCAACCCCCTGCCCGACATAACAGAAAACGAAGTTTGCGACTGTGAGCTAGCTTCGAAACCCGATCACTCCGCTGCGTGCAGGATCTGGTCGCGGGCTTCCTGCGCCGGCGTCTTGGCGGCAGCCATCTTCTTATATCGCTCAGGCTCGCCCTTGCCGGGCTCGTAGTAGAACGGCAGCAGCAGCTGCTCGACGTAGCCCTTCGGGAAATTCGGCAGTTCGTCGACGCCCAAATCCTTGGACGTGATCTCACGCTTCGGCTTGTCGCTGAAGGTCCCGAGCATCTTGTCCCAGATTGTCAGAAGCAGACCGAAATTGCAGTCGCCTTCCGTGCCCCAGTTTACGTGGTGCATGTGATGCAAGCGGCCGATCGACAGATGTCCCTGCAGCGGCCCAAGCCGCGCATCGACATTCGAATGCTGCACGATCAGCGTGACCGAGATCAAGAACCCGAGCACCACCGCAACCGGCACAGGCATGCCGATGATCACGAGCGGCATGTTGCCGACGACCATATCGATGGTCTGATGGATGGGATGGCGAATGACGCCGTTGTAGCCATAGAGCCGGCCGACACCGTGATGGACCGCATGCAGCCTCCACAGCGGCGCATAGCGATGGCTCAAGTAGTGCATCATCATGAAAGCGAAGTCGGCGACGACAAACGCAATCAGCACTTGCGTCCACATCGGCCAGTGCGTTGGCCAAATTCCCTGGAACGGGAAGATCCAGCAGATGACCGGGATCAGGAACACGCCATTCATCGCCGACAATTCGTAGACGGCGATGTGCGCGGTGTTCGTGGCCATGTCGCCATGTTCGTGGTGGTCGTTCCACTCATCGAAGAACGGCGCGATTTTTTCGGCTGCGAATGAGGTTGCATAGGCCGTGGCCAGCAACGGAATGAGCCAGAGATATGCCCACTGATTTCCGCGGGCTACGACCAGTTCGCTCACGACCCAGTAGGCGGCGAACGTCAACCCGAACATCATAAAGGGGGCGTAGCCGTATCGGACGACTTCACGAAGAGTTTTCATGCGGCGGCCTTTCTACCCAACCTCTATATCGCTCGGAGGCTGTTTCAGCCAAGCGTTTGAACTCTGAGACGTTTCAACGCGGTAAAGAGACATCAAAGAGATTCATTCTGCAATTCGTGCCGCGCGCAACCGCGCGAGAAATTCATCTGCGTCCTGCAAAGGTGCACTGCACGTTGGCCCAACGCACACGTAAGCCGTTGATTTGCCGTCTATGCTCGTTTTCCCTGCAAGCGGAGATTGGCTGCTCACACTGGGAGCCGCCGCGGAAATGAACTCCACGTCCCCCGGTAACGAGATCCGGTGCAGCGCTGATGCGAGATAATTGTCGCGGCCAATCACAGCAATCTGAACCAGACGATCCAAATCGAGTTCCGCAGCCAGAAGACCGCAGTGACCGGTTGGACTTCGCGCCACTGCTCCGGAAAAAGCATTTACCAACTGCCGGGCCCGGTCGTCGTACCGGCTCTCCCCGGTAAGCGCCGCAAGCGCGATCAGGTTCGAAAGCTGGATGGCATTGGCGCTGGGAACAGCGTCGTCCGACGCCGACTTGAGGCGGACGACGACATCCGTCGTATCGTCGGCCGCTGTGAAATAACCTGCGCCTTCACTGTCCCAATAATGTTGATCGAGGACATCCGCCCAGCGCTGGGCTTGAGCGAGATAGCTTTCCGATTGCGTCGCGCTGAACAGCCGAAGCGCCGCCCAGGTCATGTTCGCATAATCGGATGCCGTGGCCGGCGCCTTTGCTAGACCCGCGCGATACGAATGAAAGAGACGATCACCTCCGGCCGAGAGCTTCGTCGTGATACACGTGAATGCTCTCTCGGCGAGCGTCAGCCATTCCGGTTTTTGAAATACGACCGCGGCACGCGCGAGTGCGGCGATCATCAGCCCGTTCCAATCGGCGAGCATCTTGTCATCCCAGCCAGGACGAACCCGCGATGCACGTCGCTCAAGAAGCTTCGCCCGCATCTCAGCGAGACGCGCTTCCTCATCTTCCGAAAGCATCGCCAGCGAGTCGAGACGATTGAGGATCGTATGGCCTTCAAAATTGCCGTCTGTCGTCACGCCATAGACGCGTGAGAAGAACGCTGCATCATTCGCGCCGAGAACCTCCGCGATTTCCGCCGCGCTCCAAACGTAGAACTTGCCTTCTTCGCCTTCGCTGTCGGCATCGAGAGAAGCCGCGAACCCGCCAGCTTCACCGATCATCTCACGCTCGAGCCAAGCGACAGTCTCGGCGATGCGGATCTTGAAGAGAGGCTCCTGCGTCTCCCGCCAAACCTCCGTCATGAGATCGATCAAGAGCGCGTTGTCGTAGAGCATCTTCTCGAAGTGCGGGACGAGCCAGAGTTCATCAACCGAATAGCGCGCGAAACCGCCGCCGAGATGATCGAAGATTCCGCCCTGCGCGATATGGCGAAGCGTCGTGACAACAGCGTCTTTCGCAATCTTCTCGTCGTAGCGAATGGCGCCGCGCCATAGGAGCCAGAAGATATTCCATTGCGGAAATTTCGGCGCACCGGAGAGACCACCATGTTCGCGATCAACCGCGCGCGCGATGCGCTGAACAAGATCGCGAACATCGGGTTTCGGCGCCGCGCGATCGCTCGCAGCACTATCATCCTTCAACGAAGCAATGAGCGCTTCGGTATTCTTGCGCACATTGTCGGGCTGATTTTGATAAGCCTCCGAGATGCGGAGAAGAACGGTCACGAATGCCGGACGCCCGTATCGTGATTCACGTGGAAAGTAGGTGCCGCCCCAAAACGGTTTCGCCTCGCTGTCGAGAAACATCGTCAACGGCCAACCGCCCTGCTCGCCAAGCCGATGCAGCGCGCCCATGTAGATCGCGTCGATATCGGGACGCTCTTCGCGATCGACTTTGATGTTGATGAAGAGGCTATTCATCACCTCCGCGGTCGCGGGATCTTCAAAGCTCTCGTGCGCCATCACGTGACACCAGTGGCACGCTGCGTACCCGACGGAGAGCAGGATCGGCTTTCCCGTTCGCTTCGCTTCAGCGAGTGCTTCCGGTCCCCAAGCCCACCAGTGCACCGGGTTGTCCCGGTGCTGCAAAAGATAGGGGCTCGTCTCGAACTTCAGGCGATTTTCGCTCAATTGGCACACTTGTGACGTTAGGTTGGTCTGCGGGATGGAGTTGCGGCCCGCGGCGTCTACGAGTACGCGAAGCAAATGAACGAGGCTTCAACGATCTTCGCGCTTTCGAGCGCACCGGGACGCGCCGGCATCGCGGTCATTCGCGTATCTGGCCCCTCCGCGCGCAACGCGCTCGAATTGATGACGGGACCCTTGCCGGAACCGCGCTTCGCTGCCTACCGCACCATCAAGCATCCAACGTCCGGCGAAGCGCTCGATAGAGCCGTTGTCGTCTGGTTCGCGGCACCGAAAACGGAAACAGGCGAGGATGTCGTCGAGTTCCAGGTCCATGGAAGCCGCGCCGTCGTCTCGGGCGTGTTATCGGCGCTGGGCGAGATCGCCGGATGCCGGCTCGCCGAGCCCGGCGAATTTGCCCGTCGCGCATTCGAAAACGGCAAGCTCGATCTCGCGGAAGTCGAAGGTCTTGCCGACCTGATCGAAGCGGAAACCGACGCCCAGCGCCGGCAAGCTCTGGCACAGACGTCAGGCTCGCTTTCAAAACTCTACGACGGCTGGCGGTCGCGCTTGATCGAGATCGCGGCGCTGGTCGAGGCCGCCATCGACTTTTCCGACGAAGGCGACGTTTCGCTATCGGCTTTCAACGAAGCGCGAAAACGCGCGGGAATTCTGCAAAGGGAGATCGCCGCGCATCTCGATGACGGTCATCGCGGCGAGATTCTGCGCGAAGGGTTTCGGGTTGCGCTGCTCGGCGCTCCAAATGCTGGGAAGTCTAGCCTGCTGAACGTGCTGGCCCGCCGCGACGCGGCCATCGTCTCAGCCGAGGCGGGAACCACGCGCGACGTCATCGAAGTCCGGCTCGATCTCGCAGGCCTCCCCGTCATCGTCTCCGACACGGCCGGCATCCGCGAAGCCTCAAGCGACGTCGAACGCGAAGGCATCCGGCGCAGCCTCGCTGCCGCCCGCGACGCCGACCTCGTGCTGTGGCTGACGGAAAATACTGAATCGATTCCGCAACTTAATTTTTCACGTGAAACAAGTCTTGTAATCCGTTCCAAACAGGATCTTGAATTTGATTCCCAGTTCAAAGGCTTAGCGGTTTCGGCCAAAACAGGCGCCGGCATCGACCAGCTCGTCGCCGAGATCGCAAAACGCGCGACCGAAGCCGTCGGCTCTGCGACCGAACCGGCGCTCACCCGCGCCCGTCACCGGGAAGCACTGGAAAATGCCCTGGATGATATCGGCGCCTTCGTTAACGGCCACGCCGAGTTCCTCGAACTTCGGGCGGAAGACGTGCGGCGCGCGGC
Organism: Hyphomicrobium sp. 99; assembly: GCF_000384335.2. Taxonomy (NCBI): domain Bacteria; kingdom Pseudomonadati; phylum Pseudomonadota; class Alphaproteobacteria; order Hyphomicrobiales; family Hyphomicrobiaceae; genus Hyphomicrobium; species Hyphomicrobium sp. 99. The sequence goes on from NZ_KQ031382.1 coordinate 355,283, forward strand.
TCAGGCGCTGGGCCGGATTACCGGCCGGGTGGACGTCGAGGACGTCCTTGACCAAATTTTCAGTCGATTCTGCATCGGCAAGTGAGTCCAAAAGGTTTCACGTGAAATGATTCCCGGATTCGCAAGCCCCTATTTTTAAGACTCCTGTGGGCAACGTCCGTCGACATACCGCCTTTTGCGCGCTCCCCGGATGCGCTAGGTCCCAGGTCATGATCAATGCCATGAACAGCACGTATGACGTCATTGTTGTGGGCGGCGGCCACGCCGGAACCGAAGCAGCAGCCGCTGCGGCGCGAATGGGCGCGCGGACGGCGCTCGTCACCCACGCCTTTGCGACAATCGGCGAAATGTCATGCAATCCGGCCATCGGCGGCCTCGGAAAGGGCCATCTGGTCCGCGAAATCGACGCCCTTGATGGCCTGATGGGCCGGGTGGCGGACGCCGCGGGCATCCAATTCCGGCTCTTGAACCGCTCGAAGGGCCCCGCCGTACACGGTCCCCGCACCCAGGCCGACCGCAAGCTCTACCGCCAGGCCATGCAGGCCGAAATCGCCGCGATCCCGAACCTGGACGTCATCGAAGGCGGCGTCGAAGACCTCATCGTTAACGACGGCCGCGTCCAGGGCGTCATTACCGCCGACTGCCGCGAGCTGCAGGCGGGCGCCGTGGTTTTGACGACCGGCACCTTCCTGAACGGCCTCATCCATATGGGTGAGCAGAAAATTCCCGCAGGCCGAGCTGGCGAAGCGCCCGCCCTCAAGCTCTCCGACCGCCTCTACGGCCTCGGGCTGAAACTCGGCCGCTTGAAGACCGGTACCCCAGCGCGCCTCGACGGCAAATCGATCGACTGGTCGGGCCTCGAGATGCAAAAGGCGGACGACGATCCGGTGCCGTTTTCGTTTCTGACCGAAGCTGTGACGACTCCGCAGATCGCCTGCGGGATCACGTACACCAACGAAGCGACGCACGAGATCATTCGGGCAAATCTGGCCCGTTCGCCCATGTATTCCGGGCAAATCGAGAGCATTGGCCCGCGCTATTGCCCGTCGATCGAGGACAAGGTCGTGCGATTCGCCGATCGCTCGGCGCATCAAATTTTCCTCGAGCCCGAAGGCCTCGATGACGACACGATCTACCCGAACGGCGTCTCGACCTCGCTGCCGGTCGAGGTTCAGGAAGCCTTCCTGAAAACCATGCCGGGGCTGGCAAACGTCATTATCAAGCGCCCGGGCTATGCCATCGAATACGATTACGTCGATCCGCGCGAGCTGAGCCCGGGCCTCGAGGTCAAGCGGATGCCGGGCCTCTTTCTGGCCGGTCAGATCAACGGCACGACCGGTTACGAGGAAGCCGCAGCCCAAGGCCTTCTTGCGGGCATCAACGCCGCCCTGACGGCAAGCCAAACTTCGCGCGATTCAACCTCTAGTGATTCACGTGAAACGGATTCACGTGAAACAGCGGCCGCGAATGTCGAGGATTCACGTGAAACGTATGCCATTTCGCGCACTTCGGGCTACCTGGGCGTGATGGTCGACGACCTCATTACCCGGGGCGTTTCCGAACCCTATCGGATGTTCACTTCGCGGGCTGAATTCCGGTTGAAGCTCCGCGCCGACAATGCCGACCAGCGCCTGACGCCGGAAGGCATCGCCCTCGGCTGCGTGGGCCCCGAGCGCCGCCGGAAGTTCGAGGCAAAAGCCAAAGCCCTGGCTGACGGCCTGGATCTCCTGAACCAGCTCTCGCTGACGCCGACCGAAGCCGCCCGCCACGGCCTCACTGTCAATCGCGACGGTCGCCGCCGTAGCGCCTTCGACTTGTTGGCTTTTCCGGAAATCTCTCTCGATCGTCTGAAATCAGTCTGGCCCGAGATCGGCAACATCGCGCCTGGGATCGCTGCCCAGCTCGAGGTCGATGCCCGCTACGCCGCCTATCTCCGCCGCCAGGACGAGGATGTGGCCCAGCTGAAGCGGGACGAGGCGGTCCGCATCCCGGATGACTTCGATTATGCGGCCATTCCGAGCCTTTCGGCCGAGATCCGGCAAAAGCTTACGCACCATCGTCCGGCGACGATTGCCCAGGCGGGCCGGATCGAAGGCATGACCCCCGCGGCGCTTTTGACCCTGCTCGCCCGCCTCAAAGCCGCCAAGAGCGGCAAAAGCGATCGCAAGAGCGCCTAGAGCATTTTCAAGCAAAGTGGGCACCGGTTTGCGTAAAGAAAATGCGATGAAACAAAGAGACATGGCCCCGGCCCGCATTGATACTCCGGAAGAATTTCAGCGCCGCTTCGGAATTTCACGCGAAACCCGTGAAAAGCTGGAGACTTACGCCGCGCTTCTGAAGCGGTGGCAGAAAACCATCAACCTCGTCGCCCCGAGCACGCTCGACGAGATCTGGCATCGCCATTTCGCCGACAGCGCCCAGCTCTGGAGGTACCGTCCGGAAAACGCCCGAACCTGGCTAGATCTTGGGTCCGGCGCTGGTTTTCCCGGTCTCGTCCTGGCGATCATGGCGTCCGAAACCGGGGGCACCCGCCACATTCTCGTCGAGAGCGACAGCCGGAAGGCCGCTTTTCTGCGGGAGGTCGCCCGCGAAACCCGCGTTGCTGTGGACATTCTGTGCATGAGGATCGAAAATGCCGAGACTCACGCTAAGGTAGGCAAGGCCGACTGCGTTACTGCGCGCGCTCTTGCTCCACTCTCTCGGCTGGTCGAGATCGCGGCACCTTATTTTGCGTCTTCTACGCTTGGCATGTTCTTGAAGGGCCGCGAGGTCGCGACCGAAGTCGAGAACGCAGCTCAAGATTGGCAGTTTGCCTTTGAGCTGATTCCAAGCGTTACGGAAGAGGCCGGCCGTGTTGTGTTGCTCAAAGCGTTGAACCCAAGGATGGAGGGATAAACCCGTGGCCGGCTACGTATCAGGCACGGGCGGTGCGAACGCGGGGCCGCGGATCGTTGCTGTCTCCAATCAGAAAGGCGGCGTCGGCAAAACGACGACCGCGATCAATCTTGGCACCGCGCTGGCAGCCGTCGGCGAACGGGTTCTCATTCTCGACCTCGACTCGCAGGGCAACGCCTCGACCGGGCTCGGCATCGACATCGAGCAGCGCTTCAAGACGACGTTCGACATTTTGACCGGCAACGCTGCGATCCTCGAAACCGTCCTGAAGACGGCGGTTCCGAACCTTTTCGTCGTGCCCGCAAACAGCGATCTCGTGGGCATCGATGCCGCTCTCGCGACTGACCAGAACAAGGCGTTCAAGCTTCGTGACGCGATCACCGCGATGATCGGACATCAGCGCGCACGCGATGCCGATCAGCATTTCACGTATGTCCTGATCGACTGCCCGCCGTCGCTCAATCTTCTGACGCTGAATGCCATGTCCGCGGCGCACGCGGTTCTGGTACCGGTCCAGTGCGAGTTCTTCGCACTCGAAGGTATTTCGCAGTTGAAGGATTCCATCGAGCAGATCCGCGCGACGCTCAATCCGCGTCTCGAGATCCAGGGCGTCGTCCTGACGATGCATGATGGGCGTACATCGCTGTCGCGCGAGGTCGCCGACAACGTTCGCGCCTTCTTCGGCAACAAGGTCTACGACACGGTCATCCCGCGCAACACGCGCATCGCCGAGGCGCCGTCGCACGGGAAGCCCATCCTTCTCTACGATTACGATTGCGCCGGCAGCCAAGCCTATATCCGGCTTGCGACCGAAATCATGGAACGCGAACGGCGCTACAAGGCCGCCTAAGAATCGCGAACACCCGAATTCACTGGGGTTTTGCAGCTATAAACTGACAAGCAGGGGACGAAGAAGCAGATGAATTCCGTAGTGCCGAAGAGCCGCCTGGGCCGTGGCCTTGCCTCTCTCATCGGAGATCCGGCACCCCTCGGACATCGCCTTCCACCCGAAGGCGAACAGCGCATGGTCTCGATCGCCGAAGTCAAATCGAGCCCGCTCAACCCGCGTAAGGATTTCCGCGACGACGAACTCGCGGAACTGGCGGAATCGATCCGCACCAAAGGTCTCGTCCAGCCGATCGTCGTGCGGCCGAACGGCATGTCGGGCGGCTACGAAATCGTCGCTGGCGAACGCCGCTGGCGCGCAGCGCAGAAGGCCGGGATGCATACGATCCCGGTGATCATCCGCGAGCTCAGCGACCGCGAAGTCCTCGAGCTGGCGATCATTGAGAACGTCCAGCGCCAGGACTTGAACGCCATCGAAGAGGCCTCGGGCTATCGCGAACTCGTCGAGCGCTTCGATTACAGCCAGGAGCAGCTCTCCGAAATCATCGGCAAGAGCCGAAGCCACGTCGCCAACACGCTCCGGCTTTTGAAGCTGCCGACGGGTGTCCAGTCGCTGGTCCAGCAGGGTCAGCTCACCGCCGGTCACGCCCGCGCCCTCATCGGCCGCGCCGATGCAGAGACGCTGGCGAAAAAGATCATAGACGACAGCCTGAACGTCCGCGACGTCGAAGCGCTCGTCCAGCAGACCTTCGGCGAAGAGGGCCCGACCGGCGGCAACCGGCGCGCCCGCGACAAGGATGCCGATACGAAAGCCTTTGAGAAAGAACTGACCGATCTCTTAGGGCTCAAGGTCGAAGTCCGCCGCGGATCGGGCGAAACCGGCACCCTCACGATCCGGTACGGCAACTTCGACCAGCTCGACTACATCCGCCAACGCCTTGGCGGAGGTTGAGTTTTTAAGCTTTTTATCGCAATTCTGAAGCCGCCGCTTGACGCTCTCGCGGCGACTTGATGCTGTGCGGGCCGAAAGGCTCGGGCGCTCGAGCCCAACTGCACGAGACACAAACATGAGTGAAGAGAACACGTTGGAGCGTCTTGCCGCGCTCATCCACTCGCGGCGTTCCGATATGAGTGGAAAGTCATATACATCTCAACTGCTGACCGCCGGGACCGAGCGCTGCGCCAAGAAGTTCGGCGAGGAAGCGGTGGAGGCAGTTATCGCTGCGATGGGAACCGATACGGCGGCGCTCAAGGCCGAAGCGGCCGACGTGCTCTATCATCTTCTCGTGCTGCTTGAATCTCGCAACGTCTCTCTCGAAGAAATCCTGAAGGTTCTCGACGGCCGCATGGGCACATCGGGACTGGAAGAAAAGGCTTCCCGCAGCAGAGGCACATCGTGAAAACACGCGCCGCTCCTCGTACGAAGGCGAAGGCGCAAGTGCAGCTGCAGGCGCGTGAGGAAGCGCGCCGTCCCGAAAGTGTCCCCTTCTCTCCCTACCGGGTCTTCACGCGTGAGGAGTGGGCGAGGCTTCGCGCCGATACGCCGATGACGCTGAAGTCGAATGAGCTCGAGCAGCTCTCCGGCATCATCGAAGAGCTGTCGGTCGACGAGGTCGAGCAGATCTATCTGCCGTTGTCGCGCCTTCTCAATCTCTACGTCGCAGCCGCTCAGAAGCTGCATTCGGTCAGCTCAGAGTTCCTTGGCCGCAAAGATACGAAAGTCCCTTTCATCATCGGCGTTGCGGGGTCCGTCGCCGTCGGAAAAAGCACGACGGCACGTGTGTTGCGCGCGCTTCTGGCGCGTTGGCCGGACCATCCGCGTGTAGACCTGATGACGACCGATGGCTTTCTCTATCCCAATGCCGAGCTTCAACGCCGCGGCTTGATGGAGCGCAAAGGCTTCCCCGAAAGCTTCGATACCGAGCGCCTTTTGCGCTTTTTGGGTGACGTCAAATCCGGCGTGTCGAGAGTGGGGGCGCCCGTTTATTCGCACTTCCAATACGACATTCTTCCGGGCCAGGAAGTGTATGTCGAGCACCCCGATATCCTCGTGATCGAAGGCTTGAATATTCTCCAGCCTGCCGAAATGCCGAAAGACGGTAGCACGATCCCATTCGTGTCCGATTTCATTGACTTCTCGATTTATATCGACGCTGATCCGGCCGTGATCGAGAAATGGTATTTGACCCGTTTCATGCGCTTGAGAAGCACCGCGTTTCGCGACCCCGGCGCCTACTTCCACAAATATGCGGCGCTCGCACCCGATGAGGTGCGCCGCGTCGCGCTGAAGCTATGGCGCGAGATCAACCTGAAAAACCTCGAAGAGAACATTCTTCCGACGCGCCGACGCGCCCAGTTGATTTTGCAAAAGGGCGAAAGCCATCGCGTCGAGGTGGCGTCACTTCGCAAGCTCTGAGCTCTCTTTCAGGTGAAATGCCAAAAAAAATGGGCCGCCTGGGGAAGCGGCCCATGAGTGATCACAGGAAGGCTCAGATATCGAATTGTCAGAATGGATCGTGTTTGCGCAAAGGGCTCAGCGACCCGGCTGCATCGCCTGAGGCGATTGCTCGGAGGAAAGCCCCGCCGCGGCCGGCGTGCTCCCCCGAAGGTCTTTTGAAAGCTCGATGCGCGTCTTCAACGTAAAGACTTTGTATTTATCGCGCAGGCGGCGGATCGCCGATGGGTTTGAATATCCCATCAACCGTATAGCGGTGGTTGGTCTCAATTCCGGATGTACCCTCAGCAACTCGTCCAGCCGTGCAATACGGTCGCTATCATCGATGCCGGTACCTTTCGGGCGGCCGCGGCGAATGGGAGAGTGAAGCATTTTGAGCGAACCTCGAAACGAAGCGATTCGTTGATTTCGAGATTGCGGGATTACATTCGCCAATTCCAGGGAGAATAAATTCGAGACCCAATTGGACTCGTTTCACCCCCTATACATTCTCCTTCTGAGCGCCATTCAGTCAGAATTGATATTTCGGAATTTCCGGAATCGGCGTCTGCAACAACCTTTCGGCCTATGAAATGATGCCGTGCTGCTTCGCGAATTCGGCGAGCGAAATGGACGGCCGGGCGCCGATGTGGCTGATAATTTCGGACGCCGCGAGGCTCGCGAGCTTTCCGGCGATTTCCAGATTTAATCCCTTCGCATATCCGAATAGGAATCCGGCCGCATATAAATCGCCCGCACCCGTCGTATCGACGACGGTTTCGACCGGAAATGCCGATATCGTTATCGATTGATCGCCGGAATGAATCTCGGAGCCTTTTCCGCTGCGCGTGAGCACGGCGAGTTTCGCGTCTTCTCGCGCATTTTCAGCCGCAACTTCGAACGAGTCCGTTTGATAGAGAGATTTGATCTCCGATTCATTGGCGAAAAGAATGTCGATGCCTGAGCGAATGAGTTCGAGGAATTCACCGCGATGACGATCGACGCAAAAACCATCCGAAAGTGTAAGCGCAGTTTTACGCCCGGCACGTTTTGCAGCTTGCAGTGCCGACCGGAATGCCGCCTTCGCTTGCGGCTCGTCGAACAAATATCCTTCGAGATAAAGAATGGATGCAGCGCGTATCATTTCCAAATCGAGCTGCATTTCGCCCAAGCTCGTCGAAATGCCGAGGAACGTATTCATCGTGCGCTCGCCGTCGGGCGTCACGAGAATTAGAGAGCGCGATGTCGGCGCGCCGTTCGAAACGACGGGTGCATCGAACGCTACGCCGATCGAGCGAATGTCGTGAGAAAAGACTTTTCCGAATTCGTCGTCCGCAACGGTTCCGATGAATGCCGCGCGTCCGCCGAATGAGGCAATGCCGGCAATGGTGTTGGCTGCCGATCCGCCCGAAATCTCAATGCCGGGTCCCATCGTCGAATAGATTTTTTTGATTTCTTCGGCATCGACGAGACGCATACTTCCCTTCGTCACGCCGACGTCGGCGAGAAAGGCATCGTCACATCGCCCAATGATATCGACGATCGCGTTACCGATCCCGATCACGTCGTAACGCGCGTCAGTCATTGTCGTCCCCCTTGCCATTTGCGCAGGCACTATAGGGACGCAAGAAGCCGTCGCAAGCTGTGCGCTAGCGGCCGCCCGCCGCAGCCGAGGACATCGCTGCCATCGATGCGAGCGCCAAAATCAAGCGCTCGGCGACGACGTCCTCCAAGCTCGACGTGAGACGCGCCGTCTTGGCCGCTTCTGCAATGCGCCGAAGCGCCTGATCGAGCTGTCCCCGCGACCAGCTGCGCACCTGGCGGCCGAAGCTGTCTTTCTGCTTGAAGAACAACGGCGGCCGAATGGATTTGAGCGCATCGTCGAGACGCAAGCCTCCATCCACATCGCTTCTGACACGATGCAGCTTCAGGAAGTATCTCTGCACGATCAGGATGATCACCTGCGCATTTTCGCCTGACGCGAGAGCCCGGCCGAAATCGCTGATCGCATCTTTCGTGCGTCCTTCGGCGACGGCTTCAGCGATGCGTTCGAGCGCCAGCCCAGCCGCATCTCCAACCAGGTTTTCGACATCCTCGTGCGTGATCGAAGGCCGCCCCAGGCAAAAAAGTGCGAGCTTCTCAATCTCGGCTCGCGAAAGCGCGCGATCGGCGCCAAGTCGGCTTTGGAGCAAGGCGCGCGCGTCCCCCTCGATCTTCAACGAGAACGATGCAAGGACTTCGGAAATCAATGTGTCGATGTCCGCGGCGCTGTCGGGGTAGCAGGCAACGGCGAAGCACCCGGCCTGGGATTCAAAAAGAGATCGAAGACTGTCATCCGCTTTGAGATTGCCCGCTTCGACAACCAGCAGGCCCTCGAGCGGCCCTGACGTGAGAAGCGGCTTCAAGAGTGCGGTCGAAACGCGCCGGCTTGCGATCGCGCGGACGATCCGGCGGCCTGAAAACATGGGACGCGTCTGCAACTCGGTTTCGAGGCGCCCAGGGTCCTCGTCGAGTTCCGTTTCGTCGATCTTCAGGATTTCGCCGGGAGGGTTCTGTCGGGCCGCCAAGCTTTTCGCAAGCGCCGCCGCCCGCTCGCTCACCAGACCCGGATCGGACCCATGAAACAGCGCGGCCGCCAGATCAGCAGGCGGCGCCTTCATGAAGGCTGGGGCTTGTTGTGGTTTGACGGCGACCATCAAGGTGCTCTTCCAGGGCTGAAACCCTGAATACCAGAGCTACACGTTCCCGGTCGACAAAACTGCAAGCAGCCGCGTTTGGATCTCTTGGCCAACTGTCTCTGCTGCCCGGTTTTCAGCGTTCTGCCGGGCTTCGACGTTGGCGAAGATCGACGACACGCGATCGAACGAAGCGCGGCCGTAGCTCGTGCCCTTCGCAACCACTTTCTTGTCGGACAATCGGATGAGGCTGTAGGACGCGTCGACGCTGTAGATCTGGCTACCCGCGTTTCCGTCCACGGCAACGAGCATCGACGTGACGGATTCGCGGATGGCGATGTCGAGACGGTACTGCGGCGGTTTAGGAGAGCCACCGCCGGTCGTCTGGTAAATCAGCTCGTTGCGGATGCGCTGTCCGACACGACCCGGAATGGGCGCGACATCGACGGTAGCCAATCGCTCCGTGACGGCCGCGCCATTGATCAGCGCCGAGCCGTAGAGAGGCCGGAAACCACCGTCGCCACAACCCGCCAACGCTGAAAGGGCAATGAAGGCTGAAGCTGCAAAGAGCCCGCGCGCAACCGTCAGGCTGCACGTGCCTCGTCCCCCAAACCGCCCCTCAACCAACGACATTCACGATCCTCTGCGGAACGACGATCACTTTTTTCGGAGGCCGTCCGTCCAACGCACGCACCACCGATCCAAGCTGCAAGGCCGCCGCTTCAACTTCCTCCGATTTCGCACTGCGCGAAATCACGAGTTCGTCCCGTCGCTTACCATTAACCTGTACGGCAATGGTGACTTGATCGTCAACGAGCAGGTCGGGTTCTGGCGCTGGCCAAGGTTCATTAGCGACCAGCGTGTTGTATCCGAGCCGCGCCCAGCATTCTTCAGCCAAATGCGGCATCATCGGGCCGATCATCAAAACAAGAAGCTCGCCGGCCTCCCGAACGGCCCAGGCAACATCCGGTCCCCGCTTGGATAAACCCGATTGGAGAACATTGGAGAACTCGTGGATGTTCGCCACCGCCACGTTGAAACGCAGCGATTCGATGGCTCGGCCAACGGCGTCCAATGCCCGGTGCGCGGCTTTGCGAACTTCCAGGGCCTCCGGGCCGAACGAAGCCGGTTTCGGGCCTTTTTCGCCCGGATACGTTTCGGCAATCTCCTCAATGATTCGCCAGACACGCTGGATGAAGCGCCCCGCGCCCGCAACGCCGGCTTCCGTCCAGATGACGTCGCGCTCCGGCGGGCTGTCCGACAGCATGAACCAGCGCGCGCAATCGGCGCCGTAATGGGCGATGATGTCGTCGGGGTCCACGAGGTTTTTCTTGGACTTCGACATCTTTTCAATGCCGCCGATCGCGGCAGGACGGCCCGTCGAAATCTCGATAGCCCGGCGATTGGCGCCCTCGCCTTCGAACCGGATGTCGCTCGGCAAGAGCCACACCCCGTCCTCGGACTTGTAGGTCTCGTGGGTCACCATGCCCTGCGTGAAGAGCGCAGCGAACGGCTCCCGCGTGTTCGTCGCGAATGACAAGTGCCCGGTGTCGCACATCGCGCGCACGAAAAACCGCGAATAGAGAAGGTGCAAAATCGCGTGCTCGATGCCGCCGATATACTGGTCGACCGGCAGCCAATAATGCGCGGCATCGACATCGACTGGCGTCTTGGCCTCGGGCGCCGTGAAGCGAACGAAGTACCAGGACGAATCGACGAACGTATCCATCGTGTCGGTTTCGCGAACCGCCGGCTCACCGCAGATCGGGCAGTTGACGTGCTTCCACGTCGGATGCCGGTCGAGCGGATTGCCCGGCTTATCGAACGTCGCGTCTTCCGGCAGTTCGATCGGCAAGTCCTTCTCGGGAACAGGCACGGGCCCGTGCGTCTTGCAGTGAATGATCGGGATCGGACAGCCCCAATAGCGCTGCCGCGAGATGCCCCAATCGCGAAGCCTGTAATTGACTTTTCTGGTGCCCTGGGGCCGCGATCCGAGCGTCTGCTTTTCGAGACGCTTCGCCGCTTCGTCGAAGGCAGCAGAGGTCGAAAGCCCGTCGAGGAAACGCGAATTGATCAACGTGCCGTCGTCGACGTAGGCCTTGTTGGTCAGCTCGAATGTCTCGGCGTTTTCGCCAGGCGGCAGGATCACGGGGACGACGGGAAGATCGTAGCGGCGCGCGAAATCCATGTCGCGCTGGTCGCCGGACGGGCAGCCGAAGATGGCGCCCGTGCCGTAATCCATCAGCACGAAATTGGCGACGTAGACCGGCAGCTCCCAGCTGTCGTCGAACGGATGCACGGCGCGAATACCCGTGTCGTATCCGCGCTTTTCAGCGGATTCGATATCGGCGACGGAGGTGCCCATGCGGCGGCATTCTTCGCAGAACTCGGCGAGCTTCTGATCCTTTTCAGCGGCCGCTTTCGCGAGCGGATGGTCTGCCGCAACAGCAAGAAATGACGCGCCAAAGAGCGTGTCGGGCCGCGTCGTATAGACTTCGAGCTCGCTGAAATCTTTCGGTGCCGTCTTCTGATCGAGAGCCCACCGGACGAGCATGCCTTCCGAGCGGCCGATCCAGTTCGCCTGCATCAGGCGAACCTTCTCCGGCCAGTTGACGAGCGTATCCAGATCGCTCAGCAGCTCATCGGCATAGTCGGTGATCTTGAAGAACCATTGGGTCAACTCACGCTGCTCGACGAGCGCGCCGGATCGCCAGCCGCGTCCGTCGATCACCTGCTCGTTGGCGAGAACGGTGTGATCGACCGGGTCCCAATTGACCTTCGAAGACTTGCGGTAGGCGATCCCCTTTTTCAGGAAATCGAGAAACAGCTTCTGCTGATGCTTGTAGTAGCTCGGCGAGCACGTCGCGATCTCGCGCGACCAGTCGAGCGACAAACCCATCGATTTGAGCTGTCCACGCATTGTGTCGATGTTCGCATAAGTCCAAGCGCCGGGATGGACTTTGCGCTCCATCGCCGCGTTTTCCGCCGGCATGCCGAAGGCATCCCAGCCCATGGGGTGCAGCACGTTGAAACCGCGAGCCCGCTTATAGCGCGCGACGACGTCGCCCATCGCGTAGTTGCGGACATGGCCCATGTGGATGCGGCCCGAGGGATACGGGAACATCTCGAGCACGTAGGATTTCGGGCGATTGGGATCTTCCGAGGCGCGAAAGATCTCGCCCTTCTCCCAGACGGATTGCCAGTGTTTTTCGCGCTCGGCCGCGTTGTAACGTTCAGTGGCCATGGGGCCTTGGATCTCGTTCAAGAATTCGTGGAAAGCCGTAAAGAGCCCGAATGGTAAAGCGGGTCAAGAGCCTTGCGAATTTCAAATAGCGTGGAGTCATGCGCGGCATCTCGACCGCATATTTACCAAGATGACAAGGATCGCCCGAATTGTGGTCAGGCAGCAGGAAAGGGTTGAAATCCATGCTCATTGCTTTTCAGCAGGTCGAGAAACCTCACGTTGATGTAGAGGACCTCGCGTCCGTCCTTACGCTGCAGGAGCACGTCTGCCGCCGCGAGCTCCTTTAAATATTTTGCCGCGATATTGCGGCTCGCTATGCCGCTGGCGACCACGTCGCCCGTACGACAGTAGGGCTGGGTGAAAAGAAGTTCGACCAACTCGCGACTATAAATGCGCGGCTGACGCAACTTCACATGGCGCACGGTCTCCTCCATCAAAGCTTTGACTGCTTCGATTTTCTCGGTAGTCCAACGAGCGGTGAATTGGACTGCTTCGAGCATGAACAGGATCCATGGCTCCCAGTCACCGTTGGTAGTCACACCCGTCAGCAGGCGATAATAGCTGTCGCGGTTCGCGTTGATGTACTGACTCAAATACAGGATCGGCAGATCAAGCCGCTTTTGATCAATCAGATAGAGGATGTTTAACGCCCGTCCGGTGCGGCCGTTGCCATCCGGAAATGGATGAATGGCCTCGAATTGATAGTGGCCGATGGCCATGCGGATTATGGGATCGATGCCGTTATCTTCGTGCAGATATTGTTCCCAATTGCGGAGTTTTTCGTTGATGACGGCGGCCCCTTCAGGCGGCGTATAGATGACTTCATCCGTCGCATGGTTCCTGAGAGTCGTGCCGGGGACCGCGCGCACGTCGAGGTCATAGCCCTTGATTGTGCGGCAGAGCGTAAGAGCTGTCTGCACCGTCAGAGGCCGGATCTTGAGATTGTCGAAACCGTTGCGAAGCGCGGTTCTGTAGCGAAGGATCTCGCGGGTCGAGGGATCGGCGTGCTCATCGTTGGCACTCGCGAAACGGAAGAGTTTGTCGTTGGTCGTAACGATGTTCTCGATAGCCGAGCTGTCCTTGGCTTCACGCAACGGAATGCTGTTGATCAGCACATCCTGGTTGGGAATGCGCTTTGCAGCCTGGCGTAATCCTTCGAGCTGGCGCGTCGCTTCGATGCATTTCTTGAGTACGGCCTTGGTTTCGATGTCCTCAGCGGGCGGAAGCAGGGGCAGGTCATTGAAGGGAATTTTCGGATCGAACTTGGTCGCCATAACGTGCCCCATTTAGGCACAAATCAGTGCATGTTGGAGTTTTATGCCCTTGAGCAGCGCGTGTCGAGGCTAATATGCACTAACAAATATAAAAACGGTGCATGTTCTGCTTAACATGCACCGCCTTAGGGACCGTATTCCAGAATGTGCACTAAGATATGATAAATTAGTGCATATTAGTAGCAGCAGCTCTAGCACGTATGCGCGCTGGCGCCTGCTTCTGCGACGGACTGATCTTGCACGCCGCTGCCACCGGAAACGCCGATCGCGCCGATCACTTCGCCCTTCGAATCCTTCAACGGAATGCCGCCGGCAAAGATCATGACGCGGTCGTGGTTGGAAACATGGATGCCGAAGAACTGGTCCCCCGGCTGGCTATTCTCGGCCAGTTCCTTCGTCGAAATGTTGAAGGCCCGGGACGTGAACGCCTTGTTGATCGCAATGTTGATGGATCCGAGCCATGCGCCGTCCATGCGGATGTGCGAGATCAAGTTCGCGCCTTCGTCCACCACAGCGATGTTCATGGGCTGACCGATTTCTTTAGCCTTTTTTTCTGCAGCGTCGATGATGCGGCGTGCGTCGGCGAGTTTCAGCATAGGGGATGCTCCTCGAGTTTCAGTCTAAGGTTAGGGGAGTGAAAATGACGGTTAGCGAAGTCGGATTTGTCGATCCGGGCCTTCTATATGGAAAGCCCGCGCGGAATTGCGACACTTGTTCCTCGTGGGCGGGAATGTCTATGGGAAAGGCTTGAGACCAACGAGGAACGCGCGTGCAACAGAACGACTATCAGGAAAGCGCAGTCGACAGGTTAAAGCGCGTAAACGACGAGATTGCTGCGGCCACGAAATCATCAGGCCGTAACGCGGACAGCGTTCAATTGGTTGCAGTTTCGAAAACTTTCGATGCCGAGGCCATCCGCCCGGTCATCGAAGCTGGGCAGCGGGTATTCGGCGAAAATCGCGTCCAAGAGGCCGAGCGCAAATGGCCGCCGCTCCGCGCCGAATTCCCTGACGTCAAACTGCACCTCATCGGCCCGCTGCAGTCCAACAAGGCGAAGGAAGCTGTCGCGTTTTTCGACGCCATCCACACCATCGATCGCGAAAAGATCGCCCGCGCCGTCGCCGACGAAATGGCCAAGCAAGGCCGCAGCCTCGATCTCTTCGTTCAGGTGAATACCGGCGAAGAGCCGCAAAAGGCCGGCATCATGCCGCGCGAAGCAGAAGCCTTCGTCGCGTTCTGCCGCCAGGATCTGAAACTCGATATCAAAGGCCTCATGTGCATTCCGCCGCTGGAGGAAGAGCCCGCAGTGCATTTCGCGTTCCTCGCGAAGCTCGCAAGCGAACTGGGCCTCAAAGGCCTCAGCATGGGCATGAGCGGCGATTTCGAAACCGCAATCGCCTTCGGCGCGACGCATGTCCGTGTGGGTTCGGCCATTTTCGGCGGTCGCTGATCCGTCTTTCCACGGCAATTTTGCTCGCAATCGCAGCGATGCGCGATCGCGGTGCTACGGTCCTCAAGTGATTCGCTCGAGGCTGTACCTCGAGGTGTGAGCGTTGACGCGCGCGAGGTAAACTCCACCATGACTTCATCTGCTCAGAAAAAAGATATCGCCGAGACTGAGGCCAACACCGCGGCTTCGGATGCAGCGAATGTCGCGCGCGCGGAAGTGCTCGAGCAGGCGAAACAGGAGGAAACCTCCAAAGCCAAGACTGCAGTATCGAAGCTCGAGAAGAATAAATCCGACGCGACGAATGCGGCGCGCAAAACCTGGCACGACTTTCAGGTTGAGGTCTGGATCACGAATTTCAATTCGTACGAATTCGGCTTCTGGAAGAAAGAGCGCAATCGCGGCAAGTCGCGTCAATTCACGACCGACATGGACATCTTCGCAGAGATCATCGAGAACGGTCAGCGCACCGGAGTTCTGGGCTATCGCAAGGAGCTCTGGAATGGCGCGACGGGTATGGACAAGCGTCTCGTCTTCAAGCTGTTCTCCGAGACTTTGAATTGGAAAGCCAGCATGGACATGATGCTGGGCCGCTCCATGCAGCAAACGCTCGCGGCCGGCGGCATGCCGGTGATGTCGTACTCCATCAACACGAGTCCCGACGATTACATCGTCTATCTCGAGCGTTCGGCGCACAAATGGCCGCTGATGCCTGAGAATTTCTCATTCTTCCTGATGGAAGGCGGCGAGCCGAAATTCTACAGGTTCCGGCGCGATTTCATCAATCTCGGTGGCGACTACACGCTCATCGATCAGCACGGCGAGCACGTCGGCCACATTGATGGCGCCATCTTCACCATCGGCGGCAGATGGCGTTGCAAAGTGCGTGGCGATCACGCCGATCCGCGGCTGCTGATGGTGATGAAGCTTTTCACCGGCATGATCGTCTTCAATGGCGGTGCTCGCCGCCACGTCAGGAAACTCGCGCGCGATATTCATGACGGGCGCCTGAAGCCCGACATTCAGCGTCAGGAAGCCGACCTCTATATGAACCCGCGCCGCATTCGCTAACAGTCGGCTTTACGGCGCGGATTGATGCGGGAAGCGGCGCGCCGCCGACTAGTAAATGGCAGGCACGTAAAGATCGTCGGGAACGGGCGCGCGACTATAGTCAGGATTATGCACGCGCTCCGGCAGCACGACGGACGCGCGCGGCACATCTTGGTACGGTATTTGGCTCAGCAGGTGATGAATGCAGTTGAGCCTCGCCCGCTTTTTGTCATCCGCATGGACGACCCACCAGCGCGCCTCGGGAATATGCGTATGCTCGAGCATCGCCTCCTTGGCCTTGGTGTAATCCTCCCAACGCCGCCGCGACTCGAGATCCATCGGCGAGAGCTTCCACTGCTTGATCGGATCATGGATCCGCATTTGGAATCGCAGATGCTGTTCGTCGTCGGAAATCGAGAACCAGTATTTGATGAGCGTGATTCCCGAGCGCACCAGCATCTTCTCGAATTCCGGAACTGTGCGGAAGAATTCCTCAAGATCGGACTCCGTGCAGAAACCCATGACGCGCTCGACGCCCGCGCGATTGTACCAGGAGCGATCAAAAAGCACGACTTCGCCGCCTGCCGGAAGATGCGGCACGTACCGCTGAAAATACCACTGTGAACGTTCCCGCTCGCTCGGCGCAGGCAATGCGACGACCCTGACGACACGCGGATTAAGTCGTTGCGTGATCCGCTTGATCACGCCACCTTTGCCGGCGGCGTCACGACCTTCGAAAATGACGACGACCTTGGCCCTGGTATTGACGACCCAATCTTGAAGCTTGATCAGCTCACGCTGTAACCGAAAGAGTTCCTTGAAATAGACTTGGCGATCGACGAGGCCTGCCGCGCCATCGCGATCATAGCCATCGAGCAACCGCTCAAGTCGCCCGTCGTCCATTTCCATTTCGAGTTCTTCGTCGAAACTGTCGGCAATTTCCGCTTCGATACGCGCCAAATTCGCCCGCTCGCTTTTTTCGTGCTCGTCGATCATTGCTCTATTACCTGCGCCGGAATTTCCCGCGATCTTTTCGCGAGCCAGATGACAATGCCGTGACAAGCCCCGGCGTAGGCGAAGCTTGCGGGTAGGCGTCGCTAGCGGAATTCTAAATGGGCAATGGATTGCGTTCAGTGAAGCCCGCTTGATGCCAATAGGGATAGGCTTTCGCTGTCTCGCTCGCTGCATCGAGCTTCTTGATTTGCTCGGCCGTGAGATTCCAGCCGATCGAACCGAGATTGTCCTTCAATTGCTGCTCGTTCCGCGCGCCGATGATAACGCTTGAAACGGTTGGACGATGGAAGAGCCAGTTGAGAGCGATCTGCGGAACGCTTTTTCCGGTTTCTTTCGCAATCTCATCGAGGGCATCGACAACTTTGAACACGTGCTCGTTCGGAACGGGCGGACCCTGCTCGGCCGTCTTGTGAAGACGACTCGTTTCCGGCAATGGCTGTCCGCGTCTGATCTTGCCGGTGAGACGTCCCCACCCGAGCGGGCTCCAAACGAGCGCGCCGATCCCCTGATCGAGTCCGAGAGGCATGAGCTCCCATTCGTAATCGCGGCCGACGAGCGAATAGTAGGTTTGGTTCGCGACATAGCGCGGATAGCCGTAGCGATCCGCAACCGCGAGCGACTTCATCAGATGCCAGCCCGAAAAATTCGATACGCCCACGTAGCGAATCTTCCCCTCACGGACGAGTTGGTCGAGCGTCGAAAGAACTTCCTCCGCCGGCGTTAAAGCGTCGAAGCCGTGCAGTTGAAAAATATCGATGTGATCCGTCTGCAGACGTTTCAGCGCTTGTTCGCACGTCTTCAAAAGATGGAAGCGTGATGATCCGACATTGTTCGGCTCATCGCCAAAACGGAACGTCGCTTTCGTTGAAATGAGAACCTTCTCACGGCGGCCCTTCAAGGCTTCGCCGAGCACGGTCTCGGAATTTCCGTTCGAGTAGATATCAGCTGTATCGAAAAGAGTGACGCCGGCATCCACGCAGAGATCGACCATGCGCCGGGCTTCTTTGACGTCGGTCGAACCCCAAGCGCTGAAAAATTCGCCCGAGCCGCCGAACGTCGCTGCACCGAAGCTCAAGAGTGGAACAGTTAATCCGGATGCGCCGAGCCGACGGTGTTCCATTGCGTTCCCCTGTCCATTTGATCGTTAATGAGGCGTCTGCATGCGGAGCGTTGCCGCAGCGGTGATGAAAAAAACGCCGGATACCACGTGAGAAATTGATCACATATCGGGGCGTTCCGTACGCAAACTTCACAATTTACTCGACCAAAGGTAGCGCACGGACCTTTCCGGCAATTGGTTTATTTGCCTTAACTTTTTAATAAATAAAAGCAAATCCCCACACGCGCGTCAGTTGTACCAAAATAAGACGATATGCCGCGCGTCGAATCCTCCCTTGTTTTCGCCCCATTACGACGCTTCGTGCGCCCCGTTTGTGAAGACAAGTGAAGGAGTAGTTAGTATGCGATTGAGTTTAATCGCAGTGGCGATGTGCTTGGCCTGGTTGGCCGGAATGACATCGGCAGAGGCACGCCCCTATCACGGTTACAAGGGTGACCGTTACGAGCGTACCCATAAGCATTCCGCTAGCAAGCGGCAGTACACAGCCCGCTACGCATCGCGTAGCCGCTCTTCTGTCCATCGTCAGTATTCACACCGTAGGTCTGGATCTGGTTACGCGTATCATTCGGGAACGCGTCGTCACTATGCCAATAGCGGCAGTGGCCGGCGTCATTACGCACAAGGCCGATCCTACAGCGGACGCAAATTTGCGTCGGCTGGCGGCGCCAGCCTTGGTGGCAAACCGCGCGCTTGGTGCGGTTGGTGGATGCGTACGCAGTTGGGCGGAGGTCCGGAATACAATCTCGCTGCCAACTGGAAGCACTATGGACGTCCGAGCGGACCGCAGGTCGGTGCCGTGGTCGTCTGGCCGCATCACGTCGGCATGATCACCGGCCGTTCATCCAACGGCCAGTGGATCGTCAAATCCGGCAACGACGGAAACGCAGTGCGTGAGCGGCCGATGTCGGTCGCCGGCGCCGTGTTCCGCGCGGGCTAATGGCAATATGGGCAGGTCGAGAAATCGGCCTGCTCATTTTCACGGAGTTGATTGAAAGCCGGAGGCAGCCGTTCGTTATTCCTGAATAGCCCACCCGATATGCTCCATTCCGCTATCGATATCGGCAAAAAATTATGGCCGGTGACGCTTATCGCTGTCGCCCGGCCATTTGGGTAGAAAGGGGCGCTGGTAGAGCGCCCGTTCGCCATTTGCATTTGCGTCCGAAGGCTAGGTGCCCAGTCCAGCGCTTCGGGACGCGAAATGGAATTAGGCGGCCTTCTTCTTTGCCGTCTTCTTGACTGCCTTCTTGACAGTCTTCTTAGCGACTGCCTTCTTGGCGACGGGTTTCTTGCGCTTCGCAACGGTCTTTGCTGCCTTAACTGCCTTAGCCATAGTTTTAGTCTCCCTCTAGGGTTCGAATCAGCTCGAACTTCCCAAACATGAGCAAATTCGAGAGCTTTGTAGACGGAGAAGTTTGAAATCGCGGGCAAAAAGGCGTTTATTAACGCAAACTGTTGCGCGAATGACTCAATTTTTCTTATTTTTCGACGCCTATTGGTCTTTCGACCGACTCGAAGACGCGAATTACGGCACTGCATTCATCGAGTTGCGCCGCAATTGAATCAATTTGAATTGCCCAATTCGCCCTCCAACCCGACTTCGCAATTATATTTCTGCTGCTCCTCGGAGGCGTTTCTGCAGATCGAGCGCAGAGTACAGGTACGTCATCGGCTCATCCAATAATTCACCGACCCACGACTGGTAGTCTGGCTCTTTTGGAATGATGTCGGCGATGACGGAGCCATCCTCGATCTTGATCTCAGCTCCATAATGACGAGCAATCGCTTGCATCTTTGCGTTATCGGGCAAGCACACGAGAATGAGATGGCGCAGTCCGCGATTACGTGCGGTGCGTATCACGCGGCCCATCAGCTGCGTCGCGATCCCGCGATTGACGAACGGCTTCTCGACCGAGAATGCAACCTCGGCTCCCGAGCCATGCATAAGATTGTCTGGACGCAATTCCGCGACGGCGCGCAATTCGCCTTCGACGAAATAACCGAACGTCACATTGCCGAAATCGCCGGCGTGCGAGGCATATCGCGTGATGAAATCATCTGAAACATCGTGACCGAAACGGCGGTGGCGCGCTTCCGGGTCGAGGCGATGCAAATGTTCGGCGAGCAAGTAGCTTTCGCTGGTCAACAGTCGCCGAACGAATCCAAGTTGCTCCTCGCTTGATCCATGGGCCTCTTTCAACATTCATCCAGTCTCCTCGTCATGCGCCGCGCCGCCGCGCGCTAAGCGCTTGTAACGTCCCTGAAAATGGGAATTTATCGGCCCGAAGCGAGAGGAAATGCTGCACAGCAGCATTGCGTTTTTAGGCGACGGATAACGCAGATCCCTGTGCTTCTCGCCCTCAAGCGAGCCTTGGCAGTTGCCGGCGGATCTCGGGGCGGCAATCCGCCCAATCCAATTCGCC
The DNA here is from genome assembly GCF_000384335.2 of Hyphomicrobium sp. 99. NCBI lineage: Bacteria > Pseudomonadati > Pseudomonadota > Alphaproteobacteria > Hyphomicrobiales > Hyphomicrobiaceae > Hyphomicrobium > Hyphomicrobium sp. 99. The sequence goes on from NZ_KQ031382.1 coordinate 375,702, forward strand.
GCGGCGATCTCTGTTGCGTCTCTTGCATCCGGCCGACTACCGAGAGTGGGTCACTCATGGGGGCCGGATGGCGACGATCATTGATGGATATAATCGGCGGCTCGCCGAAGGAGAGATCGAGCCCGACGCGGCGCAAGCAGCACTGGCAGTACGTCTTGACGAACTCGATCGGGATCTAGCGACCTACCGGCCGAAAACTGGCATGCTCGCGAAAGTTTTCAGCAAGGCGCCCACCGCTCCGAAGGGACTTTACATTTGGGGTTCGGTTGGCCGCGGCAAGACCATGCTGATGGATCTCTTTTTTGAAGAGACGTCATTCGAGCCGAAACGGCGCGCCCATTTCCACGAATTCATGGCCGACGTGCACGACCGTATCGGCGAAGCCAGAAGGACCGTCGATGGCGATCCGATCCCGCAGGTCGCGGAAAGCATCGCCAAAGAGGCGCGGCTTCTATGCTTTGACGAGATGCATGTGACGGACATCGCCGACGCCATGATCCTCGGCCGGTTGTTCGAGGCACTGTTCGCATCCGGCACCGTCATTGTCGCAACATCCAATGCGCGGCCGTCCGAACTCTATAAGAACGGGCTCAATCGCCAGCTATTCTTGCCCTTCATATCGGCGCTCGAACAGCAGGTCAAAGTGATCGAACTCGGTGCGAAGAAGGATTTCCGCCTCGATAAGCTTTCCGGCGCGAAGCTTTACTTCTACCCCATCGATGGATCGGCGAAGGCCGCGCTCGATGCACACTGGAAGCGGCTGACGGGCAACCATCCGGGAAAACCGCAGTCGCTCGACGTCAAAGGCCGCAAGGTGCGAGTACCGATGGCCTCGATGGGTGTCGCCCGCTTCGACTTCGCGGACCTGTGCGACCTGCCATTGGGCGCAAACGACTACATCCACATCGGCCACGCCTTCCACACCGTCATTATTGACGGCATTCCGATCCTGACGCCCGATCGGCGGGACGTCGCGCGCCGCTTCATCAACCTTGTCGACGCTCTTTATGATGCCCGCATCTGTCTCATCGCCTCCGCTGCCGCCGAGCCGTCCGCGCTTTATCCAAAGGGCGATGGAGCCGATCTCTTCCAGCGGACCGCGTCTCGACTGACCGAAATGCGATCTGAAGCCTACCTGGCTGGCCATTCGGGCGGCCGAACGCGCCACTGACCCAACAAACGTGTCCCATCGTAGCGATTCACCGCACACAATCAGACTTTGAGAAGAAAGTTGCGGCTTGCGCTTGACGGCCCGAGGAATTTGATTAGGCAGCAACGACATCGCGGCCGTAATCGGCAATTACATTTTTAGTGACCTTCGGGGGAGCAACATGGCGCGCACCAAAATCGCACTGATCGGATCGGGACAGATTGGTGGCACGCTCGCCCTTTTGGCAGGCCTGAAGGAACTCGGCGATATCGTCATGACCGACATCATTGAAGGTGTCGCGAAGGGCAAAGCCCTGGATCTCTCGCAAACCGCGGCCGTCGAGGGATATAATGCCAAAATTTCGGGAACGGGCCCCGAAGGCTACGCGGCGATTGCCGGAGCCGACGTCTGCATCGTCACCGCCGGCGTTCCTCGCAAACCCGGCATGAGCCGCGACGATCTCCTCGGCATCAACCTGAAGGTCATGGAGCAGGTCGGCGCGGCAATCAAAACGCACGCCCCGAATGCCTTCGTCATCTGCATTACGAACCCGCTCGATGCGATGGTCTGGGCTCTTCAGAAGTTTTCTGGATTGCCCGCGAACAAGGTCGTCGGCATGGCGGGCGTGCTCGATAGCGCCCGCTTTTCCCACTTCCTTGCCGAAGCGGCAGGCGTCTCGATCGAGGATGTGCGCGCCCTGACCCTCGGTGGCCACGGCGACGACATGGTTCCGATGGTCCGTTATTCAACGATCGGTGGCGTGCCGCTTCCCGATTGCGTGAAGCTCGGCTTCTTCAGCCAGGAGAGCCTGGATGCCATGATCAAGCGCACGCGCGGCGGCGGCGGCGAAATCGTCGCTCTTCTCGGCACCGGCTCGGCCTTCTACGCGCCCGCGGCTTCTGCAATCGCCATGGCAGAGAGCTATCTCAAGGATAAGAAGCGCCTACTGCCCTGTGCCGCCTACCTGAGCGGCGAATATGGATTGAAGGATACCTACGTTGGCGTGCCCGCGATCATCGGAGCGGGGGGAATAGAGAAGGTCGTCGAACTGTCACTCGACGAGGCGGAGAAGGCGATGTTCGAGAAATCGGTCGCGTCCGTACAGGGTCTCATCGACGCCTGCAAAAAGATCAACCCGTCCCTTGAAAACTGAAAGAGTGGCGCACCGTGCTGGAACGCCACTCTCAAGAAGATCAGATAAGAGTTTTGGTCTCAGCCGAACTTGAACATTTTCTTGAGATTGTGCGAAAGCGCGCCGCGCTTCTCCTTGCGCGCGACATCGGCTTCGCTTCTGAGCCACGTCATCTGCACGACCCTGCGCTCGCCGACGAAGGGCGTATGGCCGTGCCACGAAAAGTCGGAGCGCCGGAACGCAAAGACCGTACCGGTGAGCGGGCTGATCTGCTCGACGTAGTCTTCGAAATCGTGGTCGTTGCGCAGAACGCGGAGGCAACCGGCGCCGGTGCCATCCCACTTATCATTGAGATAGGTGAGCATCGTCGCGATCTTGGCTTCGCCATCCGTGTGGATGCGTCCGTCCTTCGCAGCCGAGAGCTTGCGAATGGTGATCATCTTCGGCTTGCCGACGAGATCGATGTCGAGTTTTTCCGACACGATCTTCGAAACCTCAGGGCTCTTGAGGTCGGCGAGCAGTTTCTGGAATGCGCCGTGGATGCCCTCGCCGATGTCCGTCTCGGTGAGAAACCCCGGTTCTTTGAGATCAGGAAAATCCTTTTTCAAGGGCTCGACGACAGTCGGCTGAATGAAGTTCTCTCCGACGAGAAAATTGAAGGGGTCACGGCCGGTACGCGCCGCCTTCAGGCCGTCGATGTTGATGCATGCAAATGTCATGGACGTTCCCCGTTATTGACTAAGCGAGTATGGAACAAGGATTTACGGCGCGGGCGGGATCGACTCAAGAGGCGGTCTCGGCGCACCCCGGAAAAACCGGTAAGCGGCAACTTTACGGTTGCGAATTTGGGCAAAAAGCGGCGATGCGCATGATGACAAAGAATTGTTCAGTGGGGACAGGACGATGAACATCCACGAATACCAGGCCAAAGAACTCTACCGCGAATATGGCGTCCCGACGCCGAACGGATTTCCTGCTTTTTCTGTCGAAGAAGCAGTCGAGGCTGCGCGCAAGCTTCCTGGCCCCGTTTGGGTCGTCAAAGCCCAGATTCACGCTGGCGGCCGCGGCAAAGGAAAGTTCAAGGAACCATCGGCCGGTGACAAAGGTGGCGTCCGGCTCGCTAAGTCTCTGGAAGAAGTCGAGACGTTCGCCAAGGAAATGCTCGGCAAGACGCTGATCACCGTTCAGACCGGCCCCGCAGGCCGCGTCGTGAACAGGCTTTACGTCGAAGACGGCTCGGCGATTGCACGCGAGCTTTACCTCTCGGCGCTTGTCGACCGCGAAACGTCGCGCGTGGCGTTCATTGTCAGCGAAGCTGGCGGCATGAACATTGAGGATGTGGCCCACGACACGCCGGAGAAGATCCACACTCTCACGATTGATCCCGCGACGGGCTATCAACCGTTCCATGGCCGCAAGGTCGGCTTCGCGCTGGGCCTCAAAGGCGACCAGTTGAAAGCCTGTGGAAACCTTGTTGAAAACCTCTACCGCATGGTCGTCGAGAAGGACATGAGCCTGCTCGAGATCAACCCACTGGTTGTCACGAAAGACGGCAAGCTCATCTGCCTCGACGGCAAGATGGACTTCGATTCAAACGCTCTCTACCGACACCCGGAAATCGTCGCGTTGCGCGACCTCGGCGAAGAAGATCCGACCGAAATCGAGGCATCGAAATACGATCTCGCCTTCGTCAAGCTCGACGGCAACATTGGCTGCCTCGTCAACGGCGCCGGTCTCGCCATGGCGACGATGGACATCATCAAACTTTACGGGGCCGAGCCCGCAAACTTCCTCGATGTCGGTGGCGGCGCATCGAAGGAAAAGGTTCAGGCGGCGTTCAAGATCATTCTGGCAGACGAGTCCGTCAAAGGGATCTTGGTCAATATTTTCGGGGGGATCATGCGCTGTGATATCATTGCTGAAGGCGTCGTCGCCGCCGCGCGCGAGATGGATATCAAAGTTCCGCTCGTCGTCCGCCTGGAAGGCACGAACGTCGATCTCGGCAAGAAAATCCTCGCCGAATCCGGCCTAAAAATCATTCCAGCCGACGATCTCGCAGACGCTGCAAAGAAGATCACGGATGAGCTCAAGAGCGCAGCTTGACAGTGTCGCGACCTTGAAACGTCGAAACCTTACGAGTTAGTCAGCCGGTTCTGCTTGCTGCACTGCAAAAAATGCGCAACATTCGGGCGTCGAGACACGCCTTCACGCGGGGTTGGAATGTCTATTCTTATCGACCAGAAGACCAAGGTCATTTGCCAGGGCATAACGGGCAGCCAAGGCACCTTCCACACAAAGCAGGCCCGCGCCTACGGCACCCAGATCGTCGGCGGCGTCACGCCCGGCAAGGGCGGCTCCAAGCACCCCGACGCCGAGCTGGCTGACGTCCCGCTTTTCGACAGCGTCGGCGAGGCCGTCTCGAAAACGGGTGCTACAGCAACTTCGATCTACGTTCCCCCGCCCTTCGCGGCCGACGCCATTCTCGAAGCCATCGACGCCGAATTGCCGCTCATCGTCTGCATCACCGAAGGCATTCCGGTGATGGACATGGTCCGCGTCAAAAGGGCCCTCGTGGGCTCGAAGTCGCGCCTCGTCGGGCCGAATTGCCCCGGTCTCCTGACGCCCGGCCAATGCAAGATCGGCATCATGCCCGGCAACATCTTCCAGAAGGGCTCCGTCGGCATTGTATCGCGCTCGGGAACGCTCACATATGAGGCCGTGAAACAGACAACTGACGTGGGACTCGGGCAGACGACCGCTGTCGGCATCGGCGGCGATCCCGTGAAGGGCACCGAATTCATCGATGTCCTCGACATGTTCCTCTCCGACGACGAAACCAAATCGATCATCATGATCGGCGAAATCGGCGGCTCCGCTGAGGAAGACGCGGCGGAGTTCCTGATGCGCGAGGCGCAGAAGGGACGCAAGAAGCCGATGGCAGGCTTCATCGCGGGCGTAACCGCGCCTCCAGGTCGGCGTATGGGACATGCCGGCGCAATCATTTCCGGCGGCAAGGGCAAAGCGGAAGATAAGCTTGCGGCGATGAAAGCCGCGGGCATCGCCATCGCGCCGAGCCCCGCCGCGCTCGGACGTACACTCGTTGAAGTCTTGCGGGCGTAAGCTCGCAAGACGCAATTACCCGAACGGCCGGCGGCACTTCTACCGGTCCTGTCCGCGTAACCCGGAGCATCAAGGCGATGCTTTCGGAGTATGAAAAGGACGAATTTGATGGCACGAAATGGCCAGAACGAAGCGTTCCTGAGGACCTCGTTTTTGAGCGCTGCGAATGCGCCCTACATCGAGGACATGCAGGCAGAATACGAACGCAACCCCGGCGCTGTCAGCGATGAATGGCGACGGTTTTTCGAGAGCATCAAGGAAGCGCCGTCTTCCATGCCGGCATATTCCGGCGGTCCGGCTTGGGCCCCGCCGCTGTCGGCGCTCTTGAATGAGAACGGAGCGGACCGCGATCTCGTCGGCGCTTTGACCGGCGACTACGGCGAAGCCGAACGCACCATTCGCGATAAGATCGAACGCCGCGCGCAGATATCGGGCTTCGAGATGACTCCGGCCGCGTCGCTCCGCGCCACGCAGGATTCCATTCGCGCGCTGATGTTGATCCGCGCCTATCGCGTCATCGGCCATTTGGCCGCCGACCTTGATCCGCTCGGTCTCGCCGACCGCCGCGTCCATCGTGAGCTGATGCCGGAAACCTACGGATTTACCGAAGCCGATCTCGATCGCCCGATCTTCATTGATCGCGTCATGGGCCTCGAAACGGCAACGATGCGCCAGATCGTTACGATCCTGCGCCGGACCTATTGCCGGAAAATCGGCGTGCAATTCACGCACATCACCGATCCGACGCAAAAAGGCTGGATCCAGGAGCGCATCGAAGGCGCTGAGAAAGATATTCGTTTCACGCCCGAAGGCCGGAAAGCCATCCTGCGGAAACTGATCGAGACAGAGACCTTCGAGAAGTTCTGCGATCTCAAATACACCGGCACCAAGCGCTTTGGCCTCGACGGCGCGGAATCGATCATTCCCGCGCTCGAGCAGATCATCAAGCGCGGCGGTCATTTGGGTGTTCGCGAAATCGCGATGGGCATGGCCCACCGTGGCCGGCTCAACGTGCTCGCGAACGTGATGTCGAAGCCGCTGCGCGCGATCTTCAAGGAATTCAAAGGCGGTTCGTTCAAGCCTGACGATGTCGAAGGCTCAGGCGATGTGAAGTATCACCTCGGCGCCTCGTCCGATCGCATGTTCGACGGCAACACCGTTCACTTGTCGCTGACCGCCAACCCCTCGCATCTCGAAATCGTCGATCCGGTCGTGCTCGGAAAAGTGCGCGCAAAACAGGATCAAGCCGGCCTGGCGAGCGGCGACCGGACGCCGGTCATGCCGCTGCTCATTCACGGCGATGCGGCTTTCGCGGGCCAGGGCGTTGTTGCCGAATGCTTCGGGCTCTCAGGCCTTCGCGGTCATCGAACCGGCGGCTCGATTCATTTCATCATCAACAATCAGATCGGCTTCACGACCGCGCCGCATCACTCGCGCTCGTCGCCCTATTGCTCCGACGTTGCCTTGATGATCGAAGCGCCGATCTTTCACGTTAACGGCGATAGCCCCGAAGCCGTCGTTCACGTCGCCAAGATTGCGACCGAGTTCCGCCAGCGCTTTCAGAAACCTGTCGTCATCGACATGTTCTGCTACCGCCGTCACGGTCACAACGAGACGGACGAGCCGATGTTCACGCAGCCGGCGATGTACAAGCGCATCAAATCGCACCCGACCGTCGTCGACATCTATTCGAAAGAACTCATGGATGAGGGTGTGATGACCCCGGCCGAGTTCACCGAGATGAAGGCGACGGTCCGCGCCAACCTCGACAAGGAGTTCAGTTTTTCCGACGCCTACAAGCCCAACAAGGCGGACTGGCTCGACGGACGCTGGTCTGGCATCACCCGACCCGATAGCGATGATTGGCGCGGCAACACGGGCGTGCCGATCGATACGTTGAAAGATATCGGGCATCGCATCACCACGATCCCGAACGACTTCCACATTCACAAGACGGTCGGCAAGCTCATCGAGCGCCGCCGCGAAATGATCGACACCGGTCAGGGCATCGACTGGGCGATGGCCGAACACATGGCGTTCGCGTCCCTTCTGATGGAAGGTTCCCGCGTCCGCCTCTCAGGGCAAGATTGCGAGCGGGGAACCTTCTCCCAACGTCACGCCGTCTTCATCGATCAGGAAAACGAACGCCGGTTCTCGCCGCTGAAGCACCTCTCACCCAATCAGGCGCGCTTCGAGATCGTCAACTCGATGCTGTCGGAAGAAGCGGTTCTTGGCTTCGAATATGGCTATTCCCTCGCCGAGCCCAACGCGCTGACGCTTTGGGAAGCGCAATTCGGCGACTTCGCGAACGGTGCGCAGGTCATCTTCGACCAGTTCCTGTCGTCCGGCGAGCGCAAGTGGTTGCGCATGTCCGGGTTGGTTTGCCTGCTGCCGCATGGCTACGAAGGCCAAGGACCCGAGCATTCATCAGCGCGCCTCGAACGCTACCTTCAGCTGTCGGCGGAAGACAACTGGCAGGTCGCGAACTGCACGACGCCCGCGAACTATTTCCATATTCTGCGGCGGCAATTGCATCGCAATTTCCGCAAGCCTTTGATCCTCATGACTCCGAAGTCGCTGCTACGCCACAAGCGCGTCGTTTCGAAACTTGAGGATTTCGGGCCCAACGCCAGCTTCCATCGTCTGCTCTGGGATGATGCCGAGCGCGGCACGTCCACGATCAAGCTCAAGCCCGACAACGAGATCAAGCGCGTCGTCATCTGCACTGGCAAGGTCTACTACGACCTTCTCGAGGCGCGCGACGCGCAAGGCCGCGACGACGTCTACCTCCTGCGCGTCGAGCAGCTCTATCCGTTTGCCGCTCGCGCGTTCATCCAGGAACTCGGCCGCTTCAAGTTCGCCGAGATCGTCTGGTGCCAGGAAGAGCCTAAAAATATGGGCGCTTGGTATTTCATGGATGCGAATATCGAGTGGGTTCTGAACCATCTCGGATATATTCACCGCCGTCCAAGATATGCAGGACGGCCCGCCTCCGCTTCGACGGCGACAGGCTTGCTTTCGCAGCATATCAAGGAACAGACCGCGCTCGTCGCCGACGCGCTCGGAACATAGGAAGGTTGAGAGGCTCAGATGTCGATCGAGATTCGCGTTCCCGCGCTTGGAGAAAGCGTAACGGAAGCGACTGTGGGCAAATGGTTCAAGAAGGCGGGCGATGCCGTCAATGCGGATGAGCCGATTGTCGAACTCGAAACCGATAAGGTGACGGTCGAAGTCCCCGCCCCCTCGTCAGGCGTGCTGGGTGAAATTCTCGTTCAATCCGGTTCGACGGTCGCCGTCGGATCATTGCTCGCCGCCTTGCGAGATGGAGCCGGCAAGGCTCAATCAGCGAAGGCCGAAGCAAAAGCTCCGTCCCCCTCCCCCGCCCCCGAGCCTGCTCCAAAACAAGCCGCTCCAACCGCCGCCAGCCCGCCTCCCCCGCCGCCTCCGGCAGCCCAAAAGGCGATGACCGAAGCAGGTCTCGAAGCGTCTGAAATCCAAGGCTCCGGAAGACGCGGACAAATCCTGAAGGAGGATGTTCAGAGCGCCGTCGCCTCCGCGCCGAGGCCTGCCGCAGCGCCGCAGGTTCACGAGGTTTCAAGCGCCGCACCTGCGACGAACGTCGTCGCCATCGCGCCATCGCTCAAGGCTGTGCCAGCGCAGGAGACGCGCCTTCCTTCGCCCGGCCACGATGCCACCCGCGAAGAACGCGTGAAGATGACGAGGCTGCGTCAGACCATCGCCCGCCGCCTCAAGGATGCGCAGAACACGGCGGCCATGCTGACGACGTTCAACGACGTCGACATGAGCGCCGTGATGGCATTGCGCGCGCAGTACAAAGACATTTTCGAGAAACGCCACGGCGTGAAGCTCGGCTTCATGGGACTGTTCGTCAAAGCCTGCATTCAGGCGCTGCGCGATGTCCCAGCCGTCAACGCCGAGATCGATGGCGAAGATCTGATCTACAAGAATTACTATCACATCGGCGTTGCCGTCGGCACCGAGAAGGGTCTCGTCGTACCCGTCGTGCGTGATGCCGATCGCCTGAGCCTCGCCGAGATCGAGCAGCGCATCAACGAGTTCGGCAAGCGCGCGCGCGACGGCAAGCTGTCGATCGAAGACATGCAGGGCGGCACCTTCACGATTTCGAACGGCGGTGTCTACGGATCGCTGATGTCCACGCCGATTTTGAACGCGCCCCAGTCCGGCATTCTCGGTATGCATCGCATAGAGGAACGCCCCGTCGTCCGGGCCGGCCAGGTCGTCATCCGCCCGATGATGTATCTGGCGCTCTCCTACGATCACCGCATCGTCGACGGCAAAGAGGCAGTCACCTTCCTCGTTCGCGTCAAGGAATGCCTCGAAGATCCGCAACGCTTCATCCTGGAACTTTGAGATATGCGTGGGGGAGCCTTCTTTGCGGCGGCTGCGGCGATCATCGCAGCAGTGGCGTCTCAAACGTCGGCATTCGCAGAGCCGAAGGTCGGTCGTGACTACATTGATAGCTTGCTGACGCGCGCCTTGCTCGAACGCGGCGCGATGATCGCCTGCGCCGGCATCGAGAACGACGCGAAGTTGATCGAGGTGCTGATCACGAGCTGGCACAAGGACGCCGCCGGCTCAGCCAAGCTGCTCCGCGAAGTCGGATATCCTGACGATTACATCGAAGCGCTCATGGCACGTTTGGATATCGAAAAAGCGACGCCGAAATTTCCCGATCGGACAGCGCTCATCACCTATTGCAACGCTCTTGGTGACTGGAAACTGCGCTGGGAAATGTACATGATCGCCGCGCCGCAATTCGAAATTAAGCGAGCTCTCGATCAATAGGGCCGCAAGGGCAGGAACAGAATTTATGTCGTACGATTTGATCGTCATCGGCACGGGCCCCGGAGGCTACGTCTGCGCCATCCGCGCCGCGCAGCTTGGCATGAAGGTCGCCGTCGTCGAAAAGCGGTCAACATTCGGCGGCACCTGCTTGAACGTCGGCTGCATTCCCTCGAAGGCGCTTCTTCACGCCTCCCATTCCTATGACGAGGCGAAGAACGGCTTCGCGTCCTTGGGCATCGCGACCGATCCCAAACTCGATCTCGCGAAAATGCAGTCCTTCAAACGCGAAGGTGTCAAAGGCAACGTCGATGGCGTCGCCTATCTCTTGAAGAAGAACAAGATCGACAGCGTCTTCGGCACCGGCCGCATTGTGCGGTCGGGTCAGGTCGCAGTGACGTCCCCAGGCGGCGAAACACAGACGCTCGAAACGAAATGGATCGTCATCGCGACGGGCTCCGACGTGACGCGCCTTCCCGGTATCGAGATCGACGAAAAGCGCGTCGTCTCATCGACGGGCGCGCTCGATTTCACGACTGTTCCGAAAAAGCTGCTCGTCGTCGGTGCCGGTGTCATCGGTCTCGAACTCGGATCGGTATGGCGGCGGCTCGGCTCCGAAGTCCTCGTCGTCGAATATTTGAACCGCATTCTGCCGGGCATGGATGCCGAGATCGGCCGCTCATTCCAGCGCATCCTCGAGAAGCAAGGAATCGCCTTCCGCCTGTCGAGCAAGGTTTCAGCCGTCGAAACGTCGGATGCTGGCGTAACCGCCAAGGTCGAGCCGGCCGAAGGCGGCGCAGCAGAATCGATCGAGGCTGATGCTGTTCTCGTTGCCGTCGGCCGCGTCCCCTTCACCGAAGGGTTGGGGCTTGCGGAAGCCGGCATCGCGCTCGATCCCAAAAAGCGTGTGCTCGTCGATGGCCATTATCAAACAAACGTGACGGGTGTCTTCGCCATCGGCGACGTCATCGCCGGGCCCATGCTCGCGCATAAAGCAGAAGATGAAGGCGTCGCCGTCGCGGAGATCATCGCCGGCCAAGCCGGTCACGTGAATTACGATGTGATCCCCAACGTCATCTACACGAGCCCCGAGGTCGCGAGCGTCGGTAAGACGGAAGAGGAATTGAAGGCCGCAGGCGTCGCCTACAATGTCGGCAAGTTCCCGTTCACCGCCAACGGCCGCGCCAAAGCCATTCACATGACCGACGGATTCGTCAAAATTCTCGCGGACGCCAAGACGGATCGTGTCCTCGGCGTGCACATCATCGGCGCCAACGCGGGCGAGCTGATCGCCGAAGCCTGCGTTCTCATGGAATTCAGCGGCTCAGCCGAAGACTTGGCGCGCACCTGCCACGCGCATCCGACGTTCTCGGAAGCCGTCAAGGAAGCCGCGCTCGCCGTTGCCAAGCGCGCCATTCACTTCTGATGCGCTACTCGATCGGCGTCACGGTGTAGCCGGACTCGCGAAGCAACGCGACGAGACCCGCCGATCCCGGCAGATGCAGCGCCCCCACCGCGACGAACGCATTGCCATTTTCAAAGAGCGGCAATGCCGCGTCACGCATTTTGGCGTTGCGATCCATCAGCAAGGCTTTCTTGAATCCATCGAACGTTGACGGGGGCGCTCCACTCTCCGCCGCAAGCGCCAGCTGAAATGGCATCGCCGCCCCGATCTGGCGTTTCTGGTACATCTGTACCATCGTCTCCATCATATCGTCGGCGCGATCGGCGTAATCGAGTTCGACTTTCAAAATCGCGAGCTGTTGATCGTCGGCAATGGACGCCAGTGCGCTGAGCTGGCTATCGATTGTCTCGAGGCCCGTAACGGCTATGCCGTTCTTTTGCGCTTCGGCCGCGATGCGTAGATCGAGCACGGCTTTGCCGGAAGCGACCTGCTTGCGTTCGCAGTCGGACGTCGCAAGCAGCATGCTGACAAGCCAGGGCTTCATGACCGCTGCGAATTCGCCCGGCATTCCGGACTTCATGACGATGTCTTGGACCTTGTTATAGTCGTCGTCTGAAAGCACGCGCCTCAGCGATTGACCATCCGTGTAAATGATCAGCTTCGCGGCCTTCGTCATCGCTGCCCCCACAGCCTCGGGCGAAAGATCCGCAACTTCGAGCGCCACGGACTTCGAATGAGCAATGGCCTCGATGGCAGCCGATGGAAGTTCTGCGATGCGAGGATCGCTGAGATGCATCGTTCCGAATAGATAGGACGTCCCGACGCCCGGCTTTTCCACTTTCCAAAGCATCGCTTCGGTGTTGGAGAGCGCGCGGCTCTCCGCCATCACCTTCGCGTAGAGGTCGGGCTTCGTGGCCTGCATCTCGGCCAGCATATCCTTGCCCTGACAACGGGCGGGAGCATCATCGGCTGCGGCCGGACCACTGGCGAACGTGCCAGCTGCAAACATCAGCACGCAAACCATGCGGCGACTGTAATGCAACACGCGGGAAACGGACGGCATGAGGATACTCGTGAACAAGCGCCAGCAGCCTTAGCGGCGCGCCGCTCTCGGATGAGCCTGATCGTAAACCGTCAGCAAGCGCGCCCTGTCGACTTCCGTATAGACTTGCGTCGTCGAGAGCGAGGCATGACCCAAAAGCTCCTGAATTTGACGTAAATCCGCACCTGCGGAAAGCAGATGCGTGGCGAAGGAATGCCGTAATGCATGCGGCGTCGCCGTATCCGGCAGCTGCAGTTCGAGACGCAACTTTTCCATCGCAAGCTGGATCAACCGCGGCGACAAGGGGCCGCCGCGCGCTCCGCGAAAGAGTGGCTGTTCTGGTTCGAGAGGATATGGGCAAAGCCGTATATATTTGGAGATGGCCTCGGAGACGACGGCGAGCGCCGGGACCAGCCGCTCTTTTCCACCCTTGCCCGTTACGTGCATGATATCGCGCCCGTCGATCGGCGCCGTGCGCGGAGTAAGGCTCAAGGCTTCGCTAATGCGCAGTCCCGATCCGTAGAGCAACAGCATCACCGCGACGTCGCGCGCCGTGATCCATTCCTCGCCATCGCCGCCATCGCGCTCGACGAGCGAAGCCGCGCTCTGAACCGTCAAAGGTTTCGGGATCGAATGCGGTATCTTCGGCGCCGCGACTTGCAGAACAGCCCGATTTTTCAGGGTTTCCTCGCGTTCGAGCCACCGGAACAGCGTTCGAAGAGCCGATAGCGACCGCGCCAGCGACCGCGACGTCACGCCCGCCTTCCGCCGCCCGGCAAGGAAAAGCCGAACGGTCTTTGCATCGAGCCGTTCGAGATCGGCGAGGCACGGCGGATGTCCGAGATGCGACTTGAGGAAGGCGAGAAACTGCCGCGCGTCGCGCTCGTAGGCTTCCCGCGTTGCCGCGCTCTGTCCGCGCTCCACGACGAGATGATCGAGCCACGCCGCAATTACGCTTTTCAGATCGCCGCTGAGGGGCAGCTCCGCATCCGCGGCCAGGATTTCGTCGAGCGATTGCGCCAAAATTTGCTCCCCTGTCGGCGCCCTAGACACTTCCGACCGTCAACCGCGTTGGTTAATCAAAGGTTAACGTACGCTAAAGCAACTTGCCGGGGTTGAGGATCCCCTTGGGATCGAGAGCGTGCTTGATCGACCTCATCATGTCGATCTCGACGGCAGACTTGTAACGAACGAGCGCCTCGCGCTTCATTTGGCCGATCCCGTGCTCGGCTGAGATCGACCCGTCGAGTTCCGTAATGAGCTCGAAGATCGCGTCGGCCATCGTGTCCCAAAGGGCGAGATATTGCGCGCGATCCATCCCCTCGGGCTGGCTGACGTTATAGTGCAGGTTGCCGTCGCCGAAATGGCCGAACGGCACTGGCCGCGCACCAGGGCAGACGCGTTCAACGACCGCCGCAGCGCGCTCGATAAACTCCGGAATGCGCGCGACCGGCACAGAGATGTCATGCTTGATGCTGCCACCCGCGCCCTTCTGCGCTTCCGAGAAAGCGTCGCGCAGCCGCCAGAAATCTTCCGCTTGGCGAAGCGATCGCGCGATGGCGGCATCGAGGATGAGACCCTTCGAATGCGCATTCGTCAGCATTCGCTCAATCGTATTGGCGACGCGCGCGCCCGTGCCGCCGTGCGAGAATTCAATCAGGGCGTACCAAGGATAAGCATCCGTGAACGGATCACGAAGATTGGGAACGAAGCTCAGCGCGAACTCCTGCGCGCGATGCGCCCAGAATTCGAACGCCGTCAATGCGCCACCCGCCTCCGCTTCCGCCATGCGAAACAGCCTGAGTGCGTGTTTCGGCGATTCCAGAGCGACAATCGCGGTCTCGCGTTCCGCAGGAGTTGGAAAGAGCTTCACGCAAGCCGCCGTGATGATGCCAAGCGTGCCTTCCGACCCGATCAGAAGATCGCGAAGATCGTAACCGGTGTTATCCTTTTTGAGGCGCCGCAAGCCATGCCACACGCGGCCATCTGCGAGCACGGCTTCTAATCCGAGCGTCAGGCTGCGCGCGTTTCCATACGCGAGAACCGCGGTGCCGCCCGCGTTGGTCGCCAGCGCGCCGCCGATTTGCGCGCTGCCTTCCGAAGCCAAACTCAACGGGAAGATGCGTCCCGCTGCATTGGCCGCCTCTTGAGCGGCAAGCAGCGTGACACCCGCCTCGACGATCATCGTCCCGCCTGCCGCATCGACGTCGCGGATAGCCTTGAGACGGCTGAGCGACAACACGATCTCGTTGCCCTCAAGCGAAGGGATCTGCCCGCCGACCAACCCCGTATTGCCGCCCTGCGGAACGATCGCAACGTCTTCCGCATGGGCAAGCGCCAGGATGCGCGAAACCTCTTCCGTCGAGCCGGGCCGCAGAACGACAGGCGTCTTACCCGTATAGCGGTCCCGCCATTCGCTGAGATAACCGGCTTGGTCCTCAGCGCGCGTCAATGCGTTCGCGTCGCTGACGATGTGTGCGAAGCGCTCGATCAGATCGTTGGATAAGGTCCGTGATCGCACTTTTTCGTGCCCGCCTCACACGATCTTTTGTCCAGTCTTCTTCCAGTCGTTGACGAAGGTGACGAGACCGGCATCCGTTAGCGGATGCTTCACGAGCGCCTTCAGAATGCCCGGTGGAATGGTCGCGACATCGGCGCCGATCATGGCCGCCTCTTTCACGTGGTTCACCGTGCGGATCGATGCTGCGAGAATGTCCGTCGAGAGATCGGGATAGTTGTCGTAGATCGCTCGGATTTCGCGAATGACGTCCATGCCGTTGAGCCCGATGTCGTCGAGACGCCCGATGAACGGCGATACGAACGTCGCACCGGCCTTCGCCGCGAGCAACGCCTGATTTGCCGAAAAGCAGAGCGTGACGTTCACCATCGTGCCGTCGCTCGTCAGGGCTTTGCAAGCTTTGAGACCGTCGAGCGTCAACGGCACTTTGATCGTGACGTTGTTCGCGATCTTCCGCAGAACTTCCGCTTCCTGCATCATGCCGTCGTATTCGGTCGCTGCAACCTCGGCCGACACCGGGCCGGGCACCACGGCGCAAATCTCTTTGACGATTTCCTTGAAGTCGCGGCCGGCCTTTGCAACGAGAGACGGGTTCGTCGTAACGCCGTCCAGTAAGCCCGTCGCCGCCAACTCTTTGATCTCGGTCACGTCGGCGGTATCGACGAAGAATTTCATTTCTTTCTCCTCACCTCGTCCTTAAGTCTTGGCCCTGCCTTTGGTGCGCCGCAACTTCCCGGCAAACCTAGCACGACCGATTCTCGGAGGAAGCTTCTAGTCCGTTGAACGCCCCTTTGGATAGCCTGCTTCAAATCCTGGATAACAACGCCGGCGAGGCCTCTCGCAGTGTGCCCGTGCTCATGCCCGTGGCCCTCGATCAGACCTACGACTATCTGGTGCCGGAAGGCATGGACGTCGCGCCGGGCGCCTTCGTGCTCGTGCCCTTTGGGCCGCAAACCCGCATAGGGATCGTTTGGGATACGCCCCGCGGCGAGGGGAAGCCCGTCGATCCGAAGAAACTCAAGGCTTTGACGAGCCGGATTGACGCACCGTGCCTGCCCGAGATTTCGATGCGCTTTGCCGAATGGGTCGCGCGCTACACCTTGGCGCCCCTAGGCATGGTCGCGCGCATGATGATGAGCGCCGACGCCGCGTTCGAGCCGCCGAAGCATCGTTTCGGCGTGTGCATTGTCGAAGGCGCTGCGCCCCCGCCGAAAATGACCCAGGCCCGCACCCGCGTCATGGAAATCGCAGCCGATGGCCTTGTGCGTTCGAAATCGGATCTCGCCAATCTTGCCGGCTGCTCGACGGGCGTGATCGACGGTCTCGCCGCCGCGGGTATGCTCGTCGAAGTCGCTATCCCCGAGCGTGTCTTTCCGAGGCCGCAAGCGGAACATGGGATCACGGACTTCACCGCCGATCAGACGCGTGCCGTCGAAAGCCTGAGAAGCGCCGTCGACGCCGACAATTTCTCCGTCACCCTGCTCGACGGCGTCACCGGCTCCGGCAAAACCGAAGTCTATTTCGAAGCCGTCGCACGCGCGCTCGAAGCTGGTCACCAAACCCTCATTTTGCTTCCCGAAATTGCACTGACGAGCCAGTTCCTCGACCGCTTCGCGCGCCGCTTCGGTGCGCCACCCGTCGAATGGCATTCAGCACTCAGTCCCGCCGAACGAGGCCGCATCTGGAAAGGCGTCGCACGCGGCGACGTCCGCTGCGTCGTCGGTGCCAGGTCCGCGCTGTTCCTGCCGTTCTCCGACTTGGGGCTGATCGTCGTTGATGAAGAACACGACCAGGGTTTCAAGCAGGATGACCGCGTCCACTATCAGGGACGCGATATGGCCGTCGTCCGCGGCAACCTCGGAAAGTTTCCCGTCATCCTCGCTTCCGCCACGCCGTCGATCGAAAGCCACGTGAACGCGCTGATCGGACGATATCGCCACGCCATCCTTCCCGGACGGTTTTCGGGCGTCCAAATGCCGGACGTCTCCGCGATCGATCTCCGCTCGGAAAAACTGACGCCTGGCAAATGGCTCGCTGAACGCCTCGTCGCGTCGATGACCGAGACGCTCGAAAAAGGCCAGCAAACGCTGCTCTTTCTGAATAGACGCGGCTACGCACCGTTGACGCTGTGCCGGTCCTGCGGACACCGCCTCGAATGCCCGCAATGCACGGCGTGGCTCGTCGAGCACCGCTTCAAGAAAAAGCTGACCTGCCACCACTGCGGCTTCTCGCTGTCGCTTCCGGAGAAGTGCCCGAAATGCGCCGCGCCGGGCTCGCTCGTCGCCTGCGGCCCGGGCGTCGAGCGCGTGCAGGAAGAGGTCGCGGAACGCTTCCCCGATGCGCGCGTCGCGCTGCTCTCGTCCGATCTCATTCCGGGATTGCCCGAGATGCGCGAGATGATTCGCGGCATTGAAGCCCGCGAGTTCGACATCATCATCGGCACGCAGATCGTCGCCAAGGGACATAACTTCCCGGGCCTCGCGTTGGTGGGCGTCGTCGATGGCGATCTGGGCCTCGCGCACGGCGCCGATCCCCGATCCGCCGAACGCACGTTCCAGCTCCTGCATCAGGTGACCGGCCGCGCTGGGCGCACGAGCTTCGTCGGCCGAGGCTTCGTCCAAACCTATTCGCCGGAACACCCGGTGATGACAGCCATCGTCGCCGGCGACCGCAACGCTTTCCTCAATTACGAAGTCAAGACGCGCCAGGCCGGACTGCTGCCGCCCTACGGCCGCTTGGCGGCGATCATCGTCTCCGCGCGAGAGAAACCCCTGACCGAACAGGTCGCCCGCGAAATCGCGCGCCGCGCGCCCCCGAGCGACGTCATTTCCGTGCTGGGACCATCCGAAGCCCCCATCGCCGTCGTGCGCGGCCGCCACCGCTGGCGTCTCCTCGTGAAAGCCCCGCGCGACGTCGATCTGCAGGGCTATCTCAGGGCGTGGGCTGGAATGATTCCAAAACTCAAGTCCGACGTTCGCATCACCGTCGATATCGACCCCTACAATTTCCTTTGATTTGAGTTCGTCTAATTCGAAGGATTCTGCGGCATGTTTGCCATAAGACGCGGACCACTTATGCGCGTGGCCAACCCGTCATTCCGCCCGCACCGCAAATCGTCTAAACGACGTTGAGGCCCGCGCCTGCGCCCGGCCTGAATGAACCCTGCCAGCACTTCATGAAAGCACTTCATGCCCCTTCGCATTGCCGTCCAGATGGACCCGATCGATCGCATCGACATTAGCGGCGATTCGACATTCGCAATCCTTCTCGAAGCGCAGAAGCGCGGACACGATATTTTCTACTACACGCCATTCGATCTCGCCTTGCGCGGAGACAAACTCTTGGCGCGCGGCCAGACGCTGAAGGTCGAAGATAAGCGCGGCGCGCATCACGCGCTTTCCAATCCCCGTACCGAAAATCTGGGCGATCTCGACGTCGTGCTGCTGCGGCAGGATCCGCCGTTCGACATGGCCTACATCACGACGACGCATCTGCTCGAACGCATCCATCCGAAGACGCTCGTCGTCAACGATCCCGCGAGCGTGCGCAACGCGCCGGAGAAGTTGTTCGTGCTGGACTTCCTCGATCTGATGCCGCCGACGCTCGTCACGCGCTCGCTCGCCGACGTGCAGGCCTTCCGCGCCGAATATAAGGACATCATCGTCAAGCCACTCTACGGCAACGGCGGCGCCGCCGTGTTCCGCTTGCGGCCGGAGGACGGAAATCTCGGCTCCCTTGTCGAGCTCTTTCAAACGGTGTTCCGCGAGCCCTTCATGGTGCAGGAGTTCCGCCCCGAGGTGAAGGAAGGCGACAAGCGCATCATCCTCGTCGATGGCGAAATCGCAGGCGCGATCAACCGCGTTCCGCAGGCCGGAGAAACACGCTCGAACCTGCACGTCGGAGGCACCGCCGCGCCCGTCGAACTGACCGACCGCGATCGCGAGATCTGCGCGCGTCTCAAACCCGAATTGAAACGCCGTGGCCTGATCTTCACAGGCATCGACGTCATCGGCCCCTACATCACCGAAATCAACGTCACGTCGCCGACGGGCATCCGCCAGGTGAAGGCGTTCGGCGGCAACGACATCGCCGCGATGATCTGGGACGTCATCGAAGAGAAGAGAAAGTCGCGCGCATGAGTGGGCGTATCGATATTCAAACGATGAAAGGCCAAGTCACGATGAGATCGATGACGATCGCAAGCTCGCTCGGAGCGCTTTTGTTCGTTGCGCTCGCAATGCCGTTGCAAGAAGCGCGAGCCGTCACGGCCTCACCGTTCGCGCCGCTTCTGGGACGTTGGTCGGGCATCGGAATGATTGGCTACAAGGCGAGCCCGCCCGAAAAAGTAAAATGCCGGGCGACCTACCTGCTCACCGAGACCGAAGACGAGCTGAAGCAGACGATCCGCTGCGCAACGGCAGGCGGCGCGGTCGAGATCGTCAGCAACGTGAAGGAGACCGGCGGCAAGCTCTCCGGTCACTGGAAAGAGACGATCCATAATTTCGAAGGCGACCTGACCGGCGATGTCACGCCGAAGGGCTTTCACGTCGTCATCCAAGGCACAGACGTCTCCGCCAACATGGACCTCGTCGTGAACAACGATAAGCAAGCCGTCGAAATTCAGTTCACGAATTCATCGCTGATCGGCATGACGCTGGTGATGACGAAGGGGTGAGGGAGCGCTGTTTTTTTTGGTGCGCTCGGACAGGTTTTTGAAACGGCCTCGGCCGAGCGCTCATCTCGCTGAACTTCCTTCGCGGTCTCCTGAAACCGATTGAACGGCTCTTCAGGATCTAGTTTCAGGTTCTTTGCGCTTAGGCACGTAACATCCAATCGTGAGGGAGTGGTGTGGAGGGAAGGATTTGCACCTCCCGCGGTACTCCGGGCCTGCGGTCGTTTCGCTTTTTCCTCGTTCCATCACCTGCGTGGTTCAGCGTAACCAACTAGGCTCCACAGCACCGCAAGCTTCTCCATGCACCAATTGACGTGTGCCGACCGCGTTGACTGGCACATCTCGATTGACATATCGATGTCGGTTCGTGACGCTCTCCGGACAACCATAAAGGCAAGGCAACAGTTATCATGACTTACCAGACCTTTCCGGGGGAAGGCCCCGGCCACTCGGACAGCATCTCGAAGTTGAAAGCTCTTGGCTTCCCGGGGCGCATGGATGGGCTTTCTTATCTCGACATTGGCTGTAACGAAGGCTTTTTCTGCTTTGAGGCGAAGAAGCGCGGTGCCGCCGTTTCTGTCGGGGTGGACACGTACGCCCCTTACATCGACAACGCTCGCGAACGCGGCCAGCGCTACAACCTGGACGTGGATTTTCGCGTTGGTGATATCTTCGACGTGGAAGGTCAGTTTGACTACATCTTGGTTGCCTCGGTTCTCCACTACATCAAGGAGCCGATTCTGTTCTTCCGGAAAGTTTTCAGCCTGTTGAACCCGAACGGAACCTTGTTGCTTGAAGTCGGCGTTACCGACAATGACCGCGACCTGACCCGCGTCTTCCGTGACGATACGGACTATGTCTATCCTTCGTTGAAGTTTCTGGCGAAGAACTGGCTTCGCGATTTCGACGTCAACCTGTTCGGCGAAAGTGTTCCGCAGGTCGGCGACCCGGTGAACCGCAAGGTTTTCCACTGCCACAAGATCCAATCCGTTTATCTGGCCCCGCCGTCCGCGAGTGCCCTCTCGGCTATTTCGCAGGTCGAAGGGCAGCGTATTGATGCTGACCAGTATTTCCTGCCGGCCGTTCCGCGTTCACTCGCGCGCGTGCCCGAGCAGCAGAAAGAGATCTTCAAGGCTGGCGACAAGTTCGACGGCGATGTTGTCCTTGCGTTCAAGAGCATCGCTCACGACCGGTCGATCGTGAACTATGTCGTCGATGTGCTCAACGAAGCCGTTCGCTTTCAGGGCGGCTCCAAGCATACCTTCGTTGAAGGGCGAATCGTGCCTTTCATTTCCGAGCAGTTGTCGGCCCGGCTCAAGCCCTCGGAAGGTTTCCGTGTATTCCGCATGGCCACATGTGACGCAGAGGGCTCTATCCAGATCGGCCAAACGGGAGCGATCGACGTACAGAACACTGCCGACGTGCGGGCGGATATCGAGAAGTTTGGAGCCCAAGCTTGGGCCGAACGCTACCTTTTGCAGAACCGAACACCCAACAGAGCCCTGTTCGAGCGGATCACCAAACAAAAGGCGTACTGGCTCGGGCCAATAGACGTTCCGGTTGCCGATCTCATCCCAATGAGCGGCCCGGGCCGAAAGTATCATGAGGATCAAGCCGAGTGGGACCGCAGGGCAGATCAGATCGCCAAAGCGGTCAACTCACCCGATGACATCCCGCCTTCCATAGCCTTCGTTAGAGACGAAGAGGATGGCTCACGGAAGCTAGTCCTAGCCGATGGAGCGCACCGGCACGAAGCGTTCAGCCGCCGAGGCTTCAAGACCATGCCGGTCCTTCTATGGTTCGATAACGAGGCCCTCTACATGAGCTACCAAGCTAGGATCGCGGCTTGATTGCGATGGTTTGGGAGGACTAACGGATGAGTTTTTACACGCCGAAATACATTTGGCGGATACCACAAGGGCGATTTGGTTTTTGCTACAGTTGGCAGCCGAAGATTGCTGTGCGATGTGAGCCTGCGTTCCCCCTTCGTTCTTGACTTTGTCTCAGCCTGCTGATTAGCTCTCCTCAGGGGGAGCAAAATGTACGGTCAGATCTCCACGCTCGCGTTCATCGGCATCGAGGCACGGCCCGTCGAAGTGCAGGTCCGCGTGACGCCGGGGGCCGCCGCATTCGCCATCGTCGGCCTGCCCGACAAGGCAGTCGCAGAAAGCCGTGAGCGCGTCCGTAACGCCCTCCACGCGGTCGGCCTGGGGCTTCCCTACAAGCACATCACCGTCAACCTCGCGCCCGCGGACCTGCCGAAGGAAGGAAGCCACTTCGATCTACCGATCGTGCTCGCGATGATGTGCGCGATGGAGGCGATCGCGCCCGATGCCATCGCTGGCTATGCCGCCATCGGCGAGCTGGCGCTCGATGGCTCCATCCGGGCCGTGCCGGGCACGCTGCCGGCTGCCATCGGCGCCAACGCCATCGGCAAGGGCCTTATCTGCCCCGCCGCCTCGGGCCCCGAAGCGGCCTGGGCGAGCGAGGACATCGCGATCCTGGCGGCCCCGCACCTGCTGTCGCTGGTCAATCACTTCAAGGGGACCCAAACGCTCTCGCGGCCTGAACCGAATGTGCTGCCGACGCAGAGCTACGCCGCCGATCTCCGCGATATCAAAGGGCAGGAAACCGCCAAGCGCGCGCTCGAAATCGCCGCCGCCGGCAACCACAACCTCTTGATGATTGGCCCACCCGGCTCCGGCAAATCGATGCTCGCGTCGCGTCTTCCATCCATTTTGCCGCCACTACAACCCGAAGAGATCCTCGAAGTCTCGATGGTGCATTCGCTGGCGGGCGAACTGATGGGCGGCAAGCTCACGGTCGAACGTCCGTTCCGCGCGCCCCATCATTCGGCGAGCATGGCGTCACTCGTCGGCGGTGGCTCGCGGCCAAGGCCAGGAGAAGTCTCTCTCGCCCATCACGGCGTTCTCTTCCTCGACGAGCTGCCGGAATTCCAGCCGAACGTGCTCGACGCACTGCGTCAGCCGCTGGAGTCAGGCGAAACGGTTATCGCACGCGCCAACCATCGGATTTCCTATCCCTCGCGCATCCAGCTGATCGCGGCGATGAACCCGTGTAAATGCGGAGGCAGCAATCCCGGCGAGCCGTGCCGTCGCGGCCCGCGCTGCGCCAGCGATTATCAGGCGCGCGTATCCGGCCCTCTGCTCGATCGCATCGATTTGCAGATAGAGGTCCCGGCCATTTCCGCTGCCGATCTCGTTCTGCCCGCTCCGTCCGAAGGAAGTGCCGAAGTCCGAACGCGCGTCGCAGCGGCCCGCGAGCGGCAACGCGCCCGATTTGCAGCGCTGGGTGCCAGAGGCGTCCGCACGAATGCCGATTGCTCGGCAACGCTTCTCGAACAGACTGCAATGCCGGACGAAGCAGGTGTGACGCTTCTTCGTCACGCGGCCGAAACGCTCGGGCTATCGGCGCGCGGCTTTCACCGCACCCTAAAGGTCGCGCGAACGATCGCCGACCTGGAGCGTTGTGACACCGTATCCCGCGCTCATGTCGCGGAGGCCCTGAGCTATCGAGGAGAGACATTGCGACAGGTAAGAGCAGCCTGACGTTCGACAAATGGTGAAGCGCATGGAGTTTCGAAAATCTTCTACTATTCAAGCCGCCGAGTACGATGGTGCGCGCAAGACGCTCGACATCGTTTTTTCGGACGGCAGTTGCTTCACCTATTACGAAGTGCCGGATCGGGAATACGAGGGTCTCGTCAAAGCGGCCTCCGCCGCGGGCTATTTCAAGAAGCGCATTCGCGACAAGTACATGTGCGAGGAGTGCATCCGACAGCGCACGCCGCGCGCAAATAAAAACGCCGGAACTCGAAAGCCCCGGCGCACACTTCACTGATTTGCGTTTGTCGCGATCAGCCGAAGACGGATTTCACGCCCGCCTGCATCGCAGCGGCTTGAGCCGCATTCCGCAAGAGACACGCGATCGTCATCGGCCCGACGCCGCCCGGAACCGGCGTGATCGCGCCCGCAACTTTCGAGCACTCTTCATACGCGACGTCGCCGACGATCTTCGTCTTGCCGCCTTCGGACGGAACGCGATTGATGCCGACGTCGATGACGGTCGCGCCCGGCTTGATCCAGCTACCCTTGACCATCTCCGGAATGCCGACAGCGGCGATGACGAGATCGGCGCCACGGACGACGTCTTCGATGTTCTTCGTGCGCGAGTGCGCGATGGTCACCGTGCAATTTTCTCTAAGCAGCAGAGCCGCGACCGGCTTGCCGACGATGTTCGAACGGCCGATGACGACGGCGTTGAGGCCCGAGAGGTTCGACACCACGCTCTTTGCAAGGATGACCGATCCGGTCGGCGTGCACGGCACCAGCGCGCGTTCGCCAACCCAAAGCCGGCCGACGTTCACCGGATGAAAACCGTCGACATCCTTATCGGGGCTGATCAGGTTCAGCACCTTCTCGGCGTTGATGTGCTTCGGCAGCGGCAGCTGCACGAGAATGCCGTGACAGGCCGGATCGTTGTTGAGCTTCTCGACAAGAGCCAGCACGTCGGCTTCCGGCGTCTCGGCCGGAAGGCGGTGCTCCCACGAGTTCATGCCGACCTCGACGGTCTGCTTCGCCTTGTTCGCGACATAGACCTTGCTCGCCGGATCTTCGCCGACAAGCACGACGGCTAGTCCGGGCTTCAGGCCATGCTCTTTCTGAAGCCGCGCAACCTCTGCAGCAACCTCAGCGCGGACCTTCGCCGCAATCTCTTTCCCATCGATGATTTGCGCCACGGACATTCCCGTCTTTCCTCCTCGTTAACTTATTTTCTCAACGCGTCACTTCGTTCCTGCAGTCGCTGTTCGAGCACGTCCGGATCACCGGAAATCCGCAAGGATTTGAGCCGCGACTTCCCGCCCGTTGCGAGCGAAACCGAGCTCTTTGTCACGCCGAGCCACCGGGCGACCAGCTCTTCGAGCGCCCTGTTGGCAGCTCCATCTTCGGGAAGTGCGCGGACACGCGCCTGAAAAGCCGGACCGTCGGGGGTTTCGACGACCCCGTCAATCGCCTCTTTGGAAGATTTCGGGGTCAGACGAAAGTGCGCAATGACGCACGCGCCCCCATGCCGCCAAGCCTTGCGAGCTGGCGGCTGGGATGCCGACCGGCTGATCACACGATCGCCTTGGCGATATTCGGAAGTACGACGGTCTGGATGAAATAGCAGGCGAGCAGCAGAATGACGGGTGAAATATCGAGCCCGCCCATGTTCGGAAGGGCGTTCCGGATCGGCCGCAGCAATGGCTCGGTCACCGCGTTCAACCCCTGCCAGATCGAACGAACCATCGGATTGTAGGCGTTGATGACCCCAAAGGCCATCAGCCAACTTACGATCACGACGGCGATGACGACGTAAGTATAAAGAGTGATGAGATAACTGATAAAAGCCAGAAGCTCGAGCATTCGCCGTCCCGCAGTTGCGCACCGTTGCGCCATGTAGCCCCGACACCCAGTGCGCCGCAAGTAGGGATAAGGCTGCAGGAACGTCCCGGGCGGCCAGACTGCAAAATGAAGGAATTGGCTTCAATTTGTGGCGCGCGCCGGGCCCTGCCCGCACCCTTTGCGCCACTGTTCTGCTCGACCCGGTTTCTTGACAACAAACCGGGCCAAATCCTAAATGCCCGCCCATTGGGGCCGTAGCTCAGATGGGAGAGCGCTGCAATCGCACTGCAGAGGTCAGGGGTTCGATTCCCCTCGGCTCCACCACCCAACCTTTCTGCCTCGAGGGGCCCGGAATTTTCGCCACACAAACCGAAGTTTTTCAGAGATCAGCAGCCACCATGGGTTGGGGACTTGGCCCATACAGAATTGGCGTTCTTCGAAAAACAATTGAGCGCCGTTTTCTCGAGGAGGAAATTCTTCCCGAGCGCATCGGCGAAGGCGTTTGCTGATACCCCAAGCGTGTCGCCTGAGCGCCCCAGATCCACGCATTTCGACCGCCCTCTGATTGACAATACAACCTCCTCATGGCGTCGTGCGCGCTGGGATGAATAGGGGAGTAAAAGCAATGACCTTCAAAATCGGCGCGGCGATTCTCGTTGGCCTCAGCCTCGTCGGCTCAGCGACGACTGCGGACGCCCGCTGGAACCGGCGCGGCGAATGCCGTCCGCCGCTGGAAGGCGCCGCCACCGGTAAGGGCGTGTTCGGTCTCGGCAGCGAACGTGCGCGAGACGCGGCGGTCGGCAACTGGGAAGAAGCAGCAGAGAGCCGCTATGGCCGCGCTTTTTCGAATTTCGAACGAGCCACTAATGTCCGTTGGGATTGCGCCAAGAACGCTTTGATCACCGCCAAGTGCGTGGTCATCGCGCGGCCATGCGCAGCGCGGATCAGCGGTTAAGCAGCTGTCTGAAGCGATCGGCACGGCCAACGGACAAAAGGCATGCCGATCGCTCGTTCTTGTCACCTTCCTGGAGGCGCGGGCTCCGGCGCATCACCGGGATCATCGATCGGTATGGGCGAAGGCTGCGGCGGCTCCTTCGGCTCGGGCGGCAGGGTTGGAAGTTCCCCAGGCTCCTGCGTGGGAAATGGAATGGTCGGAGGATCGTTGCCGTTTTCCATCACCGAAATGTCCTCGATTTAATCACCTGATCCGACGCACCGGCCATCCGGCCGTTTTTCGGCGGCTGAGAGATGCAGCATCGAGCGGTCGCTCGACGTGCCAGAGCAACAGCGGAACGCACTCCAAAGATGGAGCGTTCCGCCGAATGATCGATCCATCGCCCATAAATAGTTGCGGCCCGGCGGAAACGGCCGTCGCCAGGATACGGGTGGCG
This sequence comes from Hyphomicrobium sp. 99, assembly GCF_000384335.2. Taxonomy (NCBI): domain Bacteria; kingdom Pseudomonadati; phylum Pseudomonadota; class Alphaproteobacteria; order Hyphomicrobiales; family Hyphomicrobiaceae; genus Hyphomicrobium; species Hyphomicrobium sp. 99. The sequence goes on from NZ_KQ031382.1 coordinate 402,361, forward strand.
AAGGCTATTACGGCCGATCCCTTCAGCCGCGCTTTCCCTTTTGTGTCTCGCCGTTACTAGTTGACCGCCCCGGTGGTGACCGCGGGCTTTCCGCCGGCTTGTGGCGGCGGAGCCGTGAGAGGCTGCACCGGAGATCCAGGTCCGATCTTCTGCAAATTGCCGGTGATGATGAGGTCTTTCTCGTCGACGCCAGTGACGCTGATGAGATCGCCATCCGCTGGACCGAGCGTCACCAGTTTCTGCTGGGCAATATTCTTATCGCCGACCACATAGACATATTTCCCAAGCTGGCTCGATCCGACGGCCGTTTGGGGCACCATCAGGGCATTCGCGTTTTCGCCGGCATGGATGCGGATGCGAACGTATTGTCCGGGCAATAGCGTGCGGTCCGCATTGGCTATGGTGGCCCGCGCCGTTAGGGTGCCCGTCAAGCGGTCGACGGAATTGTCGATGAAGGTGACGGAGCCTTTTTGCTTTGGCTTGTCGTTTCCAGGTACGAAGATCTCGGCGGCCGTCGCGCCGCTGGCGCGCACCTTCTGTATCGCGGCCAGATCCGCCTCGCTCGGGTTGAACGTCACGTAAATCGGATCGATCTGAACGAGCGTGTTGAGAGGCGCGCCTGCTACGCTGATGAGCGCTCCGAGCGGCGCTTGGTTCTTACCCAGCCTCCCGGCAAAAGGCGCACGAATTTCGGTATATTCGAGATTGAGTTCCGCAGTGCGGATTGCGGCGTCGTCGATGGTAATGGCTGCGTCCGCCTGGCGAAGCGAACTCGATCTCTGATCGTAGGTGTCCTTCGCGAGCCATCCGCTCTTGGTGAGTTCCGATCCGCGCTCGAGATTGGAACTCGCATAGTCACGAGCAGCGATGTCGCGCTGTTTTTGAGCTTTGGCGTGATCGAGCGCCGCTTGGTAATCACGCGGATCGATTACGTAAAGAAGGTCGCCCGCCGCAACGTCTGCGCCGTCGGGAACAACCTGTTTCTGGACGTAGCCTGAAACCCGCGCTTGCAGCGTGATGTCGCGAATGGATTCGGTCCGCGCCGAATATTCCAGATAAATATTCACCGGCCGCTTGACGACTGGCGCGACCGGCACCGGCATGGCGAAGGCGGCCTGAGGCGGCGCGGCCGGGCTTTCAACCGAGGCAATAAGCTTTGCAAGTTCCTGCCGGTGAAGATAGGCGCCGACGCCGGCGGCGGCGAGCAAAGCCAAGACAACAATCGTCCAAAGTCGCATCACGAAATCCCTGTCTATTCGGCAGCAGCCGGATGTGAAGCATCGTCGCCTGTGGCCACATGTTTCCCGGACATGTCGGCATCACGCCCTTCGCGCCACTCTTCGATCATGGCGTAGAACACCGGAACGAACAGCAACGTAAGCAGCGTCGCGGCCAGCATGCCGCCGAACACCGTCGTACCAATCGATTGCCGGCTGGCGGCGCCGGCTCCCGTCGCGATCATGAGCGGCACGACGCCAAGAATGAAAGCGAATGCCGTCATCAATATGGGGCGCAGCCGTAGCCGCGCCGCTTCCATTGCCGCATCGACGATGGGCAATCCCTCAAGTCGTCGTCTCTTGGCGAATTCGACGATCAGAATGGCGTTCTTCGCAGCGAGACCGATGAGCATGACGAACCCGATCTGCGAGTAGACGTCAATCTGCAGACCGCGCACCCAGATCGCCAGCAGTGCGCCGAAGAGTGCGAGCGGCACCGCCAACAGCACCATGAACGGCATCGACCAGCTTTCATATTGAGCGGCGAGGATCAAAAAGACAAACACGCTCGCCAGTGCAAAGACGACGAGGGCAATCGAGCCCGCCTTCAATTCCTGGAAGGTAATGCCTGTCCATTCGTAACTGAAGTCGCGAGGGAGCGCCGTCGCCGCCGCCCGTTCCATCGCGGCGATAGCCTGTCCCGTGCTGTAGCCCGGTGCGGGCCCGCCGTTGATCAGCGCCGACGCGTAGTTATTGTAATGAGGAACGGTCTCCGGACCGACGATTGGTTTCAACGTTCCGAGCGTGCTGAGCGGCACCATTCCGCCCGTCGCATTACGCACATAGAGCCGCGACAAGCTCGAGGGATCGGATCGGGAATTCTTGTCAGCCTGTAGCGTCACGCGGAACGTGCGGCCGAAGAGGTTGAAGTCGTTGACGTAGAGCGAGCCGAGATAAATCTGCAGAGTGTTGAAAACGTCTGGCAGGTTGAGCCCCAGGAGCTTCGCCTTCGAGCGGTCCAGATCGTAGTTGAATTGCGGCGTCGAGGTTGAGAACGACGTGAACAGCTGCTGCGCGTCGAGCTCCGGCTGCTTGCGGGCTTCCGCGATCAGCGCTTGCGTTGCCTCGTTGAGAGCCACGCTGCCGCGACCCGTCAGATCTTCGACCTGGAATTCAAATCCGCCGGTCGTCCCAAGTCCAGGAATCGAAGGTGGATCGAAACTGAGTGCGAAGGCTTCGGGGATCATAAAAAGCTTTCCGCGAACCTCTTGCACCAGACGCGATGCGCTTTGTTCGGGCGGTCGTTCGTTCCAGGGCTTCAGAATAGCGAACTCGACCGCGGAATTCGATTGCGCAGCGTTCGTCAAAAAGTTGAGCCCGCTGATCGAGCCAACGATATCGACGCCCGGAGTGCCCTCTAGAATTTCTCTGACCTGCTTCGCCACGGCGTCGGTTCGTTCGAGTGATGCGCCATCCGGCAACTGCACCACGACGAAAAAGTATCCCTGATCCTCGACTGGCAAAAACGTCGAAGCAACGCGCTGGGAAATAAAATATGTGGCCCCGAGCAATGCTGCGAAAAAGAAAAGCATCAGCCAGCGGATGCGTATTAGGAACCGCACGAGATGAGCGTATCCGTGCGAGAGCCGGTCGAAACCGGCATTGAACCAGCGGAAGAGTATGAAGTTTGAGGGCTCGCGATGCCGCAAGAAGACCGCAGCCAGCGCCGGGCTGAGCGTCAACGAATTGAATGCGGAAAGCCCGACCGAAATCGCAACCGTCAGCGCGAATTGGTTATAGAGACGGCCTGAAACACCCGGAATGAACGCCACCGGGATGAATACGGCCATCAGCACGCCGGTAGTCGCGATGATGGGGCCGGTAACTTCAGACATGGCCTTCAAAGCCGCCGCCATCGGCTTCAAGCCGTTTTCCAACTGACGCTCGACGTTCTCGACGACCACGATGGCGTCATCGACGACAAGCCCGATCGCCAACACCATGCCGAGAAGGCTGAGCATGTTCAGCGAAAACCCGAGCACGTGCATGATAACGAGGGTCGCAATCAGCGAGACAGGTATGGCGATCGTGGGAATGATCGTCGTGCGCCAGCTTTGCAAAAAGATGTAAACGACGAGTACGACGAGACCCAGAGCTTCGAGCAGCGTGAAGACCACGTCATGCATGGCGGCCGAGACGAACCGGGTCGTATCGTAGTGCATGCCGTAAGCGATGCCCTTCGGGAACCGCTGCGAAAGCTCGTCCATTTTGGCCAGCACGCGCTGCTGAAGGTCGAGCGCGTTGGAGCCCGGCATCTGGAAAACGGCGAGCACGACCGAGGGGTCCTCACCGAAAAACGCCGATGACGAATATTGGAGCGCCCCGAGCTCGATGCGGGCCACGTCGCGAAGGCGAACGATGGCGCCCGTCGACGGGTTCGAACGAACGACGATATTGCCGAATTCTTCCGGATTGCTCAGCCGCCCGGTCGCGTTGACCTGCATTTCAAACGGCGTCCCCGGGGGCGCAGGCGACTGGCCGATCTTGCCGGCCGCAACCTGAATGTTTTGCTCCGCCACCGCATTTTGAACGTCGACGGCCGTGATACCGAGCTGAGACAGCTTATCGGGATCGAGCCAAAGGCGCATCGAATAGCGCCGCTCGCCGAAGATCTGTACATCGCCGACACCAGCGATCCGCTTCAATGGATCGACGATCTGAAGGTAAGCATAGTTGCTGAGCGTCACCGGATCGACGGAATGGTCAGGCGACGTGAGATTGACGATCAGGACGAAATTCGGGTTCTGCTTCCGGATGGAGACGCCGGCCTGATTAACGATGGGCGGCAAAGACGATGCGGCCTCAGCCACGCGGTTCTGCACGTCCACCGCCGCGATGCTGAGCGGATAACCGACGTCGAATGTGATCGTAATATTCGACGAGCCATCGTTGGAACTCGACGACGACATGTAGGTCATGCCTTCGACGCCGTTGATCTGCTGTTCGAGCGGCGTCGTGACGGTATCTGCAACGACCTGAGCGCTTGCGCCGGGATAGATCGCGCTCACCACCACTTGCGGAGGGGTCACATCGGGTAGTTGCGAGACTGGCAGCAGAAAATAGCAAATGGTCCCCGCCAGGACCATGATGACGGCGATTGCCGAAGCAAAGATAGGCCGATGAATGAAAAAGTTGACCATGCGCCGTCCGACGTTGATGCGGGGGTAGCCACCGAGGGCGGCCTCTGCGTTCCTGCGGAACCTTATACTCTTCAAAGACTCTACCCTCTCTCATCTCAAGCAGCGATTGAGACGTTCTTCGGGCGAGGTAAACACGTGACCAGCTGACCTACACAGACGAAAATGGGGAACTGGTCCTAGCTTCACCAGCTTTCACCATCATCTTCTCTCGAAGATCGTATCTTTGCGGCCACAAAATGCGTGTGTCAGCATAGCGATCGGACGTACAGGCTCCAAGTCTGGGCAGTCAGTCTTGGCGCTCTCAACACCAGACTTGCCTGACGGAGGCCGGTCGAGGGCGGCGACACGGGAGGACGCTTCGGAACGGGCCCTGGCGAGAAACGCCCGGCGAAGGCTGATCGAAACGTCAGCGGGAAGCAAAGCGGTATTGAGAAGTCTCTGCTGCAAGCCAATCCGCCCAATTGCAATCCGGTCGATCACCAAACGTCCGGATGATATAAAACGGCTATGGCTTTGATTGAGCCACAGGTAGAAAACGAGTGCTGAGAATTGATTGTCGTCAGCATCTAAAACCTCATCCCAAGGCTGGGGAATCCGCTTTTGGCGATAAACCGTTTCACAGAAAAGATGCCATTTCAAAAAAGCTCGCGAAATGAAAATCGCGCATCAAGCAGGGTCGAGCAGGAGTTAGAGATCGTCCGACGCCGCCGACGGTCCATTTTGGGCCCGTCCGATCTCCTTTTCGAGATCCGCCAGATCGAGAAATTGATCGGCCTGCCGGCGTAGCTCGTCGGCGATCATCGGCGGCTGCGTTTGCAGAGTCGAAACGATGCTCACCCGCTTGCCCATTTGCTGGAGAGCAGCGACCAGACTGCGAAAATCGCCGTCGCCGGAAAAGATCACGATGTGATCGAGATTGTCAGCAAGTCGCATCGCATCAACGGCAAGCTCGATATCCATGTTGCCTTTGACGCGTTTGCGCCCCGCGCTGTCGATGAACTCTTTCGACGCCTTGGTCACCATCGAAAATCCATTGTATTCGAGCCAATCGATCAACGGACGGATGGAAGAGTATTGCTGTTCGTCTGCTATGGCCGTGTAGTACAGCGCTCTCACGAGCTGCACCCTGCCGCGGAAAAGGCGGAGCAATCTCCTGTAGTCGATGTCAAAGCCGAGCAATTTTGCGGCGGCGTAAAGATTTGCGCCATCGATAAATAAAGCAACGCGCTCAGTCGGATAAAAATGCATGAGGCATTCCAAAAATATGCATGAAACAAAGTCCTCGCGCTGAGTATTCTCAGTCTATGCGGAGAATTGTCAATGGTTGTCGACGTATTGTTTCCAGTTTCTCACCGTTGCGCCTGCACCAAATATAAGGTGGTCATTATTGGCCTCGCGTATCCCAGTTAATTTTGACAATTTGGCAGTGAGATTTCGCACGGTGCCGCCTGCGCCATCGGGAGCCCCTGATTGAGAGAAAAATTTCGGAGATCGGAAGAGGTGCTGTGGGCATCGAAGCCAACCATGCTTCTCATCGAAGCGGTGCTATCTCAGGAAAGACCCAATACTCCGAGTTTCATTTAGGCAAGGAGGAGGCCGGGCCCCGGGGGCCGGTAATGCCTCTCCGCGTTTTCGCCGCGGCAATGTCATGCAACGGCGCGATGACGAACCGGGGCATCGCGTGCTAACCAGCCGCGGAAGCGCGCAAGCGAGACCAGTCGCGTCTTATGCCCATTCAACGCCAGGCCCGTGCAACCTTCGGACCGGCCCGATAAACCCATCTTCAGGATTATGAAATGACAACGTCAGAGCGCGAGACGCGCACTCGAGCGTCGCGATCGGACATTCCCGCTAACCCTCTATCGATCTCGTTGGTTGAATTCGTCGGCCTGATCGCAGCACTCATGGCGATTACGGCGTTGGCGATCGACATCATGCTGCCGGCGTTGCCGCAAATCGCCTCAACCTTCGGCATTGTGAATGAGAACGAAAGGCAGCTCGTCGTCATTCTTTACATGGCCGGCTTCGCCTTGGGCCAAATCTTCTTCGGCCCGCTCTCCGATCACCTCGGCCGAAAACCGGTCCTGATGGCGGGTCTCGCAATTTTCATTCTGAGCACGATCGGCGCAATTCTGGCCGGATCGTTCGAAACACTGCTGCTTGCGCGCGTGATGCAGGGCGTCGGCGCGGCGTCTCCACGTATCATCGCAGTCGCCGTCGTCCGCGATCTTTATAGTGGCCGTCAAATGGCGCGGGTGATGTCATTCGCAATGATGGTGTTCATCATGATCCCCGTCTTCGCCCCGTCGGTCGGGCAGGCGGTGGTTCTAGTCAGCGAATGGCGTTGGATCTTCATCGTCTTGCTGGTGATGGCCGCGATTGCTGCAATCTGGTCGGGAATGAGGTTGCCGGAGACGGCGCGTCCCGCCCTTGGCAAGGAACATGCGATGACGTTGCGAGCCGCGTTTATGGCCGCCGTCTTCAATGGCCAGACGGCCGGCTACGGTGCTGCAGGCGGCTTCATGTTCGGATGTCTGCTTGCCTATGTCGCGAGCGCCCAACAGGTTTTCGTTGGCGTGTTTGGCATGGGCGACAACTTCCCTGTCGTCTTCGGCGCGCTCGCCTCGGCGATCGCGTTGGCCTCATTCGCTAACGCTCGCCTTGTCGGCCGGCTTGGAATGCGGCTTGTGTCGCACACGGCGTTGTTCGCTTTCATCGGTGTTTCCGTGCTGTTGGCGGCCGCTGCGGCTCTAGGCGCGGTCGGCTTCTGGATCTTCGCGATCGCGATGGGCTTCGCGTTTTTTCTCTTCGGATTGATCGCGCCGAACTTCAATTCACTCGCCATGGAACCGCAAGGTCATAACGCTGGGATGGCATCGTCGGTCGTTGGCTCGCTCAGCACCGCAATTGGCGCTATCGCCGGAGGTATCGTCGCCGGATCGTTCGACGGCTCGATTTTTCCGATTGCGGCGGGATTTGCGGCATGCAGCATAATTGCGGGCCTCATAGTCCTCGCGATTGAAGGCCCAAAGCGGTTGTTGGGACGCAATCGCCCTGCGTAGCGGGCGTTTCGTCGCCTAAAATTTACGTAATGAATGCGTGGATGCGATCTCGCACTGGCCACGTATCGCAACGTGTACTAAATGCTGCGGAAGCGACGGAAATGCCGAAGGCTAAATCCCGGGCGCACGAGGGCAGACGGGCATGAGAATTCTCCTGCTTGAAGACGATCTGAATACCGCAAAATATGTCTTGAAGGGCCTTGAGGAAGAGGGCCACACAGTGGACCATCTCGCCGATGGGCGCGATGCGGTCGCGCAAGCCGTCGCCGAAAATTACGACGTGATCATCCTCGACCGGATGCTTCCGAGTCTCGATGGGCTCGCCATCATAAAAACCATTCGCAGCGCCGGACGCGGCGTGCCCGTCTTATTCCTAACCGCTCTTGGCGGCGTCGATGATCGTGTTGAGGGCCTCGATGCCGGCGCCGATGACTATCTCGTCAAACCGTTTGCGTTCTCTGAGCTTATGGCGCGCGTCAACGCACTCGCGCGCCGTCCGCATACGAAGGGCGAGGAGACGCGTCTCAAAGTCGGCGATCTCGAGATCGACTTGGTTGCCCGAAAGGTGACGAGAGGTGGCGATCTCATTGACCTCCAGCCGCGAGAGTTTCGCCTCCTCGAAGTCCTGATGCGCAACCGTGGCCGCGTCGTGACGCGAACGATGCTGCTGGAGCGCGTCTGGAATTTCCATTTTGATCCCAAGACGAGCGTCGTCGAAACCCACATCTCGCGGCTTCGCGCGAAGATCGACAAGCCCTATGGCAAAGAGTTGATCCACACCATTCGCGGGAGCGGATACACGGTCCATGACGGCTCGTGATCTCCTGAAGCGCACGCCCTTCCGCTTGGCGGCGACGTTCTCATTGTTTTTCATCACGACGATCCTGGCGCTTTTCACCGTCGTCTATTTCGTCGCCAGCGCGCGGCTCGTCGCCGATATCCGCGACCGCGTCGAGACAACGCTCGATTCGCTCGCAGCGCTCGATGGCGAGCGCACATTCGACGACCTCGTCGCTCTTGTCGCCAGCGAAAGCGAATCCGTCCGCGATCCCGATTTCATTATGGAGCTCGTCGACAAGAACGGGAACTTTTTGGCCGGCAATGTCCGAGGCGTCAGGGATTCGAAGAATTGGATGACGCTCAAACGCTCCGACGTATTTCTGACGCTTGACCGGGGTGAGCCGGACGACGAATTCCTCGCGATATGGAGGCCGCTTCAAAAAGGTCGCCTTCTCGTCGGCAGCGATAATAGCGAAGTCAAGCAGATGAAATCGTTTCTGCTGAAGTTGCTAGGTTTCGGCGTGCTAGCGGCAGCCTTGGCACTCGCTCTTTGCGCCGCTTATTTCGCCCGGGAAGCGCAACATCGCATCAATGCCTTCGCGCGCCCGCTTGCGAAAGTATCTCAAGGCGAGATCACCGCCCGCGTTCCGATCTCCGGACAGCAGGACGACATCGATCAGGTGGCGCTGCAAGTGAATCGCATGCTGGGCGATCTGCAGCGCTTGATCGAGAACGTCAACCAATCGTCGTCCGACATCGCCCACGATCTCAAAAAGCCACTCGGACGATTGCGCCAGCGACTGGATGATGCGCGGCACAGCGAGGACAAGCAGGAATTTCGCAACGCAGTCGACGCCGCATTGGCGGATATTGATTCCATATCTGCAACATTCGACGCTCTGCTTCGGATTACGCAGATCGAAGCGGGTGCCCGCAGATCGCGATTTGTGACGGTCGACCTGGCAGCTGTTCTTGCCGATGTTCGCGACGTCTACGACGTCGTGGCCGAGGACGCCGGTGACAAATTGAACTACATCAGCGATTGGCCCGGCCCGGCCTACGTGCGGGGCGATCCGGAATTGCTCGTTCAGCTATTCGCGAACCTCGTCGAGAACTCCATCCGCCATTGTCCGCGCGGCACCGAGATAACGATGCATCTTTACGAGCGCGGAGGCGGCTATGTCGTGGACGTCGCCGACACGGGGCCGAGTATTCCGGAGCACGAACGCGTGAACGTCTTCCGGCGCCTCTATCGCTTGGAGCGCGCCCGCTCGACCGAAGGCAGCGGATTAGGGCTTAGCCTGGTGGCAGCTATCGTCGAACTTCATTCGGCAAAGATCGAGCTCTTCGACAACGAGCCGGGCTTGCGCGCCGAAGTCAGATTTCCCGTCGTCTAAGCCGGTGAGACGAAAATAAGGGGCGCACTTCCATGCGCCCCCGAAGAATTTATTCGCCCCTGAATTCTGGAAACTCAGCCGTCGAGACTTGCTCTCAGTTCATCGAACAACGTCACCTGCTCTTTGATCAGTTCGCGCGTCTCGTCGCGCCGAACGAAGATCTTGAACATCGCTTCGCCCGCGCCGTTGAAAAACTGAACGGACCGCGATTCACGCCCCATGAAGGGACGCGCCACAAAGGCAATGTGCGTGCAGTTCTCGAACTTGATGTGTCCGCCGATAGGGCTATCGCCGTGCAGATTGAAGTAGCCGCGCCCAATGGTGCCGGGCGGAATCGGCCCTTCGCATTCGAGAACGATGTCCGGCGTATGCACGATGAAGACGACGGGTCCCCACTCAGTCAGAGCCGACAATATTTTCTCGAACTCGCTACCGGCGACTATGGCGCGGTGCGCATTCGGAAGCGCTTCGACGGCTTCGAATGTACTGACGCCGTACTCTCGGGCGATCTGCTCGAGGATGCCGTCAGCGTTTTTCGCCAACCGTTCGCGCAGAGGCGGCCGCGCGGCGACCTCAGATGAAAGGGTTTCGCTCATGCTGCTGTTCACTCGGCCGCTGCAAGAACGGACTTCGAGCCGTCGGAGAGAACTTCCTGGATCACCTCGAAACCTTCAAACTCCGGATGGCCGAGATAAAGCTTCCGCGTCGCTCCGCCAGCAGAGGAATGCGACTTCCGGAACGAGTCCGATTTCGTCCACGCCTCGAAGTCGGCGAACGAACGCCAGACCGTATGCGAAGAATAGAGAACGTGATCTTCACGCGTCGGTCCGCGAAGCAGGTGGAACGTAATGAAGCCCGGCTCTTTGTGCAGGTTCACTTCGCGGCCAATCCAAAGCTGCTCGAAATCTTTTGCAAGGTCGGGCTCGACCTTGAAGCGGTTCATCGCGATGTACATTGGTGTACCTTTCTATGGAAAAAATGCGGACCCGGAGGCTAATTTTTCAAGCTTCCGGGCCGCCGGCGACCTTAGAGCGGCGAGACGGGAAGTCATTTTGCCCAAAGACGCAGTGATAAATCGATGTGTGCGGAGCGGTTTAGCGACGGCTGGGACCCGCTTGCCGAGGCGGAACGCTATTGTTGTGTCCATAAAAAGTCAACATTATCATCAGTCGTCACCCAGCCGGTATTCGCTATGCTCGGGCAACATCTGGCCGATGTTGAGAAGATTGCCGTCGTCATCGATGAAATGAAATTCACGCATGCCCCACGGCTTGTCCGAAATCTCGGACAGACGTTTTGCCGGGCCGTTTTTAAAAGCCGAGTACCATTCGTCGACGTCGGCGACCCGAATGTACGCGGCGACACAATGCGGCTCAGGAATGTGCGCGACTGACGAGACATGCACCTCAACGGCTCGCCGCCGCAGAATGAGGTAATTGTGGGCGGCACGGACAATATTGAAGCCCTTGCTGTCGTAGGTTTCAACCGAGCGTTCGATATTCGTCGAAAGCAAAACAGGTATCGCCAATGGGACGGCAACGCCCTCGGCGGGAAGTTCGTCGGGTAACGTCATCATTCAGCAGCCGCTCCGATTATTGTTCTGCGTGTGATCGCCGCAGGCAGGATCAATCGCCCACCATCGTTTGACGATACCACCCGCAATGGACACCCGAACGTGTGACTGAGCAGGTCCTCATTCAAGAGGTCGTGAGGCTTACCTTTTCCGGCGATTTTGCCGGCGGCCATAAGCACGATTTCATCGGCGAATGCTGCGGCAAGATTGAGATCGTGAATGACGAGCATCACCGCGCGTCCTTGCGACGACTGCGCTTTAATTAGGCTGAGTACATCGCATTGATGCTTGAGATCGAGGCTCGCGGTCGGCTCATCGAGCAGGAGCGCCGCTGCTTCTGCTTGATGTCGCGGAGCCGTGGCCAACTGGCATAGAGCTCTAGCAATATGGACGCGCTGACGCTCGCCGCCCGAAAGCTGGTTGAGCATCCGCATTTCGAAATTTGCCAATCCAACGGCGGCCAGAGCCTCGCGCGCAACAACGGCCGCGGCGTCGTCGCGAATGCCGAAGGCTGGCACCGTCGCGCCCAACATGACGGTTTCAAGAACGGTAAACGGAAAGGAAAGCGTTGTCGATTGTGCGACGACAGATCGACGCGTCGCGAGACGCGCAACCGACATCTGCCGGATATCCGAGCCATCGAGGAAGACCGAGCCTTCGCTTGGCTTGAGTTCGCCTGCCATGATGCGCAGCAGCGTTGATTTTCCCGCGCCGTTAGGCCCGATGACTGCAGTCAACCGGCCCGGCGTGATCGTCAGCGAGACGTCGTCGATGAGCCGCTTTTGGCCGGCCATGACTGAGACGTGACGCGCTTCCAGCATCGCCTATTCTCCGCCGCCGATGCTGCGTCTCAGCACGAGATGAAGGAACACGGGCGCGCCGACGAGCGCGAGCACGATGCCAATCGGCAATTCCGCAGGCCGGATCGCCATACGCGAAATGATGTCGGCAACGATGACGAGCGTCGCTCCGAGAATAGCGCTGCCGGGAAGAACCGCGCGATGATCGGGGCCGGAGATGAGACGCATCACGTGCGGCGCGACAAGGCCGACAAAGCCGATCACGCCCGCAACCGCCACGGCCGCCCCAACCGCTGCGGCCGTCGTCGCGATGGTGAGCCTCTTCGTTCGTTCGGTATCGATGCCGAGGTGCATCGCTTCTGCCTCCCCAAGCAGAAATCCGTTGAGCCCGCGCATGAGCTGCGGCACGACCAAGATGATAGCGGCTGCGAAAGGTAGGACCGCCAAAACTTTTTCCCAGCTTGCGCCGGAAAGGCTTCCCATCGACCAGAGCGTCAAATCTCTCAACTCGCGGTCATCGCTGGCGTAGGAAAGAAATCCGCCGAGCGAGCCCGACAACGCACCGAGTGCGATGCCGGCAAGCAGCAAGGTGCCGACCGCAAGGTGACCGCGGCGCGCAGCAATGGCAACGAGCGTTATCGTCGTGACAAGCCCGCCGAAGAACGCGGCTATCGGCAGAGCGTAAATCCCGAGAGGCGCGACGAGGGGAGCAGCGATCCCGTGGCCGAGAACGATGGTCGCGATTGCAGCAAGCGCCGCGCCTGATGAAACGCCGATGAGACCCGGATCGGCGAGCGGATTGCGAAAAAGGCCCTGCATCATTGCACCCGACGTCGCGAGAGCTGCGCCGACGAACGCCGCGAGAAGGGTTCGCGGCAGCCTGAGGTCGATGAGAACGAGCCGGTCACGTTTCGCCCCGGCGCCATCCGCATAGCCGGCGGCCGCCGCGAACGCACGCGGGAGCGACCCGAGAGAAATGCCTGTCGGACCGATGGCGAGTGATAAGATCGCCGACAGCAGAAACAACCCGGTGAGCGCAAGAAAGACCTTGCTGCGCGCAGGCCTGACGGCATCGGTAACGCGCGCGATCCTGCCTTCAGCGATACTCACGGCGTTGCAGCGGTTTGGCCCGGCCCGGAATAGAGGGCCTTCATGAGGTCATGCGCGGCTGCGGGCGCACGCGGTCCGAAGCCGAGCAGATATTGACCGTCCATCTCGATGAGACCTTTGTTTTTTGCAGCTGGCGTCTGGCTGAGGCCCGGCAATGACAAGGCGAGATCGCCGCTGTGGCGGTCTCCATCGCCGCGGCGCATTACGACGACGGCATCGGGAGCAAGCTCAGCCAATTGTTCGTCGCTCACCGGCTTGTAACCGGTAACGCTGGCGGCTGCATTGTCGGCGCCTGCGAGCTGCAGGATTGCATCCGCGCCCGTACCGGTGCCGCCGACCGTCGCTCGCCCGTTTTGAATGGCAAGGATGAACAGCACCTTCTTATGCTCTTTGATCTGCTTGCGGTCGATGTCGAGGGCAGCGAAGTCGGCCGCGACTTTTGTAGCAAGCTTCTCGGCTTCCGCCTCCGCGCCGACGATGCCGCCGATACGGCGAACCTTATCCGGCACGCCTTCGGCCGTCTGCTTCTCCGCGATATCCGCGTACTGCACGCCGCTGCTCTTGACGGCTTTGACGACCTCGGGCGGTCCCGCCTGTTCGGATGCGATGATGAGTGTCGGATTGACGGCAAGAACGCCTTCCGCCGAAAGCGCGCGCAAGTAGCCGACAGACTTCTTCTCTTTGAGCGCGCTCGCGGGAAACTGGCTCGTGGTATCGACGGCGACAACCTTATCGCCTTGTCCAAGAGCGTAGAGGATTTCCGTCACATCGCCGCCCAGCGATAGAATTCGGATCGCACCTGAAGGCGGCGGCGCTTCAGCCGCAAACGCGCGCGAGCGGTCGGAGCCCACGTCAGCGGATAATCCGGCAAGCGCGAGAAGAGCGCCCGCAATTGCAAATCGTCCAGTCGCCACGCCCATATGGAACGCCCCAGGTTGCTTTTATTTCGTCAGAATGAGTTTGCCGGTAGCGGTGATGCGCAGGCGATACTCTTGCCCGCGGTGCAGGAGAATTGCTTCGCGGCTACCTTTGAGCAATTCGTCGACCCGGTACCGGATGCTACTCCCTGCCGGCTCATCGGCGTCTGGTATTGTTGTTGTGGAGATGGGTTCGCATCCCGCTTGCCGCAGAGTGGAACCTGCGACCTCTTTTTTTGGAGACATTCGCTCAATCAACGATATGTGGCTGGAAACGGGCATATCTTTCTGTGCCCGTCAGTGAAGATACAAGCTTTGGACGGTCTGCTTTTGCAGCTCATGACTATCGGCATCGGCATGAATGTCCGCACCGGAAGTGGTGTGCTGCAGTTGCAGGGAGGCGAGGGCGCGGACGGCAAACTGTGTGCGCACCGACGCTTGGGGACCATCGAGCGCAAGTTTTAATCCGCGCTCTAATGCGCTCTCATCGCGGGCGCGCGCCGCCTTGAGCAATCCCGACACGGCAAGCTCATCCGGCGATACATGCTGACAGCCGACGCTGAGATAGGAAAAGCCGATCTTGCGTTCCGATCTGAGCGCTCTCAGAAGCGCCGTCACGCGCGCAACAAGAACCGGACCTTCGCCGGTGCCGAGCTTTTCTTCGGCCTCTTTCATGGCGATTTCCCACGGCTGCGCAGAGCCCGTGGTGTAGACCTCGCAAAGGCAGCGAAAGACATCGAGCGTGATGCTTTCGATTGGCAGAAATCCAAGTTCCGCCCGCATCGGAAATCCCAGTGCGTGACCCGCACAGACATCTTCCCCGGTCGCCTTGCCGTCATTTGGCTTCGTAGTTTTGTTCCGCATCCTGCTCATCCGCTGTGTCAATTTCGATTTTGCGCGCCGTAGATTTCAAGATCCGTCGTCGGGTTGTTCATCTTCCGACAGGTTTGAAAGCATGCGGTCGAATGCGGAGACATGGCCGGTGGCCAAGTCCCAAATCATTCCGACTGAGGCTGCGAACATCGATGCGGCAAGCACGGCGCCGGTATTATCGCGCACGTCTAGCCGCTCACCACTGAGGTGCGAGCGTTTCATGGGTTCTCTCCAAAGTATCGGGGTTCAAGGCCCCGCAAATGGCGAATGGAGCCATTAAGCTAAAGTATACTTATGGAGTCAAGTTTAAACTTTGGCCGCCGTCAGAGCTTCGGGCTGCTCTGCGCGTTCGTGAATAATGCGATGCACGAACGCGAGTTTGTCGTAAGCGGCGCGCGGGATCACGAACGGGTAGAAATCGTCGTGGCCCATGCTGCGGCTCAGGCTGTTCATGGCGATCGTCAACGGCACCCATCGCGCCATCAGCGTATCGAACGTGCCGCTCGAATAGATGTCATCGCGCAGATCAAGGCGAAGACCGTGACCTTCCATGCCTTCGGCCGCAGCCGTGTCGAGCGCATCGACCATGTGAAGATAATGAGCCCAAGTTTCGGCCCAGTCTTCCCAGGGATGCGCACTGGCATAGGCGGAAACGTGCCGCTCCTGCCAATCGGATGCGGGACCCGTGTTGTGATGGCGCGTCAACGCCGCATCGTAGTCCTCGCGTTCGTCGCCGAAAACCGCGCGAAACTCATCGAGCCGATTGGCCTCTTCGACAAGAACCATCCAATAATAATGCCCGCTTTCGTGGCGGAGGTGGCCGAGCAGCGAGCGATAAGGCTCGTCGAACTGCTGCCTTTGCCGTTCTCTTTCGACGGAATCGGCTTCGCTGACGTCGATGGTGACGACGCCGTCGAGATGGCCCGTGAGAGCATTGCGCACGAAGTCGAACGTGAGCGGACCTTTCGCCGAAGCCTGGCCATCGAATGGCAAACCGAACCTGAGCAGCGAGTAGACAAGGCGCTTTTTCGCGTGCTCAAGCGCGCGCCACGCAAGCAAGCTACCCTGTTCCGAGAGGTTTGGTATGAGGCGGTTGAGGTCGCAAGCCTTGCAGAAGATGTTGCTCTCGGATTCAGGCGTCAGCCAGTTGCAAACGCCAAACTCGGCATTCGCGCAATAACGCATCGGAACGTCGTAAGGCGTGCTGCTGAGCTTCCGGAAGATCGGCGCTTCGGGTGTAACTTCGCTGACGCCGGTTTTCTCGATCGCGACGATCGCCAACTCATCCGTATCGAAGCCGAGCGCGCTGCTGCATTTCATGCACTTCACGTTTTCGAAGTACACCGTGTTTCCACAGTGCGAGCAGGCGTAATTCTTCATGCCGCGTACCGATTGCCAAAATGTTCGCAAGAGGCCTTCGACGGAAACTGCCGTGGCGCGCAGACGCCGATTTTCAGACCTTGCTGATCAGACACACAGATGCCCTTATAAATCGCACCGGGCCTCAATTTTTCAGGCACCTTGCTCAAACGTAAAGCAGAATGGTCAACTGCGAACTTTTTAGGCTGCCCCACGCTTGTACCACAACTTCCGGCCCGGTAACGCAGATAAGACTATTTCGTTTCCGTGGTCGTCGCGGAGCCGTTGGTGAAGGCTCGCTACTCCGCGATCAGATCAAAATAGGGATAATGCCGCTTCATGGTTCTTCACGTCGCGCTGACCCATCAAACGAGCTACCGCTACGATCGACGGGTAAGCATGGCGCCGCAGGTGATACGCCTCCGCCCCGCGCCACATTGCCGAACGCCCATCCTGAGCTACTCGCTGACGATCACACCGAAGACGCACTTCCTGAACTGGCAGCAGGATCCGTTCGGCAACTTTCTCGCTCGCGTCGTCATCCCGGAAGAAACGACCGAATTCTCCGTCACTGTCGATCTCGTGGCGGATATGGCGGTGATCAATCCGTTCGACTTCTTCATCGAGGAAAAAGCAACGAATTGGCCGTTCGCTTATGACGACGTGTTGAAGAAAGAGCTCGCGCCTTACCTCGTTGCAGCGCCGCTCGGGCCCAACCTCGAGCGCTATCTGAAGAAGATCAATCGCAAAACGCAAACCACGATCGACTTCATCTGCGATCTCAATCGCATGGTGCAGGGAGATGTCAGCTATCTCATCCGCATGGAGCCGGGCGTTCAAACGCCGGAGGAAACGCTAGGCAACGGTTCCGGATCGTGCCGCGACAGCGCGTGGCTTCTGACGCAGATCCTGCGCAACGTCGGCCTCGCGGCGCGTTTCGTATCGGGCTACCTCATCCAGTTGAAGCCGGACGTGAAGCCCCACGACGGCCCCGCCGGCGCCGAGACGGACTTCACCGATCTCCATGCGTGGACGGAGGTCTATATTCCGGGCGCCGGATGGATCGGCCTCGACGCGACGTCCGGTCTATTGGCGGGCGAGGGACACATTCCGCTCGCTGCCACGCCCCATCCCGTTAGCGCCGCGCCCATCAGCGGCAGCCATACGAAGGCGGAAGTTTCATTTGATTTTAAAATGGCGGTCACGCGCATTCGCGAGACGCCGCGCGTCACCAAGCCCTACGACGACGAAACGTGGAAAACCATCGTCGCCACGGGAAAGGCGATTGATAAGCGACTTGTCGAAGGCGATGTCCGCCTGAGCATGGGTGGCGAGCCGACATTCGTCGCCGCCGACGATATGGAAGCCGCGGAATGGAACACGGCAGCCGTCGGGCCGACCAAACGTCGCTATGCGGATCAACTGATCCGCCGCCTGCAGAAGCGCTTCGCGCCGGGCGGGCTGCTTCACTATGGCCAAGGCAAGTGGTATCCGGGCGAACAGCTTCCGCGCTGGGCCTTCGCTCTCTATTGGCGCGGCGACGGCCTTCCGCTCTGGGAAAACCAGGACCTCATCGTCAGCGAAAACGTCGCCCGCCCCGCGATGATCGAGGATGCCGATAATCTGATGCGCGGCCTCTGCGCCAAGCTTGGCCTGCCAGTCGATAGCGCTATTCCGGCCTATGAAGATCCGGCGCATTTCCTCTTGGTCGAACGTAAGCTGCCGATCAACGTCACGGCGGAAGCCAACAAACTGGATGACCCGGCCGAGCGCGAAAGGATCGCGCGCGTTTTCGATCGCGGGCTGGGCGGCGTCGCAAGCTACGTTCTTCCTATACAAGCTTGGCAGACTGCGGATCGCGGCCGCCGATGGGTCACCGAGCGTTGGGCGTTGCGCCGGGAGCAACTTTTTCTTGTACCGGGTGATTCTCCGGCTGGCTTCCGGCTTCCGCTGCAATCATTCCCAGTGCTCGAGCCGCTCGAGCAATCGAACGTCATCCCACGCGATCCGATGAGCCCGTCGCGGCCGTTGCCGGAGCGTTCGGTTTTGCTGCAAGAACGCCGCGTCGTGACGCTCGAGGCAGCGAAGCCAAAAACGCCGATCGAGATCACGCCAGAGATCGGAGGCTCCGTCAGAACCGCGCTGACGGTCGAGCCGCGCGGCAACGCCATTTGCGTGTTCATGCCGCCGCTGACGGACGCGGAAGATTATGCGGCCCTCGTCGCTGCAATCGAGGAAGCGGCCAAAGACACCGGCGTTCCGGTGCAGGTCGAAGGCTACAATCCGCCGTCGGATGCACGCCTCAACGTCATCAAGGTCACGCCCGATCCCGGCGTCATCGAGGTCAACATTCATCCCTCTTCAAGCTGGGAAAGCACGGTCGCGATAACAACCGCCCTTTATGAGGAAGCGCACGAGACGCGTCTTTCCGCCGAAAAATTCATGCTCGATGGTAGACATACCGGAACTGGTGGCGGCAATCACATCGTGCTCGGCGGTATGGAGCCGGCTGATAGTCCGTTCCTGCGCCGACCCGATCTCTTGGCGTCTGTTATCGCCTATTGGCAAAATCATCCGGCGCTCTCCTATTTCTTCTCCGGCATGTTCATCGGCCCAACGAGTCAAGCACCGCGCGCCGACGAGGGCCGCCACGAAGCGCTCTACGAACTTGAGATCGCGCTTTCGCAAGTCCCCGAGCGAGGTGCCGGACATATCCCACCCTGGCTCGTCGACCGGCTCTTCCGTAACCTGCTGATTGATGTCTCGGGCAACACCCATCGCGCCGAGATTTGCATCGATAAACTCTATTCGCCGGACAGTGCGACCGGTCGGCTAGGCCTCGTCGAATTTCGCTCCTTCGAGATGCCGCCGCATGCCCGCATGAGCCTCGCTCAGCAGCTTCTGCTACGCGCGCTCATCGCGATGTTCTGGGAAAAGCCATATCGCCAGAAACTCGTGCGCTGGGGAACAGCGCTGCATGACCGGTTCATGCTGCCGCATTACCTTTGGTCAGACTTCGCCACGATCATCGCCGATCTCAAGGCCGCAAATCTACCCGTCGAACTCGAATGGTTCCGGCCGCATTTTGAATTCCGCTTTCCGCTCTACGGAACCGTGTCGGCGTCGAACCTCACGCTCGAACTGCGTCAGGCGCTCGAGCCCTGGCATGTGCTCGGCGAGGAGAGTGTGGCGGGCGGTACCGCACGCTATGTCGACTCTTCGCTCGAACGCGTCGAAGTGAAGGTCAAGGGCCAAACAGGCGATCGCTACGCCGTGACGTGCAACGGCCGTCCACTGCCGCTGGCGCCGACTGGAAACTGGGGAGAAACCGTCGCTGGCGTCCGCTATCGCGCTTGGTGGCCGCCCTCCGCTTTGCATCCCACAATCCCCACGCACGTGCCCCTGGCGTTCGACATCGTCGATACCTGGAGCGGCCGTTCGATCGGGGGCTGCCGATATCACGTCGCGCATCCGGGCGGACGCAATTTCGAAGTCTTTCCGATAAATGCCTACGAAGCTGAAGGACGCCGCCTCGCGCGTTTCGACGCGGAAGGACACACGGCGGGTCCGATGTCCATCAAGCCCGAGAGCGTTAACCCCGATTATCCATGCACATTGGATTTGCGCCGCACCGCCGGGTGAAAGACTAATTGTGTGTTACGGGCCGCGTTACGCGTCATCGCGGCGCGCCGTCGCTTGCGGAGAGCGGCCCCGCGCACGATAGTGCGCTTGATTGCATTTGGGGGGAGGACGTCGCGGCGTGGATCGGTCGGAATGACGACAGCAGCGGCAACGAGAGAGCAGCCATTATCCGATCTCTTGAGCGCTTACCGGCGCAAGGAGATTACGGGTTTCGACGAACTGCTGGATGCATCCGGAGGAGTGCGGTCGGCGTGGCAGACGTTGCTCGAGGGCGTGGCCGCCCTTCCCGAAGACGAACGTCAAGCTCGCTCCGGCCGTATCGCTTCACGGGTCCGCGAGACAGGTATCGCCTACGATATTTTCGCCGATCCACACACCACCCCGCAGCGCTGGACGCTCGATCTTTTGCCGGTCGTCATTTCGGCGAGCGAATGGCAGGGATTGGAAACAGCGCTGATCCAGCGCGCCCGGCTCTTCGACGCGGTGTTGAATGATGTCTACGGCGAGCAGAAACTGCTGCGCCAAGGATTGCTGCCAGCTGAGCTGATCTTCTCCGATGCCGCCTATCTCGCGCCGGCTAACGGCGTGCTGCCGAACGCCGGCGGCTTGATGTTTTACGCCGCCGATATTGCGCGCGGCGAAGACGGCAAATGGCACGTCATCGACAATCACACCGAAACGCTTGCGGGCATCGGCTTCGCGCTCGCAAACCGCGTCGTGCACACGCACGTCGCTGGTGATCTCTTCAGAGACTGCAACGCCCGCCGTTTGGCCCCTTATTTTCAGGAACTCCAGGCGACCTTGACGCTGCACAGCGGGCGCGAGAACGCGCGCGTTGCGTTGATGACGCCAGGTCCGCATCACGAAGACTACTTCTCGCATGCCTATCTCGCGCGCTACCTCGGCTATCTGCTCATCGAAGGCCACGATCTCAAAACCAGAAACGAGCAAGTTTATCTCAAGACGCTCGAAGGCCTGAAAGAGATCGACCTTCTCGTGCGCTGCATCGACGGGAAATCGAGCGATCCTCTGGAACTCGATCCGACAGGGTTCATCGGTCCTTCCGGGTTACTCCGCGTTTGCCGGAGATCGCCACGCCTTGTCGTCAACGCCATAGGTACGGCACTCGCGCAGAACCGCGGCTTAGGGCCGTATTTGCCGGCGCTTGCCCGTCATGTTCTCGGCGAAGATCTTCAACTCAGGGATGCTCCGCGTCGCTGGCTCGGCGATCCCGAAGCGCGGCGCGAACTCTTCGCTCAGTCCGACAAGTTCATCATCCGCAAAGCGCAGGAAGGCACCGGGCGACCCGGTCAAGCCGCGCGCGGGTGGGAAGCTCGCGGGCTCTCCGCGCCGGAACGCGAGAGGATAAAGCGGGAAATCGAGCTTCACGGAGCGACGCTGGTCGCGGAAGAGAGAGTCGGCTTCAGCTCCGCGCCAATCCTCGCCCGCGAAGGGCTCGTGCCGAAACCGTTTGCCGTGCGCCTTTTCGTTTCCAGAACAAACTCAGGCTATCAGGTCATGCCGGGCGGGCTCGCCATGAGCATTGATCCTGAGCGCGCCGTTGCTTTGAGCGCACCGGACGGCCGCACGCGCGACGTCTGGGTGCTATCTGAACGCGAACTCGCGCCGCACATCAGCCTTTGGCGACCGACGCTGGCAACGGTTCGCATCGAACGGTCACAACGTGTGATTCAAAGCCGCGTCGCCGACGATTTGTTCTGGCTCGGCCGCTACAGCGAGCGCGCCGACTGGACGATGCGCGTTCTGCGCGGTGCCCTCCGGCGAATAGAGGAAGACAGCGTCCCCGACACCGGCCGCCGCGCGGCACGCAGGTGCCTGGAAGTGCTCCTCGGCAAGGATCTGGGCCTCGGCTCGGAAAGCCGGGAGACGCCGCCGGACGCCGAAATCGAACGTCTGTGCGAACGCCTCATCACAGGCGGACTTAGCTTACGCACACTAGAGCGTACGCTCGACGGACTCTATCGCGTCGCCCACCTCGTGCGCGATCGCCTGTCGCTCGAAGCCTGGCAAACGTTGACGAAGTTCCGCCCAGGCGAACGCTGGCGGGAAGCGCTGAATTCGGCGCAGCCGCTCGAAGTCCTCGACGTGCTGGACGAAGGACTTGCGTCCATTGCCGCCTTCAACGGCTTCATGCATGAGAACATGACGCGCAATCACGGCTGGTCGTTTCTGGACATGGGACGGCGCATCGAGCGCGCACAAGATCTCAGCGAAGCGATCCTGACGCTATTCATTCCGCTTCCTGATCCGGAAGAAACATCGAGCAGTCTTTTGCTTCTGCTCGAACTCGCCGACAGCTTCATCACGTATCGATCGCGTTACCGGCTCGATCCCATGCTGCCGCTGGTGCTCGATCTGCTTTTGCTCGACGAAACAAATCCGCGAAGCCTTGCCTATCAGCTCTCCGCGATTGCCCGTCATCTCGAAGGACTTCCCGATACGCATCCAGGTTCGGGATTGCCGGAAGATCGCCGGCTTATTCTCGCACTTCTGACGTCGCTTCGCAGAGCCGATATCGAGTCCATGTCGAAAGAGGAGGGCGGCGCGACGCTTGAACGTCTGCTGATGGACCAGCTCGATATGCTGCCCGAGCTATCCAACGAAATCACCCGGCACTATTTCAATGTGATGGAAGAGGCTCCGCACCGGGCCCACACGCGAGTCGAGCACTCGCTATGATTTTCGATATCACGCATAAGACGCATTACCGCTATCGCTCGATGGTCGTGCAGTCGCTGCACCTCGTGCATATGACGCCGCGCACGCTTCCCGGCCAGATCGTTCGTCAGCACAGGCTGACGGTCGAACCCGCGCCGGCGTCGCGGCAAGATGGTATCGATACGTTCGGAAACATCGACGTCATTCTCGATATCGAATCGCAACACAAAGAGCTTGTGTTGATCGCGCGAAGCACGGTCGAGAAGCTGTCTCCGCCGCCGATAAATCTCCTCGCCACGACGCCGTGGGATCGCCTCGACGACAAGCTTCTCGCAGCGAACCACGAACGTGACGTCCACGTGCTGATGTTCCGCTGCGCCTCGCGCCTCACGTCTCCGACGCTCGAAATCGCAGAGTATGCCGCGCCGTCGTTTGCGCCCGGGCGCCCTGTGCTCGACGCGGCGATGGATTTCACCATGCGGATGTACAACGATTTCACCTTCGACCCGCACGCAACGGATGTCTCGACGCCGTTGAGCCAAGTCTTCCGGACGAAGCGTGGCGTCTGTCAGGACTTCGCGCATGCCGCGCTGGCGTGCTTACGGTCCCTTCGCATTCCGGCGCGTTACGTCAGCGGTTATCTCCACACGCGGCCGCCGCCGGGCCGGCCCAAGCTGCAAGGCGCGGATGCATCGCACGCTTGGATTTCAGTGTGGTCGCCGGAATACGGATGGGTCGATCTCGATCCCACCAACGGCATGATCGTGCGCGACGAACATGTGACCGTCGCATACGGCCGTGACTATGATGACGTGAGCCCGATCAGCGGCGTCCTGCGCGGCGGCGGCGAGCATTCCGTCAGCGTCGGGGTTGACGTCAACATGGTGGCTGGCGCGCCGGCCGACGCGTTGAGCGGACGCTGATCCGGCGATCGCGGTTACCTTTTTGTGCCCTCTTGAAAGAACCAAACGACGCTCGCATGTGTGCCGGGCAGGGGTTTCGCGCCCGTGCGCTGGCTTGGGGCAAGGATGCTTGTTCGCGATAGATCGGAAGGCTACGGGATCGTTTCTCGACTTTTCCATTGGCTCATGGCGATTGCGATTATCGCCATGTTCTTCCTCGGCCTGTGGATGGTGGGGCTCGACTACTACAGCCCCTACTATAATTCCGCGCCGGATATTCACCGCAGCGTCGGTATGCTGCTGCTATTTGCGCTGATCGTCCGCTGGATTTGGCGTGCAGCCAACGTCAAGCCATCGGACGCGGAGTTGTCGCCGATCGAGAAGAAGGCATCCATCGCCGTCCACTGGGGGTTTTACGTTTTGCTTTTTGCGCTGATAGCGAGCGGCTATTTGATTTCGACCGCGGGTGGCGAACCAATCAGCGTCTTCGGCTGGTTCAACGTCCCCTCGATCTTCCAAATGCATGGCCTGGAAAGCCGCGCCGGCTATGTTCACAAAATTCTCGCCTACGCGACGATCGCGCTCGCGGTCGTTCATACGCTTGCCGCTTTGAAGCACCACTACATCGACAAGAGCGCAATTCTGCAGCGTATGTGGTCGGGCCCGCCTAACTGAATTACCCATCGAAAAAAGGAAAGACGTCAATGAAACTTAGAATAGCAGCTCTCGCCGCATCCACATCGCTTGCGCTGCTGACGACGCTTCCCGCGTCGGCCGCCGACTACGTCATCGACACCAAGAACGCCCATGCTTCGATAACCTTCCGCATCAAGCATCTCGGTTTCAGCTGGCTGACCGGACGCTTCGACAAGTTCTCAGGCAACTTTTCCTTCGACGACAAGAACCCTGATGCTTCAAAGGTGAAGGTCGAAATCGACACCACGAGCGTCGATACCAACCACGCCGAGCGCGACAAGCATCTGCGCGGCGCCGATCTGCTCGACACCGACGGATTCCCGACGGCAACGTTCGAGAGTACCAGCGTCAAGACCGAGGGAACGGACAAGGCGAAGATCACAGGCAAGCTCACGCTGCACGGCGTTACGAAGGAAATTACGATCGATGCGGAACGCGTCGGCGGCGGCAAGGACCCCTGGGGCGGTTATCGCGACGGCTTCGTCGGAACGACGGAATTGACGCTCGCCGATTTCGGGATCAAGCGCGATCTCGGACCGGCCGCGAAAACGGTAGAGCTGACGCTGAGCATTGAGGGCATTCGCCAGTAGCGAACGCTTCAGAAACTACCAACGAAAGACTGCGGCGCCGCCGGTCAATCCGGCGCCCGCCGCGGTCATCAGAACGGTGTCGCCCGCAGCATACGGCTTAACTTCCGCCGTCAGCGAAAGCGTGAACGGGATCGTTGCCGCCGAGCTGTTGCCGAAGGTCTCGATTGTCGATCGCAAACGTTCTGGCGCAATATCGAGTTGATGCGCGATCGTATTGATCATCCGCGCGTTGGCTTGATGCGGGATCAGATGATCGATTTGACCCGTTGAAAGCCCCGCCTTCGCCAACGCCTTCTCCGCACACTCCGTCATCATCGCAACGGCTCCGGCATAGACCGCCCTGCCGTCGTTCATCACCATCAGCACCTCTTTCGGATCGGCGATCTTCGAAAAGGGCTTGCGGCTGCCGCCGCCGGGTATCGTGATCAGATCGTAATGCTGGCCTTTTGCCGTGAGATGCGCGCCTCGAATTCCCGCATCGATACGCGCACTTGGTGCAAGCAAGACGGCGCCCGCGGCGTCAGCAAACAGTACGCTGCTCGCGCGATCCGTTTCGTTGATGCGCCGAGACAGAATGTTCGCCGCGACGACGAGAACCGGCGTTTGCTGCGTTCTGACGAAACTGTCGGCAAGCGTCAGCGCATAGATGAAGCCCGCGCATGCGCCCGCCATGTCGATAGCGCCGGCGGCCGTCAATCCGAGACGATGCGCAACGAGCGGCGCGGATGGCGGCAGCAAGTGATCCGGTGTCGATGTCGCGAGCAGCAGCAACCCGACATCGTCTCGTGAAAGCCCGGCACGTGCCAAGGCCATATCACCGGCTTTCACCGCGATATCGGAGAGCGCTTCGCCCTCGGCGGCATACCTCCGCTCGTCGATTCCGGTGCGCCGCTTGATCCAACCGCCTTCGAGACCGAGTCGCGCCTCGATCTCGCTGTTCGGAACGATGCGCTTCGGTGCGTAGTGGCCAAGGCCGATGATCTCGACGCCCGTCATCTCAGCACCTCATCGACGGCTTCGACGATGCTGCGGTAGACGAATTTTAACTCGTCTTTGGTCGTGCAATAGGGCGGCATGACGTAAACGGTCGATCCAAGAGGGCGAAGAAGCACGCCGCGTTCGAGAAGTAGCGCGCGGAGCTTCAATGCGATATCGGCCAGATAGCCGGCTTGCGCATGGGCAAGCTCGAAGGCCGTTATCGTGCCAAGCTGACGAAGATTTGAGAAGCGCGCGTCGGATTCGAGATCATTCAGGCATAGTGCCTGGTTCTGCGTCAGAGCCAAAATCCGCTCGATGACGGGCTCCGTGCGCCAGACCTCGAGATTTGCCGCCGCCGAGGCGCAGGCAATCGCATTGGCCGTGTACGAGCTTGAGTGAAAAAACGTCCGCGAACGGTCTTTCGAGAGATGCGCATCATAGATGGGCGCAGAACACATCGTCACTGCGAGAGGGAGAGAGCCTCCTGTAATTCCTTTGGCGATGCAAAGAATGTCCGGCGATATTCCCGCCTGCTCGCATGCAAACACGGTTCCCGTTCTGCCGAAGCCCGTCATCACTTCATCCGCGATGAAGAGCACGTCGTGCGCTTTGCAGATCCGATGCATCTCCTTCAGCGCATCGGCGTCGTACATCAGCATGCCGCCCGCACCGAGAATTAGCGGCTCGCAAATGAAGGCCGCGACGTCGCCTTTTCGACAGGCGATCTCGAGCGCATCGAATGTCGGCTGCGCATGGTGCGGCTTGGGCAGCGGAATCCGGCCGACTTCAAAAAGCAAGGGTTCGTAGGCCGCGTTGAATACGCCGCGCGCCCCGGCCGACATCGTGCCGATGGTGTCGCCGTGATAAGCGTCCTCCAACGCGAGGATGCGTGTACGCGGCTTGCCTGTATTTTTCCAATAGCCAAGCGCCATCTTCAGAGCGACTTCGACTGACGTCGAACCGCTGTCCGAAAAGAACACGTGACGCAAACCGTCGGGCGCAATCTGCAACAGACCTGCCGCGACGGCCTCCGCAGGTTCATGCGTAAAACCGGCGAAGATGACCTGGTCGAGCAACTCGGCCTGCGCGCGAATGGCTTCGATGATCTTGGGATGCCGATGTCCGTGCGTAATGACCCACCACGACGAGACGCCGTCGAAGATCCGCTTCCCCTCGGGAGTTTCAAGCCACGCACCTTCCGCCCGTGCGATGCGCGTCATCGAAGGTTCGAGCGCATGTTGCGTGAACGGATGCCAGATCGCGGAGGACGTCATGGCCCGACTGCCCCGATATCGAGAACGTCCGCCACCGAGAAATTCTCGGCGAACGCAGCCTGCAACGTGTCGGCATTGAGATCGCTAAGACGCGGCAGCCGTCCGAGCCGCCTCACGGCGCCGAACGACACGATCGTGCGCTCGCTGTCGGCATTTTCATTGCCGATGAAGGCGACGCCAAGGACCGGAATCGCGCGACGCTTCAGTGCTTCGATCGAAAGCAGCGAATGATTGATCGTGCCGAGCTCCGTCGAAGCGCAAAGAATGACAGGCAGCCTCCACTGCGCCAGCAGATCGATCTGCAACAGTCTGCGCGTCAGCGGCACCATGAGGCCCCCCGCTGTTTCTATGACGAGCGGCGTCGGCAAACCGAACGGAGAAAGCTTCTTCGAGTCGATTTCGATGCCGTCGATCTCGGCGGCAAAATGCGGAGAAGCCGGCGTGTTCAACCGGTACCGCTCGGGAAGAATCCGGGATTCGGCGACGCTGGTCAGCCGGTTGACGGTCTGGGAATCCGTTTCACCCGCCAAGCCCGCCTGCACCGGCTTCCAGTAATAACCGTCGAGTGCGTTTGTGAGCGCCGCGGAAAAAACGGTTTTGCCGATATCCGTTCCGGTTGCCGCGACGACGATGCGAATGGTCATGCCGCGTTCTCCGCTTGCGCCGCGGCGATGTCGTCGACAAGACGCGTGATTTGAGTTTCATCGACGTTGAGCGTTATCGTCAGCCGTAGCCGGGACGTTCCCTCAGGCACAGTCGGCGGACGGATCGCGCGGATGTCGTAGCCGCGACTCTGCATCGACTTCGCGAGCGCGACCGCCGGAACATCGCCGCCGACGACCAGCGGGAGAATCTGGGAGCCGGACGGAACGAAGCGCGTCTTCGCCTTGAGTTCGCGCTCTGCATGCGCGACGAGATTCATGAGACGCTCGCGCCGCTCGGGCTGTGTCCGGCAAATCTCGATTGCCGCACGCACGGTCGCCGCAATCAAAGGCGACGGAGCCGTGGCGTAAATGAATGGCCTTCCGCGATTGACGAGAAAATCTCTGATGACGCGTGGGCCAATCACCAACGCGCCCATGACGCCGAGTGCCTTGCCACAAGTATGCAAGCTGATGACGTTATCGCTGCCTTCGAGATCCGCTGCGAGTCCCCGCCCACTCGGTCCGAAAACGCCGGTCGCGTGGGCTTCGTCGATGATGAGCATCGCATCGTGACGCTGCGCGATGTCAGCGAGATCGCGGATCGGCGCCCGGTCGCCGTCCATGCTGTAAAGGCTTTCGATGACAATCCACGGCTGCCCCGTTCCGCCGTCTCGCCGCCAGCTTGCGATTGTCTCCTCGAACGCCTGTGCATCGTTATGGCGAACCGAGATTGCGTTCGCCTTCGATAGGCGCATTCCGTCGTGCGCGCTCGCGTGAATGTATTCATCATAGACGATGAGATCGCCGCGTGATGGCAACGTCGAGAGCAGCGCTGAATTGGCGATGAACCCGCCGCCGAAGAATAGCGCTGTCTCGCCCCCGAAAAAGCGCGCCGCTTCCTGCTCGAGCGCCTCGTGTTCATGGTGATTGCCGCGCAGCAGGCGCGATCCCCCCGCACCAACCGGCACGCCGCGAGCAATCGCCTGCTCGACCGCCTGCGTGAGCTCGCGTGATTGCGCGAGCCCGAGATAATCGTTGGAGGTGAAATCGATGCCGTGCGCCGTTTCGAGCGTTCTCAAACGCCCGCGACGCAGGAGCGCGTCGAGCGCACGCTCATGATTGGCAGGCATCCCGTTGAACCGCAGTGGACGCTAGCTCCGTCTCGTGCTCGTGAGGATGAGCGACCTCGATTTCGAGCGCCGAAAGACCGAGCTTTGCAAAAAGCTTGCTGTCCGTGTCTTCACCCGGATTTTCCGCAGTCAGCAGCGTCTCGCCGACGAATACCGAATTGGCACCGGCAAAGAAGCAGAGCGCCTGCATCTCGTCGCTCATCTCCGTGCGGCCAGCCGAGAGGCGCACGAATGACTTCGGCATCATGATGCGGGCAACCGCGATCGTGCGCACGAAATCGATGGGGTCGATCCGCTCGGTATTTTCGAGCGGTGTTCCCGGAATGGCGATCAGCATATTGATCGGAACGCTTTCGGGATGCTCTTCGAGATTGGCGAGCGTCACAAGCATGTCGACGCGGTCCTGGCGCTCTTCGCCCATGCCGATGATGCCGCCCGAGCAAACTTTCATGCCAGCGTCGCGAACCCGCGCCAGCGTTTCCAGCCGGTCGGCGTATGTCCGCGTGGTGATGATCTTGTCGTAGTAGGCTTCCGACGTATCGACGTTGTGATTGTAGTAGTCGAGGCCGGCATCGCGCAGCTTGACGATATCGTCGTCCGAAAGCATGCCGAGCGTCATGCACGTTTCCATGCCGAGCGACTTCACGCCTTCGACCATGGCGACCACGACGTCCATGTCTCGCGCCTTGGGGCTGCGCCACGCAGCGCCCATGCAATACCGAGTCGCACCGGCGGCCTTGGCTTTCTTGGCTTCCGAGATGACGCGCTCGACTTCCATCAGCTTGGAGGCCTTGAGGCCGGTCTTGTGATGGGCGGACTGGCTGCAATAGCCGCAATCTTCCGCGCAGCCGCCCGTCTTGATCGACAGGAGGCGGCTCATCTGAACTTTGTTCGGGTCGAAAGACGTCCGGTGCACGCTTTGGGCGCGGAAAAGCAAATCCATGAGCGGAAGCTCATAGAGCGCCAGCGCTTCGGCGCTCGTCCAGTCATGGCGGATTGCAGGCCCCCCGCGGCTGGCGGCAAGAGCAGAGGCATCGAGACGGCTAACGGTTGATGTCATTCGGGTGCGATCTCCACGGGGACGGACTGAGCCCCCGATCCGGAGATGATGTTTGCACCGCTTCCGCCCCGGCTAGCAACCGCCAAAATGCCTCTCTGAACGGGCGAGGCAGTTCAAAAAGGACGGGGGAGAGCGCTTTTAGTTAAGATCTTCAGGGAGCGCGGGCAGGATACCGAACGGCACGCCCTCGTCGATGAGTTCCCGCGCCTCTTCGAGCGTCGAGCTTCCGCGAATGTGCCGCTCTTCGATTTCGCCAAAATGCATCTTTCGCGCTTCTTCCGCAAAACGCGTTCCGACATCCTCCGAGCTCTCGAAGATCGTCTTCTTGATGGCGCGCAGCGCTTCAAGCGCGGCCTTGGCGTCTCCGCTTTGCATCGCGATGGCATTATCAGGCCGCGGCGGCGCCACTGTTGCCCTGGTCACGATCGAGGGCGCCATCGGCACCTTGGAAATATCGATCGAACCGCACAGCGGACATTCGATCGCGCCTGCAAGAACTTGCGCGTCGTAATCGGCGCTGGCGCGAAACCAGCTTTCGAACTCATGTCCGGACGGACATCCCAGGCGATATTTAATCACGTTCCTTGCACCAGCGAAGGTGCCTTCGCGTTGGCGACCACGATATCGAAATCGCGGTCGTGCGTTAGTGACGGAATTCTCCGCCGCACTTGGTCGACGTAGGTCGAGTCGATATCGGCGACAACGACGCTGGGATCAACCCCCGCTTCCGCCAAAACTTCGCCCCACGGTGAAATGATGAGGCTGTGCCCGAACGTCTCCCGCCCGTTCTCGTGCCGTCCGCCCTGTCCAGCGGCGAGAATGAAAGTACCGGTCTCGATGGCGCGCGCTTTGAGAAGGGTGTGCCAGTGTGCTTCGCCCGTCGTGCGCGTGAAGGCTGCGGGCGCGGCGATGAACTTGGCTCCGGCCTTCGCCAGCGCCCGGTGCAGAGCCGGAAAGCGCAGATCGTAGCAAATGGTAAGCCCGAGCCGGCCCCACGGAAGCTCGGTGAGAATGGCGCTCGGGCCAGCTTGATAGTTCACGCTCTCGCTGTAGGACTCGCCGCCGCCAAGATCGACATCGAACATATGGATCTTGTCGTAGCGGGCCGCGATCGTCCCATCCGGTGCGATGACGTAGGTACGATTGGCAAGTTTCCGCTCGCCGACCTTTACGGCCATCGAGCCGATGTGAAGCCAGAGCTTGCGCGCGCGAGCAGCATCGGTGAACGCTCGAAGCGCGGCGTTGCCGTCCTCAGGCTTCGTCTCGCTCATGAGACGGTCCTGATCGAGTTCCATCAGGGTCGTGCATTCCGGCGTTTGCACGTAGCCCGCTCCGCGATCGGCCGCTTCGTTGATGAGCGACACGGCGTCGGCGACGTTGCGCTCGACGCTGCGCCCGGCTCGCATTTGGACGAGGGCGGCGCGGAATGCTGTTTTGGATCGCGAGGACATAATCAGGATGCTGTCAAAAGCGTATCGAGGCGGCCGTTGCGTTCGAGGTCCAAAAGGTCGTCGCAGCCGCCTACGTGAACGTCCCCGATCCAGATTTGCGGAACCGTTCTTCGGCCGCCGGCCCGCGAGATCAGGTCAGCACGCAAATCATTGCGACCGGTGAGGTCGATTTCCTCGAAGGCGGCGCCTTTGCGCCGCAATAGGTCTTTGGCCATGTGGCAGTAGCAGCAATTGCCAGCAGTATAGACCGTCACCTTCTGCATTTCGCGGCGCCTCTCAACACGCCATTCAAATAGTTCGAATCAAAACTAAACCGTTCCCGAGGTCATGCAACCTTGCTTCGTGGATTTGCGCCGCTGTGCCGCGCCTTTGCCACGCCCTTTGCAGTTTCAAGAATAACGTTCTGAAACAATCGCAAGAGCGAGCACGTCGACTTTGCGAGCGCCGGCCCGTTTCAAAGCCCGGGCTGCGGCTGATGCCGTTGCACCACTCGTGATGACATCATCGACCAAAACTATGGCTTTTCCAGCGATATTCTGCAATTCGACCTGAGGAACACGGAAGACGCCCGATACGTTTCGCATCCGCTGCGCGCGGGTCAGACCGATTTGATGAGGCGTTGAACGGGACCGCACGAGCGCGAACGGATTGATCGGCTTTCCCGATCGCCGCCCGGCTTCCGCCGCCAGAATTTGCGCTTGGTTAAATCTACGTGCCAGCAGCCGCCACCGCGCCAGAGGCACCGGCACGAGAAGGTCGGCGTCCGCCAGGATCTCCCGCCCGGCCTCCGCGAGCCATCGCCCGAACAAGCGCCGCGCGTTGTGGCTATCGTGAAATTTGAACCCGTGAATGAGGACCCGCATCAGCCCATCGAAGTTGGCGACGGCCCGGGCCCGATCATAATCCGGCGGATTAGCGATCGCGGCCGCGGAGAGCGTTGGCGCGCCCGTATCGACGGCGAGCGGCAATCCTAGCCGGTCGCAGAGCGGGGGCCGGACGAAATTGATCTGCTGCCAGCATGAGGGGCAGAGCGCGTCATGATCCATGATCCGGACGCGGCAGCCCAGGCAGACGGGAGGTAGCAGCATGTCGAGGGCTGCGCGTCGAAGCCGGGTGAATGGCCGAATACGCGAGAGGACACCGGAGCCGCTGCTCAGGCTATCGTCCGCGTCGGCTTCTGCAACCATATCTCCGTTCGACATTGCGCAACCCTAGCGCAACGCGCTAACGCCAGCGAGAGCTTCGATGCGGACCCGGGCGGCGTTCTACTGGCCAGGGTCTCTCTACTGGAAAGACAGCAGATGCCCGGCGCACCGCGGATTTTCGACCGCAAATTTATTAGAACCCGCCGTGACCGCGTCGCTAATGCAACCGGCGGTGAAAACCTTCCGGACTTCCTGCTGGAGCGGGTCGCCGAAGATTTCGCGGACCGGCTTTCCCTCGTGCGCCGGAATTTTCCGCTTGGGCTTAGCCTCGGCGCCTATCACGGGCTCGTGGCTGAGCGGCTGCGGCAGCTTCCCTCGATCGGAACCATCATCGACGTCGAACCATCCCTCGCGAGCCTCGCGCGGGCACCGGGCCTCAAAGTTGTCGCCGATGACGAGGCGCTGCCGTTCGCGGCGGCCAGCCTCGATCTCGTCGTGTCCGGTCTCTCGCTGCACCTCGTCAACGACCTGCCGGGTGCGCTCATCCAGATCAATCGCGCCTTGAAGCCCGACGGCCTTTTTCTCGGCGCCCTGCTCGGCGGCGAGACCCTGAAGGAATTGAGGGAAGCCTGGATCCTTGCGGAGGATGAGGTCCTAGGCGGCGCCTCCCCGCGAGTTGCGCCGTTTGCCGATGTGCGCGAACTCGGCGGACTTCTCCAGCGCGCAGGGTTTGCCCTGCCGGTCGCCGACAACGACGTGATCGAGGTAACCTACGCGTCGCCGCTGGCGCTAATGCAGGAAATAAA
The DNA here is from genome assembly GCF_000384335.2 of Hyphomicrobium sp. 99. Classification (NCBI taxonomy): domain Bacteria; kingdom Pseudomonadati; phylum Pseudomonadota; class Alphaproteobacteria; order Hyphomicrobiales; family Hyphomicrobiaceae; genus Hyphomicrobium; species Hyphomicrobium sp. 99. The sequence continues at coordinate 435,646 of NZ_KQ031382.1, forward strand.
GGCCATGGCGGCGAGCAATCCGCTGACCGAACGCCGCCGAACACCGGTGACGCGCAGCCTCCTGCTCCGGGCGGCGCAAATCTATCAGGAGCGCTTCGGTCTTCCCGGCGGCCGCATTCCGGCGACGTTCGAAATCGTCACGCTGACAGGCTGGGTACCCCACGAAAGCCAGCAGAAGCCGCTGCGGCCTGGATCGGCCGAAGTCAGCCTCAAAGATGTACTGAAGCCTCGCTCAACAGATCCCTCAGCCAAGGAATGAGCGGCTCGTCGGCGGGCGGCATCGGATAGCGGTTGAGATCGAGAGCCCGGACCCATTTCACGGTCTGCCCCTCACGGGGTCTGATCTCGCCGTCCCACGTCCGGCAAATGTAGAGCGGCATCAGCAGATGGAATTTCTCATACGCGTGGCTGGCGAAGTTGAACGGCGCAAGGCACGTCCGGCAAAGCTCGATGTCGAGTTCTTCTTTGAGTTCGCGGCAAAGAGCATCCTCGGGCGTTTCACCCGTCTCCACTTTGCCGCCGGGAAATTCCCAGAGACCGGCCATGGACTTGCCTTCCGGGCGCTGGGCGATCAGCACCCGCTTGTCGTCATCGATGAGCGCGACGGCAGCGACGAGCAGCAGCGGTTTCATGAGCGCCGCCGAAGCAGATAGGCCGTTTCTTCGAGACGCGTCACGCCCCGTTTCCGCAGGTTCTCGCTTTCGGCAAGTCCATCGCGGCTATCGAGCACCTCGATCTTGAATAATCCCCCGTAAATACGGCGAACCTCATCCGGCGAAACGGCAAATGGCGGACCCGTGATTTCGCCCTCGGGATAATCGATGGCGATAAGAAAGATGATCGCCTCACGCGGCACGATGCGCGCGAGAGTCTCGACGTAATGGGCGCGCATTCCAGGCGGCAACGCAATCAGCGCGGCGCGGTCGTAGACGGCAACGACATCCTTCAGGACGTCGGAAGACATCTCGAAAAAATCGCCGCAATAAAGCTCGAACGGGCCAGCCGACGAAATCTCGAACGCGCCCGCCGAGGTGCGGTCCGGCACTTGCCCGCCTTCCTCGAAAAATTCACGCACGGCAACGTCCGACAGTTCGACCCCGATCACGCGATGCCCTTGCGTCGCGAGCCAGACCATGTCGCGGCTTTTCCCCGCAAGCGGAACGAAGACCGCGCTTTGTTGCGGCAACCCGAGCTTCGGCCAAAAGCGCAAAAGCTGCGAATGGATTCGCTGCTGGTGAAATCCGATTTCGCGGTTCTGCCAACGCTCGTGCCAGAACGCCTTATCCATGAACCCTCAGCTCTTCAGCTCCGGTAATCGGCATTGATCGACACGTATTCATGCGTGAGGTCGCAGGTCCAAACCCGTGCGCCCGATTTGCCAACTCCGACATCGACCCGAATGAGGATTTCGGAGTTCTTCATATAGGCGGCTACCGTCTTCTCGTCGTAATCCTCGGCGCGCTCCCCGTCCCGCGCGACGCAATAGGGACCAAACCAGATCGAAAGCCTGTCGCGGTCCGCAGCTTCACCTGACTTGCCGACGGCCATCACGACGCGTCCCCAATTCGGATCTTCTCCGGCAATCGCCGTCTTGAGAATGGGTGAATTGGCGCAGGAAAGCGCGATCGCCCGCGCCGCAGCCCACGATTTGGCGCCGCCGACTTCGAAAGTGACAAATTTCGTCAAACCCTCGCCGTCCTTCGCGACCTGGATCGCGAGATCGCGCATCAGGTCGTAAAGAGCCTCGGAGAATGCCTGGAGCTTCTTCGACTTGGCCTTCGTGATGGGCTTTTGCCCGCGAGCCTCGGCTTTACCCGTCGCGAACATAAGGCAGGTATCGCTGGTCGACGTATCGCCGTCGACCGTCATGCAGTTGAACGTCGTCTCGGCGTGCTCGGCCAGAAGCTCCTGCAACGCATCGGATGAGATCGCGGCGTCGGTGAAGATGAAGCACAGCATCGTGGCCATGTCGGGCGCGATCATGCCGGCGCCCTTGCAGAAGCCATTGATCGTGACCGCGACATCGCCGATCAGCGCCGTCCGCGTCGCGAGCTTCGGATAGGTGTCCGTCGTCATGATCGCCCGCGCCGCCTTTTCGAAGGCGTTGGGCTCAACCTCTTTGGCGAGGCCGCTGAGTAGATGCGCGAACTTTTCGGCGTCGAGAGGTTCGCCGATGACGCCGGTCGAAGCCACGAACACCTCATGCGGTTTGCATCCGACCGCCTCAACGGCATGTGCAACCGTGACGTCCACCGCGTCGCTGCCCTTTTTGCCTGTGAAGGCGTTGGCATTGCCGGAATTGACGACGAGCGCTCGTGCCTCGCCCTTTTTCAGGTGTTTACGGCAGGCAAGCACCGGAGCGGATGCCGTCTTCGACTGGGTGAGAACGCCGGCGACAGACGTTCCCTCATCGAGCACGGCAAGCAGCAGGTCAGTGCGATTCTTGTAGCGAATGCCGGCTTCGGCGGTCGCGAACGCGACGCCGTCGATGATGGGCAGCGTTGCGAGCGTCTTGGGTGCAAACGGCGAAACGTTCGGGACTTTGCCCATAATTGATCTCCGGCGAGGCTAAGTGGCTCCCTGAAACAGATCGGGCCGCCATAATCAAGCGGCCCGAGCAGGAACTTTGCGGCTGGAACTGAAAAGGCGAAGCTTAGGGCTTCGGCGCTTCCGCCGGCGCGTCCTTCGGAGCTTCCTTCGCCGGTTCAGCGGCTGCAGGCTTCGACTGGCTCTGGATCAACGCATTGCGAGCATCGACCGTCTTCTTGATCTCCGGATCGACGATCTCGATTTTCGCCTTACCGCGCAGCCCAACAGCCGTCTGCTGTGCTTTCTGCAGAAGCAACGACTGAACGATACGGTCCTTGACGATGTCGAAGGCCGGCGGCTGCTTGGTGCGGCGATCTTCCAGCTTCACGAGGTGCCAGCCGAACTGCGTCTTCACCGGGTCGGAAACTTCACCCTTCTTCAGCTTGAACACGATTTCTTCAAACTGCGGCACCATCTGCCCGTGGCCGAAGTAACCGAGGTTGCCGCCATCATCCTTGGACCCAGGATCCTTGGAGTTTTCTTTGGCGAGCTGAGCAAAGTCGGCGCCCTTGTCGAGCTTTTCCTTCAAGGCCTTGGCTTCGTCTTCTGTCGCGACCAGAATATGCCGGGCCGATACTTCTTCCTCAGGCTTCAAAAGCTTGACCTGATCATCATAGATCTTGCGCGCGTCGGCATCGCTGACGGAAGCCTTGATGACCTTGTCGAAGTACAACTCGCGAAGTGCGCGCCGTTTCAAATAGTTGAGGCGCGTTTCGAAGTCGGCGCCCTGATTCAGCTTTTCGGCTTCGGCGGCTTCCGCAAAAAGCTGGTTGTCGATGAGGAATTCGAGAAGGGACGTGCGCTTCTGCTCCGGCGGCATTGTGCCCATGTCGGAGCCGATTTCGCTCTCCGCAACCGCAAGATCGCCTTCCGTTATGGGCTTGCCATCGATCGTGGCGACGACCTTGTCGTCGGCAAACGCTGTGAGAGGTGCGGCAAAGCCTGCCAGCGCGAATGTCATGAGAATAAGGGGGATGCGCTTCATCAGCGTCGGCTCCGCATTGGGGTTGAGGGTCTTGAGACGGCAGTCTCTAGGCCTGTTTGGGCACGACGGCGACACCGGACGCGGGCGGCCAGCAAGCGCGTTTCGATAGCGGGCCAAGGCACGAAAACCAAGTTAATTCTTGGCCAGGATGAGAAAATCTCTTAACTCGGCATATGCCGCATAACATTGACAGTTAGGGGGGCGAGTTCTTATGTCTGCCGCTAATCGCGTCGGGTATTAAAGCCCGTGTCGACCGCGCAATTCGCAGCGCCGAGGGAACGTTGACGCAGGCGTGGCTGGGCATGTCCCGTGCCGCGCATTTTTTGCTTAACGCTGCCCGGCGACAGGAAACTGAACCGGCCGCGCCGAGGGCGTGGCTCAATACGAATCTGTAGGACGGATCTAAAATATGCTCTCGTTCGGTAATCTCGCTTCGAAGATTTTCGGTTCCTCGAACGAGAGGAGAGTGAGAGGCTTTCGGTCTCGCGTCGCGGCCATCAACGCGCTCGAACCTGAGCTGCAGGATTTGTCCGACGAAGAGCTTCGGGCGCGCACTGAACAGTTCCGCCAGCAACTGAACGATGGCAAATCGCTCGACGATCTGCTCGTCCCCGCCTTCGCGACCGTTCGCGAAGCGGCAAAGAGAACGCTCGGCCAGCGCCACTTCGACGTCCAGCTCATCGGCGGCATGGTTCTCCATCAGGGCGACATCGCCGAGATGAAGACGGGCGAAGGTAAAACGCTCGTCGCCACGCTTCCCGTTTACTTGAACGCGCTGACCGGCAAAGGCGTCCACGTCGTTACCGTCAACGACTACCTGGCGAAGCGCGACGCCGATTGGATGGGCCAAGTCTACCGCTTCCTCGGCCTGACCGTCGGCTGCATCGTTCACGACATGAGCGACGAGGCCCGCAAGATCGCTTACGCCTGCGACGTGACCTACGGCACGAACAACGAGCTCGGCTTCGATTATCTCCGCGATAATATGAAGATGAACTACACCGAGATGGTGCAGCGGCCGCACATTTACGCGATCGTCGACGAAGTGGACTCGATCCTCATCGACGAAGCGCGCACGCCGTTGATCATCTCCGGCCCTCTGGACGACCGCGCCGATCTCTATCAGCAGATCGACGAGCTGATGAAGATCGTCACGCCCGAAGATTTCGAACTCGACGAGAAGCAGCGCCAGGTTTCGTTCACCGAAGCCGGTAACGAAAAAATGGAACGCGCGCTCGAAGAGGCAGGCCTCCTGAAAGGCACGCTCTACGACATCGACAACGTCACGATCGTCCATCACCTGACGCAGGCGCTGAAGGCTCACAAGCTCTTCCAGCGCGACAAGGATTACATCGTCAAAGGCGGACAGGTCGTCATCATCGACGAGTTTACCGGCCGCATGATGCCGGGCCGCCGGTACTCGGAAGGTCTGCATCAGGCGCTCGAAGCCAAAGAGAAAGTCGAGATCCAGCCTGAGAACCAGACGCTGGCCTCGATCACATTCCAGAACTACTTCCGTCTCTACAAGAAGCTTGCCGGCATGACCGGGACGGCGATGACGGAAGCCAGCGAGTTCATGGACATCTACGGGCTCGACGTCATCGACATCCCGACCAATCTTTCGGTCAGCCGTATCGATGAGGACGATGAGATCTACCGCACGCAGCGCGAGAAGCTTGCCGCCATCGTGCAGTCCATCGCGGAAGCCAAGGATCGCGGACAGCCGATCCTCGTCGGCACCACCTCAATCGAGAAGTCTGAGCAACTCTCCGAGCTTCTGAAGGACCACAAATATTTCAAGGAACTCGCCAAGCAGCTCGAAGAACAGGCCGCTGCCATCAAGCCGGGCAAGGAAGAAGAGCTTCGCAAGCATCTGACCGACATGGCCGCGCTTCTGACAAAGTTCGCAACGGCAGCGAAGGGTAAGGGCGACCCGATCCCGCATCAGGTGTTGAACGCGCGCTACCACGAGCAGGAAGCGAGCATCGTAGCGCAGGCTGGCCAGCCCGGAGCCGTGACGATCGCCACCAACATGGCAGGCCGCGGTACGGACATTCAGCTGGGCGGCAACGCCGAGTTCCGTCTGCGCGATTGGATCGCCGACGAAACCGCGAAGGGAACGCCTCCGGACGAATCCGCAATCAGCACCAAGCGCGCCGAGCTTGTCACTGACGTCGCCGCCAACAAGAAGAAGGCGCTCGAAGCCGGCGGCCTCTATGTGCTTGCGACCGAACGCCATGAAAGCAGGCGCATCGACAATCAGCTGCGCGGCCGTTCCGGCCGTCAGGGCGACCCGGGACGCTCCAAGTTCTATCTGGCGCTCGATGACGACCTGATGCGCATCTTCGGTTCCGAGCGCATGGACAAGGTGCTGCAGACGCTCGGCCTCAAGGAAGGCGAAGCGATCACGCACCCGTGGATGAACAAGTCGCTGGAGACCGCACAGAAGAAGGTCGAGCAGCGCAACTTCGATATCCGCAAGCAGATCCTGAAATACGACGACGTGATGAATGACCAGCGCAAGGTCATCTTCGAGCAGCGGCTCGACATCATGGGCCAGGAAGACGTGTCCGAAACGGTCGTCGAGCTTCGCAACGAACTCATCGACGAGTACGTGACGCGCTTCATTCCGCCGGCGGCCTATGCCGAGCAGTGGGACACGAAGGGTCTTGCCGGCGAGATCAGCAATGTCTTCGCGCTCGAACTTCCGATTGACGCCTGGGCAGCCGAAGAAGGCATCGCCGACGAAGAGATCAGGGACCGTATCAAGACGGCTGTCGACGCCAAGGCCGAAGCCAAGTCGAACGAGCTTGGCACGGAGCTCTATCGCCAGATCGAGAAGATGGTTCTGCTCCAGACGCTCGATCACCTCTGGCGCGAGCATCTCGTAACGCTCGAACATTTGCGTCAGGTCATCGGCTTCCGCGCCTACGGCCAGCGCGATCCGCTGAATGAATATAAATCCGAAGCGTTCATCCTCTTCGAGAACATGCTCGGACGCCTGCGCGAGAACGTGACAGGCCAGCTGATGCACGTCGAACTGGCCCCGCCCGAGGATCAGCCCGCGCTTCAGCCCGTCGATCTGCCGCCGATGGAAGCCCATCACGTCGACGCGACGACGGGCTTCGACGAGTTCGAGCGTGATCCCGAGCTGGCGATGGCGGACGCTGCGATTGCAGGGGCTCGTGCACGCCGCGTGGCGGGCCCCGAGCCCGAAAGGCGCGCACCGCTTCAGAGCCGCAAGAACGACGGTGGGATCGATCCGAAAGATCCCGCAACCTGGGGCCGCGTATCGCGCAACGCGCTTTGCCCGTGCGGCTCAGGCAAGAAATACAAGCACTGCCACGGCAAGATGGATTGACCGCGGAAACAGCAATGCAGCAATTGAGGCGCCGAAAGGCGCCTTACTTGTTTGTGTCTTGTGGCTGAGTTGAGTTCGACGCTGGGCCAATGATCGGCGCCTCTAAAGCAAAGCGCCGATCCCAAATCTTCTCATGCCGTTTCGGAGAGTTAGTGTCCGCCGGACTTCTTCGCGTCCGTCGCCGGTTCATCGTGTCCTCCACTGGCGATCCGGTCGGAGAGCGCCAGAAGCACGCTCGATACGACGAACACGACGTGGATGATGACGAGCCACATCAGCTCTTTCTCGCGCTCCGGCGTCACAGTGCCGAGCGACATGAACTGACGCAGAAGCTGCACGGCGGAAATCGCGACGATCGACGAAAGCATCTTGAGCTTCAGTGCCGAGAAGTCGATCGTTCCCATCCACGCCGGACGATCGTCATCGGGCGAATGGTCCATCTTCGAAACGAAGTTTTCGTAGCCGGAGAAGATGACGATGATGAGCAGCGATCCCGTGAGCGTCAAATCGACGAGCGTCAGCAGGCCTAGGATCACGTCGGATTCAGTCGACGTAAACGCACCGACCGCGAGGTGCGACAGCTCCATCATGAACTTGATCAAGAGAATGATGAGCGACAGCGCTAGGCCAAAATAGAACGGCGCGAGAAGCCAGCGCGAGGCGAACAGCCAGTTTTCAGCCCCGATCTCGATGCGCTTAATGAAAGTTTTCTCGGCCATTTGATCCTCAATCCGTGATTTCGCGTTTTTATCGCAACCGTGACGGCGCGAGGCAAGCACAACGCTGTCGCCCCAGAACTGCTGAGCTACGTAGGATGGCGAGATGAAATTTTTAAGCGGTCGAGGAGGTTAGCGAATGAGGCGCCACGAAAACATCGGCGGCGGCGGATCGCTTTCGAGGCTCGTCTGAATCTGCGGTATTGGCGCCGTTTTCGATGAAGCCGTTTGCGTCGCAGACTTGGGTGAGAAAGGCGAAGGCGGGGGAACATTGGCGAGCCATTGCTCTTGCTCGCGGATCGACGCGATCGTCGGCCCGCAGGCGTCGATCTGGCCGGGGAGTTCTCGCGCTCGCGCTTCTTGGAAAATGTAGCGGCCGGTGCAAGCCCCAATCACCGGAGGTCGCTTCGTCCGCTCGAAAAGGTCATACCCTTCCTTGAGATTGTTCCAGAACGGCGCCCACGGCGACGCACTCTGCGCCACCATATTTTCGTCCGTCATGCGGAACGGCAGAATGTGCACCGGCACTCTCTGCTCTCCCGCATCGATCGCGGCGATCGTCAGCTGATGGATCTCTTCGGAAACCGGATTCGTCATCGCGAAGCAACCGACTGACGAACATCCGCCATGGATGAGGATGTCGGAACCCGTCCGCGCCTGTGACTGGTCGAGGATGTTCGGATAGCCGATGTCGAGTGAAACGGGCCATCGGCCGGCATGGCGGGCCTGCGCACGCGTCACCGTGTAGTAGCCTTCCGGGGCTTGCCGGTCACCGTCGCGAAGTTTCGGCCCGAGTGTGCCCGACCAGTGGCAGATCGGATAGGTCGCGAAGAGGATGAAACCGTCATCCTTCTGCTTCCAGATCTCGAGTTCGGATTCGGCCTTGAAGATGCGGATGAGGATGGGCGACGCCAGCGTCACGCCCTTCTCCCGCAAGCGCTGCTGTAGCACCGCCACATCGGGCGTTCCGGGAAGCGGAAGCGCGCCGGTCGCAGCAGCACGCTGACGTTCGACGCGATCGGCGGCAACGTCTTTGAGTTCGATCGTCAGCGCGTTCGCTCGGTCAGTTGCGACGTGACTGATCACGACGAGACTGAGGATCATCGCCCCGACGAGCTTCAGACGCGTTGAACCGTACGACACCATGGACCTGCGACCGGTACCTATCTTTCGCGACCCGAACATTATCGCTCTGATACCCGATTCGAAGTGACTTTTCGCCAACACTTAGGGCCAGAAGCGCTTCTGTATACGGTTAACTTTTGGCGCCCTCGCTTGTGCACTTGTCGTCGATCGAATCAGCCCCGACGGAGCCCTTTTGGCCCGGTTCGAACTGATATTTGCCGCCGCAAACGGCCACCTTCGGAGGCAGCTTGCTGGCCTCGAACAGATCGTTGCCGGCCTTGAGCGTCTTCCAGAAATCGATCTGAGGGCTGTTCGCGTGCTTCGCCATCCGATCCGGGCTCATTCGGAACGGAAAGACCTGAACCTGAAAGCGTTTTTGCCCGCCGGAGAGCGCCCCGGTGACGAGCTGCCAAATTTCCTGCATCTGCGCGTTCGTCATCGCAAAGCAGCCGATGGACGCGCAGCCGCCGTGTACCATGATCAGCGAACCAGTGCGGCCATGCGCACGGTCGAAGGCATTCGGGTAGCCGAGATTGAACGAGCGATACCAGCGGCTGTTCGGATTGAGAGCCGAGGAATCGACCGTGTAGAAGCCTTCCGGCGCTTGGCCGTCGCCCTGTTGCAGCTTCGGTCCCAGGACGCCCGACCAGCGGCATATCGGATACGTCGCGAAAAGTCGGTATACGCCGTCGCGCTGCATCCAAAGCTCAAGTTCGAACTCACTCTTGAAGATCCGGATCAGCACGGGCGCACCCTCGGCGACGCCAGCACTCTTGAGACGCTCCGGAAGATTCGCGAGATCCGGCTCGCTTGGCATCGGCAGGCCGAAATCCCAGCGGAGCCTTCGTATTTCCCGCTCGTATTTGATCAGAGACGCATCGCCGCCCGGCAATTTCGGCAGCCAAACCGGCACGGAAATGAACGCCACCACAGCAAGCGCCACCAGAACTGAGCCCAAGCCCAGGATCCGTCCAATTCGGCCTCGTCGTGGCTGTCGCAACTTGGACCCAGTCTCGTTGTGCGTTGTCAATCAATCGACCGCGGGCCGACGGATCAGTTCGCGTTCGAAATTGGCGATGAAGCCGCCATTGATGATTGCGACTGCTGCTGCTTCGCCACCTTGATATCGGCAAGCGAGGGTTCGTTGTCGGGGTTCGTAATGCCCTTCAGCTTGTTGCCGCTTGCGACATCCATCTGAGCGGGCTCGGGCAGCGGCGTAAAGGCCGTGACGAACGGCCGGTCGAACGCCGGACAACGCCCTGAGGCATCCGGGCGGCTGCGCGGAACAGCATCGACGACATAGCGGCGCTCACAAACTGCCACGCTCGGCGGAATGCGATATTTTTCGAAGTAATCGTAGCCCTGCTTCATGGTTTTCCAGAAGCCGTACCATTGGTTCGACTTTTCGCGGGCCATCCGGGCGTCCGTCATCCGGAACGGATAGGCATGCAGCTGGAAGCTCGGTTGGCCAGCCTTCAGGGCTTCGCGCGTCAGTCCGTAGATCTCTTCCATCAGCGCGTCTGTCATCGCATAGCAGCCGGCGGAACGGCAGCTGCCGTGCACCATGACGGAATCGCCCGTGCGGCCCCACGAGCGATCGAAGGCATTCGGATAGCCGAGATTGAACGACAGATAGTATTTCGAATTCGGGTTCATCAAAGTGGGCGTGATGGAATAGAAGCCCTCCGGCGCTTGCCGGTCGCCCGTGCTTTGCTTGGGGCCGATCGCGCCCGACCAATTGCAAATGGGATAAGTCCGGAAGTGATAGAAGCGCCCATCGTCGCGCTGCTTCCAAACCTCAAGCTCGGATTCTTCCTTGAAGATCCGCACGAAAACCGGCGAGCCGGCCTGCATGCCTTTCTTCGCAAGGAGCCCGAGCGTCTCCTTCGACAACGGCACTTCTGAAGGCGGAGGAATTGTGGGCGCGCTCGAGCAGGCGGCGAGCGCCGCCACGGCGAACAAAATCATGAGCCGCACAACAGCTCGCGTCATCGAGCCAGTGTTGGTTCCCACCAATGCGCCCTTCACGTCCCGAACGAATTCCCCGTGCCGCGGGTCGGCGGACTGTTAACACAACGAACTCAAACGATTACTGAAATCGGCGGACGGCCGAGTCAATTCAAGTATCGTGTGCAAATACGGCATCACGGTGGGCTCGTCCCCGGAAGGGGAATTAGCGCCCGATCGACAAAAACCGCTCGTGACGCTGAGCCCGGATATCTTCGGCCGATTTGCCGTCGAATTCCGAAAGCATGCGGGCAATCGCATTACCCGTCGCGATAATCACTGATTCGCGGTCGCGATGCGCGCCGCCGGTCGGTTCCTTCACAATCGCGTCGATGACCCCGAGCTGGTCGAGATCCTGCGCTGTGATCTTCATGTTCGTGGCGGCTTCTTCTTTCTTGTTGCTGTCGCGCCAGATGATCGAAGCAGCACCTTCCGGCGAGATGACCGAGTAAATCGCGTGCTCGAGCATAAGGATGCGATTGGCCGTCGCGATGGCAATGGCGCCACCCGAGCCGCCCTCGCCGACGATGACGGTAACGATCGGAACGCCCAGTCTCAGGCAGCACTCCGTCGACCGCGCGATGGCTTCGGCTTGGCCGCGCTCTTCCGCGCCGATTCCGGGATAGGCGCCCGGCGTGTCGACGAATGTGATGATCGGCAGATTGAAACGCTCGGCGAGCTCCATGAGGCGCACGGCCTTGCGATAGCCTTCAGGCCGCGCCATGCCGAAATTGTGCCGGATGCGCTGCTCGGTGTCCGCGCCCTTCTCGTGCCCGAGAACGACGACCGACCGGTTCCGGAACTTGCCAAGGCCGCCGACGATGGCTTCGTCCTCGGCGAAATACCGGTCGCCGGCGAGCGGCGTAAACTCTTCGATGAGACCGCCGATGAAGTCGAGCGCGTGCGGGCGTTCCGGATGCCGCGCAACAAGCGTCTTCTGCCAAGGCGTCAGCTTGGCATAGGTATCGGCCAGAGCGGCCTTCGCCTTCTGCTCGAGCTTGGTGATCTCGTCGGCGATGTGCGGACCCTTGCCTTCGGTCTGCATGGCCTTGAGCTCGGCAACCTTGTTCTCAAGCTCGAGGATCGGCTTTTCGAAATCAAGATAGGTACGCAATGCGGTCGTAGCGTTCACGGAACTTTGGCTTTCCTGACTGTGCAACTGAAGCGTGCGGCAAGCGCTTTTTTCACGCGCGACATTCGCCACGGCTAGCCGCGGGTGTCAAGGCGTCAACTCCTGCCCCCCATACTTCTGGCATGCGGGGGCGCTCACAATGATTAATTTTCGCCCTCCGAGAGCCGCTTGACGGTCGGCGCGATCGCAAACATGAGCGCCGCCGCAACGGCGACGAGCCCAGCCTGCGCCAGGAACGAAAGGGCCAGCGCGTCCGGATCGTTGGCCGTGAATGCGCCTCCGATATCGCCCGCAAGCTTGTCACCGAACGCCATCGCGAGGAACCAGAGCCCCAAGACCTGGCCCGACATTCTTTGTGGCGCGATGCGCGTCATCGTCGAAAGCCCGACCGGGCTCAGCATCAATTCGCCGACGGTGAACAGGAAGTAGAGCCCGATCAGCCAAAGCGGCGAGACGCGGCCGTCTGCCGCGTAGGTCGCGGCGGGAACCATCAACAGAAACGACGCTGCCAGGAATACGAGACCGAGCCCGAACTTAACGGGCGAAGACGGCTGCTGCTTGCCGAGCGTCATCCAAAGCGCAGCCGCCAACGGCGTCAGCAGGATGACGAAGATGGGATTGGCGGATTGATACCACGAGGACGGAAAGGAGAATCCCAAGATCTCGTTACGCGTCAGCGAGTCGGCGAAAAGTGTCAGTGACGTGCCCGACTGTTCAAAGATCGCCCAGAAAATCATCGCCGCAAGAAAGTACACGCCGACGGCAGCCATGCGCTGGGCGTCGGGGTTCTGCCGCGTAGCCCCGTAGGCGATCCCCATGAGCGGCAAGATGACGAAAAGCCAGCGCAGCCAATGGAAGCCTTCTAGGTCCCCGAGCAAGGCAAGAGCGAGAAGCGCCAGCGAGCCGATGCCAACGAACAGGCCCTGACGGACCACCGATGACGTCGATTCAGGGCTGGTCACGTCAGGATCTTTCAAGTCGCGCATTTTCCAAAAGAAGAGCGCGACCGAAAAGGTCATGCCCACACCGGCCGCTGCGAAGCCCCAATGCCAGCTCAGATTGGGATCGAAGCCGGCTTGGGCGAGCCAACCCTTGAAGGTGCTGCTCTGCGCAAGAAAGCCCGTCACCAGCGGTGCTAAAAACGCGCCGAGGTTGATGCCCATGTAGAAGAGCGAAAACCCCGCGTCGCGCCGCGTGTCGTCCTTCGAATAGAGAGCGCCGACAAGGGCTGAGATGTTCGGCTTGAAGAGACCGGTGCCGATCGCGATCAGCGCGAGGCCAATGTAGAATGTTTCGCTGGACGGCCATGCGAGCGCGTAGTGCCCGCAGGCGATCGTCGCCCCGCCGATGAGCACGCTGTACTTCGCACCGAGAAGCCGATCCGCGATGAAACCTCCGGGAAGGGCGAGGAGATAAACCGCCATCCCGTACGTGCCGTAAATGCTACCGGCGCTGGGCGTCGCGAAGCCGAGCCCGCCCTGCGCAACCGGAGCCACCATGAAAAGCACCAGAAGCGCCCGCATTCCGTAAAACGAAAAGCGCTCCCAAAGCTCAGTAAAGTAGAGAATTGCGAGCCCGCGAGGCTGAGCTGCGAAGCCGAGCCAGGAACTGCGAGGTTCAGATGCGGCCGAAGCCACATATCCCGCTGCAGAAATGTCCTGGCCCTTTTGCGACGCCATTATGCGCCCTTATCGCCGGTCAGAACTTTACCCATCCACTCGTCGATGGTCGTAGTGCCGAGTTCCTCGACCTTGCTTCGCTCGGAAGGTCGAAGCACATCCTGCATCGCGTCGATGCGCTTCCATTCGCAAAACGGCGTTTCGGGTTCGACCCCGGGCGCGTAACGCGAAGCTTCGACCTTGGTATGACGGTGCACATAACGCGGGCAGTTCATCCAGACTTCGTGAATGCTCACCTTCACCGCCAATTCGGCCTCTTTGAAGCTGTCGAGCTCGGGTCCGCTCACGATGAGTTCGGCGCGGCCTTGCGCGCGCAGGCGAAACGGCTTCTCGAAGTCGATGAACAGCATGCCGATCTCCGGGTTGCCCGAGATATTGCCCATCGACAGATACATCCCGTTGCCGTCGTAGCTCGGAAAGAGCAGCGTCTGAGCATCGAGCACCTTTACGAAGCCGGGAGCGCCGCCTTTGTATGAGACAGTTGGACGGCCGCGATCGTCGATCGTCGTCAGGAAAAACATGTCCCGGCTTTCGATGAAAGCCTTGGCACTGTCGTCGATCTCAGGCTTGAGGGCAACCGCTTCCACTCGATCTGCCATCGCTCTCGTGTCGAAAGCCATTTGCAAGGCCCGATGGATATCTCCGTATAGGCGGCTCATTGGCGTATCCCCGTAAGTTGAAAGCGCCGTCCATCGCGACGGATTTCAGGCGTTTTGTCTAGATTTTGCTTTTGGCGAGTGGGTGATGGGCGTTGACGAGCGCCTTCAGCCGCTCCTGCAGTACATGCGTATAAATCTCCGTCGTCGAAATGTCAGCATGGCCAAGAAGCTGTTGCACGGCTCTGAGGTCTGCCCCGCGGTCGAGAAGATGACTGGCGAACGCGTGACGCAGCACGTGCGGTGACACGCGCTCAGGCGCAATTCCGGCAGCTTCCGCAATGCTTTTGAGATCCTGTGCGAAGCCCTGTCGCGTCACGTGGCCGAGTGCCGATTTCGAAGGAAAGAGCCACTCCGAATTATCTAAGCGGCCGGACACACCGAGGAACGCATCAAGCGCGGCGCGCGCCGTTGCGTTGAGCGGAACCAATCGCTCGCGGCCGCCCTTGCCTTTGATCGTAAGAACACGCTTGTCGCCACGAAGCACGCTGCGCGGCAGCCCGACGAGTTCAGAGACGCGCATGCCCGTCGCGTAGAGAACTTCGAGGAGACAGTGAAAGCGCAAGGCTCGAAAGAGCGCGCGGCCTTCCTGTCCCTCGCACTGTTCTTGTGAAACCGTGAGCAGCCGGTCGACCTCGGCGATGCTGAGAACTTTCGGCAGCGCGCGCTGCTTCTTCGGCCCCTGCAAACCGGCCGTCGGATCGAGCGCGATAAGATCTTCGGCTAACAGGAATCGGTAGTATTGCTTGATCGCTGAAAGCCGCCGCGCGCGCGACGTCGGTGCTTGGCCCTCGCTTGCGAGATATCCGAGATAAGCTTGCACGTCGGCCGGCTTGGCGTCCGGCGCAGCTATTCCTCTCTCTGACAAAAAGCCAACAAAGGTCTCGAGGTCGGCGGTGTACGCGTCGATGGTGTTTGCAGAAGCGCCGCGCTCGGCCGAGAGCATGGCGAGAAAGTCCGCGAGGTGGCCATCGCGTTCGGCGACCGGCGTCATAGAGCCCTCAATTCGTTTCAGTGTGCGGCCATGAAGGAAGCAGCGCTTCAAGGCCTAAGCGCCGCGCATCGGCTTCAAGACCGGCGCGTTTCAACGCGCGAATGCTGTCGCCGAGAGCGATGAGGTTGGCGTCCTGCGCGCCGTTCGGTCCAAGTGCCTTCATGACGAGCAGAACGGTATGGCCGAACTCCTGCTTTTTCGATGCAACTTGTAATTCCGTCAGAACGCCAGTCTCCGGCAGATAGCCGGACGTCGGCTGCGGTGTTCTGTTTGCGGCATCCCAGAGCGGAATGGGCACCAGATAATCGAGCGCTTCGAGAACCGTCGTCAGGCGATAAAGCGCAGCTGCCGGGAAACGGCCATTCGATACGTAGGTCTCGAGAACGGAAAAGCTCCGGCCCCGGTCTGGCTCCTTGGCGTCGGCGATATCGATGAGCGCCCGCCAATGCCCGAGGCCGGGTCCGCCGCCTTGATCGGCGATGCCGATCCAATCGCGGGCCATGTTGAATTGGCCCGACGCCAAGCCGATTTCAACGCCGGTTTCGGCAAACCAGACGATCTCCGGAACGGGCCGAAGCTGTGACGCGGCGGGCGCAATCATCTGCGCTCCGATCATGCCGAGACCTTCATGCTTGGCGTCATCGAGGAAGGTCCGGATCAGTCGCGCCTTGCGCATGGGTGTGCGCTCGTCCTCGGCGGCCTTGAAGAGCGCCGCGCGGCGGGCAACGCCCTGCGGCCCGCGACCGCCCAAGAGATCGTCGGCCGGAATCTGCTCCGCGTTGACCCGATAAATACCCGCAAGAGCTTCCGGCGTCAGCGCATTCAATCGCGCGGCCGCTTCCGTCGCGGGCAGTCCCAGATCGACGGGTGTCGAATGATCGCTTGCGAGCGCGACCAGCAGCGCCGGCTCGCCTTTCTCCAGAACGGTCTTATGAGGAAGGCCGCCCACTTTCTCCGCGATCCTGTAATCGAGCAGAGTGATCTGCTTGACCGGCGAATAATGAGGCTTGGAATTGATCGCGAGAGCGTCCAGCGCCTCGAGACCGGGAGACGGCGGAACACCTTCCTCGCGCGCCAGATCCGCGGCAAGGCCAGCCGATGATTTGTCGTCCTGCGTCGCCGAGCAGTAGCCGGCCATCAGGATCGACTGACCCTTGAGACGCGCTGGGATGCTGCCTTTGAGCGTCGCCGATCGCGCGATGAGTTCGCAGGCCTTGTCCGAGTGTCCTGACGCGAGTTCGTTGCGTGCTTCGAGTGTGAGGATGAGCGCATTGTCGCCACCCGCCTGCTTCGCGATCTCAGCCGCCGCCTCCCGCGCCAATCCCGAGCGGTAGAGCGCTTCGAGCCTGAGCGCAGCGAAATCAGTGCTAGATGCGCCCGGCGATGGCGATGTGATGAGCCGCTTCCAAAGGCTATGGAGCACAGGCGATCGCGGCGGGATCTCGATCGTGCTGATCAGCTTCTCGAGCGCGTTGACGTCCATCCCGCCCCAGAGTTCGTAGGGCAACCCGGAGCCGTCGTTCGACATGACGGGTGCGAGTTCGTCCTTTTCAACGCCAGGGAGAATGGCGCCGCGCACGACGCCCTTCTGCGGGTCAGGCTGGCTGCCGCGATCGGTATCCGGCTGCACAACGCTATCCGGGTTCGGCTGCCCCCACGTACTGCCGCCGCTGGAGCCACCCGCCGGCCCATCCAATGGCTGCAGATAGGTGCGCTGGTCCGCGGGTGGCGAATACGCGTCGTCGCGCGGAGCCTTCTTTTTGGCGCGTGGAGAGGAAGGCGCGGCTGGCGCGTCTTGGGCGGCCGCGGGAACCGAAACCATGCCGATTGGAAGGAGAACGAGCACCGCGAGGCCCGTGGCCGCCGCAATAAGTCTTCGGTGTGCATACACCATCGCCATTCACCGCCGGATTTTGATATTCTGCACGGGCTTGCTGATGGTCTGCTGCTCTGGCTCAAACCGGGTCGCCAGCACATAAAGGCCCCCGAGAACCAGCGCCGTCAGCGCGCAAAGTACGAATAAAAGCCGGAAAAGGCTCGGCATTTCTCTGTCCCGTCCCCGGCCGTTAGGTGAACATGTTTGAAGGCGTGATTATGACTCAATATGGTATTTTGCCGAAGAGCGCCTCCGTGGATCCGAAAGAAGGTTTGGGTCTGCTGTGGCTTTCCGGTAAGTTTCCAATTTGCGAACGTTTTGGGTTCGTGGCATGACGGCGCCGAAATGACCACCCCGCCGCGCGGCCTACCGCCAGAACCGAACCCAGAAACCAACCAACTTGCCGAACCCGTCGGTGTTGAGCCTCGGATGATGGAAGCCGAAGCGATCGCGCTCGCGAAAAAGAACATCGGTCAGCGGCCGCTCGTTGTCGTGGGCCTCATGGGCTGTGGCAAGTCGTCGGTCGGCAAACGCTTGGCGTTCAAGCTCAAGCTACCCTTCGTCGACGCCGATGACGAGATCGAGCGCGCCGCCGCCAAAACTATCAACGAGATTTTTGCCGATCACGGCGAGGCTCATTTTCGCACCGGTGAGCGTAAGGTGATCGCCCGGCTGCTCGGCAACGGCCCGCAGGTCCTTGCGACCGGGGGCGGCGCTTTCATCAATCCGGAAACGCGGCGGCGGATTAAAGAGGTCGCCATTTCCATCTGGCTGAGAGCGGATCTGCCCATCCTCATGCGCCGGGTGTCGAAACGTGATCATCGCCCACTTCTGCGCAATGCCAATCCCGAAGCGACGATGCGGAAGCTGATCGAGGAACGCTATCCCATCTATGCTGAAGCCGACATGACCATCGATAGCCGCGACGAGCCGCACGACGTCATCGTCACCGAGATCATAAGCCGCCTCGCCGCCGGAACCGAAATCCCCCCGATGTCCATCCTTGACGCAAATCCATCCCGCAACGTGCACGTCGATCTCGCCGATCGCTCCTACGATGTCTTGATCACCCGCGGCATTCTCCGCGACACCGGCCCGCTCTTGAAGGCGCGGTTCGGTGAGGTCAAATGCGGTGTGGTGACGGACGAGAATGTCGCCCACTACCATCTTGCGACGCTGGAAGAGAGCCTCAAGGCCGCGGGCATGTTCGCCGGCTCCGTGATCATGAAGCCCGGCGAAGCGACGAAGAACTTCCGCGATCTGGCGACGCTCTCGGAACGGCTTCTGGAGATGGGTCTCGAACGCGGCGATCTCGTTTTGCCGTTCGGTGGCGGCGTCATCGGCGATCTCGCAGGTTTTGCAGCTGGGATCCTGCGGCGCGGCGTGCGCTTCGTGCAAATTCCAACGTCGCTGCTCGCGCAGGTGGATAGCTCTGTCGGCGGCAAGACCGGGATAAACACCCCGCAGGGAAAAAACCTCATTGGCGTCTTTCATCAGCCAAGTCTCGTTATCGCCGACACCGCCGTGTTGACGACGCTGCCCCCGCGCGAGATGCGCGCCGGTTATGCCGAGGTCGCGAAATACGGCCTCCTGGGCGACGCAGAGTTTTTCTCTTGGCTCGAGGCGAACTGGCAGGGCGTGTTCGGAAACAACGGGCCGGCTCTGACCACGGCGATCGAAACGAGCGTTGCAGCCAAAGCCGCAATCGTCGCCCGCGATGAGACGGAGACGGGCGACCGCGCGTTGCTGAACCTCGGCCACACATTCGGCCACGCGCTCGAAGCCTGGACCGGCTATTCCGACCGTCTCTTGCACGGCGAGGGCGTGGCCATCGGCATGTGCCTTGCGATCCGCCTATCGGAGGAGCTTGGCATCTGTCCTCCCGGCCGCGCCGAACGGGCATCGAAACACCTGCAAGCCGTCGGCCTTCCGACGAAAATCAGCGACATTCCAGGCGGACCGGCAGATCCGGCGGAGTTGTTCCGGCTGATGGGTCAGGACAAGAAAGTTAAAGCCGGCAAGCTCGCGTTCATTCTGGTTCGCGACATCGGACAAGCCTTCGTTTCTCGCGATGTGGCGCCGGAAACCGTGTTGGCGTTCCTGGCTCGGGAAATCGCCCGCTAAGCATGTTTGAGAGCGGCAGCCGATTGGTGTGCTAGACTGCTGACGATCCTGATTAGGAACAGCGAATTACCATGACTATAGTCATAAGCCTCGCAGCGATCTTTTTGCTGATCGTCTTGTCGGCGTTCTTCAACGGCAGCGAGACGTCGCTCACCGCCGCATCCCGCGCGCGCATGCACTCTCTCGAAGAAGATGGCAACGCTTCCGCCGCACTCGTAAACAAAGTGCTGTCGCGGCCGGAAAAGATGATCGGCACGGTTCTGCTCGGCAACACGTTGGTCGACGTGCTGGCCGCCGCGCTCGCCTCCAACATTGCGGTCAATCTCTATGGCGAGGTTGGCGTCGCCTATGCGACCGCGATCATCACGATCCTGATCGTGATCTTCGCCGCCGTGCTTCCGAAAACCTACGCTCTTGCCTACGCCGATCGGGTCGCGCTCCTCGTGGCGCCGATCATGCAGGTCCTGATCTACCTCCTGACGCCGTTTACGAAGGCGATCGAGTTCGTCGTTCGCGGCATCCTGCTATGGACGCCCGGCAAGGCCGACGACGAGGCAAACATTCTTGCCGCGCATGAAGAGATCCGCGGCACCATCGATCTGCAGGCGAGAGAAGGCACGGTCGCCAAGGGCGACGCCGAGATGCTCGGCGGCGTGCTCGACCTCCGCGATCTGCAGGTCGCCGACATCATGGTTCATCGCACCAAGATGGAGACGATCAACGCCGACGATCCGCCACCGAAAATTCTCGATTCCGTCCTGCGCTCGCAATATACGCGCGTGCCGCTCTGGAAGGACGAGCCCGAGAATATCGTCGGCGTCCTGCATACGAAAAATCTGCTGCAGGCGTTGTCGCGCACTGATTGGCGGCCCGACAAACTCGACATCATGAAATCCGCGTCCGAGCCGTGGTTCGTCCCCGATACGACGACGCTGAAGGATCAGCTCAATCAGTTCCTGAAAAAGAAAATGCAGATGGCCCTCGTCGTCGATGAATACGGCGAAGTGCAAGGTCTCATCACGCTCGAGGACATTCTCGAAGAAATCGTCGGACAGATCACCGACGAGCACGATATGCCCGAAAGCCACATCCGCATGCAGTCGGATGGAACCGTCAACGTCGATGGCACCGTTGCAATTCGCGACCTCAATCGCCATCTCGATTGGGATTTACCCGACGATGAGGCGACGACCGTTGCAGGCCTCGTCATTCACGAGGCTCAGACCATTCCGGAGCCGGGCCAGGTCTTCACGTTCCATGGCTACAGATTCGAGATTTTGCGCAAAAGCCGCAATAAAATCACGGCTATCCGCATCAAGCCGGTGACGCTATCGGAAAAGGCGATTGCTGCTGCCGCGAGGGCCGCACGGTAACGATTGTTGCGACGCTCGAATTCAAGACCTCGGCAAAGCTTCTCCGGGCGCGATCGTCGCCAGTGCCAGCGCGTGAATGCCGCCCGCGAGTTCGTCCTTCAAGAGGTCGTTGACGAGCCGGTGGCGTTCGATGCGGGACTTGCCAGAAAAGACATCCGAGACGACGAGTATGCGAAAATGACTTTCGCCCGTTCCAGGTGAGTTACGATGACCGGCGTGAAGCTCCGACTCGTTGATGACGTCGAGCCGTGTAGGATGCAACGCGATCATCAGCTTTTCTCGAACTCGACCCGTAACCGACATTTTTGTCTCTTAAAGAAAATCTTCTTAACGGCATGACTGCGACAGGTTCCCGAAAGGGCCTATTAAGGGATTGACCGCACAGTCACGACGGAAATCAAGCGTTTTCTTGCCGCCTTGTTTCAGGCCGCGCTAACCCTCATAATTCAGACGATGAAACTGGAATCGAAATATTTCGACAGCATCCGCGTCTCTTCGAAGCGCCAAGGCGCCAAGAAGGAAGAGCGCGCGCCGCTTTGTCAGTGGAAGGGTTGCGACAAGCCCGGCGCTCACAAGGCGCCAAAGGGCCGTGGTCGCGACGGCGAATTTTTCCACTTCTGCGTGGACCATGTCCGTCAGTATAATGCCGAGTACAACTATTTCGACGGCATGAGCGATGCCGAGGTCAGCAATTTCCGTAAGGACGCGCTGACGGGTCATCGGCCGACCTGGAAGACGGGCGCCAACGCGTGGGCCCACGGTACGCGCGACGAAGGAAGAACGGCAGAGGCCGCTGCCCGGGTCCAAGCCACTGCGAGGGCGCCTCGCAAAGCGCGTTCCTCCCGGACCGAGACCTCGACGTTCCGCCGCCAATTGAAGCCTTTGGAACAGAAGTCGCTCCGCGTTCTCGATCTGCGCGACGACGCAACGTCTCAGGATATCAAGACGCGCTTTAAGGAATTGGTGAAAATACACCATCCCGATGCCAACGGCGGCGACAGCCGTTCCGAGGAAAAGTTGCGCGAAATTCTGCAAGCCTATAATTACTTGAAGCAATCTGGCCTGGTCTAATCCTCCGAGCCTCTGAACCGAGTGCACCCGAAGGGAGTTGCACCAGTTTGAGGTTTTTGCGGCAGCTGGGCGATTTGATCGGGAACCCCATGGAAATGCGCACGTCATCTAGCGCGGCCGGCACGCCAGCCGCCAATCTTCCGGACATGAAGTTGTCCGTCCGCCAGGTTTTCAATATCGACAGCGATCTCGAAGTTCCGGCCTATTCCAAGGCCGACGAACATGTTCCGGATGTCGATCCCGATTATCAATTCAACCGGGACGTGACCCTCGCGATTCTCGCAGGCTTCAAGCACAACCGCCGCGTGATGATCCAAGGCTATCACGGCACCGGCAAGTCGACCCACATCGAGCAGGTAGCGGCGCGCCTCAATTGGCCGTGCGTTCGCGTCAACCTCGATAGCCACGTCTCGCGCATCGATCTCGTCGGCAAGGACGCGATCGTGCTGAAAGACGGCAAGCAGGTCACTGAGTTCCGCGAAGGCATCCTTCCCTGGGCGCTGCAGAACAACATCGCACTCGTGTTCGACGAGTACGACGCCGGCCGGCCCGACGTCATGTTCGTCATTCAGCGCGTGCTCGAGGTCTCCGGTAAGCTGACGCTTCTCGATCAGTCGAAAGTCATTCGCCCGCATCCCGCTTTCCGCCTGTTCGCGACGACCAACACCATCGGTCTCGGCGATACGTCGGGCCTCTATCATGGCACGCAGCAGATCAACCAAGGTCAGATGGACCGCTGGTCGATCGTCGCCACGCTGAATTACCTTTCCCACGACGATGAAGCGAAAATCGTGCTGTCGAAGGTCAAGTCGTTCGGCAAGACGGACGCCAAGAAGAAGCAGATCTCGCACATGGTCCGCGTCGCGGATCTGACGCGTTCGGCCTTCATCAATGGCGATCTCTCCACCGTGATGAGTCCGCGCACCGTGATCACCTGGGCCGAGAACGCCGAGATCTTCGGTGACATCGGCTTCGCCTTCCGCGTCACGTTCCTCAACAAATGCGATGATCTCGAAAAGCCGCTGGTCGCCGAATTCTATCAGCGCTGCTTCGGCGAAGAGCTTCCCGAAAGCACGGCAAACGTTGCACTGAGCTAGTTCCGGTTTCTCACGCCGCAGGCGTCCTTTCTCCCCTCACCAGAGGGGAGGGGGCGGGGGCGGGGAGACCCCACAACCGTAATGTCAGCATTTGTTGCAAGACGGTCCCAAAAATGCGTCTTTTGCGTTTAGATCTTCACCCCACCCCTAACCCCTCCCCTGAGGGGAGGGGAATTCACGAAGCTGACCCAGGATTGGACCTTAGCCAGTGAGTTCGCCTTCCACAAAACGCCGCGAAGCACCATCCGAACCGCTGAAGCGCGTTCTTGGTCCAGCCGTGCGCGCCATCGCGGGCGACAGCGAGATCGAGGTCGATTTCGGACCGGGTAAAGGCGATGTTGCCGGCAAGGCCGTGCACATTCCCGATCTGCCGCGCGCGCCGTCTGCAAAGGACATCGCGCTGACGCGCGGCTGGGCTGACAGCTTGGCGCTGCGTATCGGCTGCCACGACGTCAAGCTTCATCGACGCCTCGCACCGGCCGCTGGTCCCGCCCGCGCCGTCTTCGAAGCAGCTGAGCGCGCCCGCATCGAAGGCTTGGGATCGGCGCGCATGCCGGGCATGGCGTCGAACCTGACGGCACGCCTCGAAGACCACTACAGCCACGGCCGTTTTCGCACCGTCAGCACGCGCGCAGAAGCACCGCTCGAAGATGCGCTCGCACTCCTGATCCGTGAACGCATCACCGGCCAGGCGCCGCCGTCCTCGACGAAAGGCCTCGTGGATGTCTGGCGTCCCGTGATCGAATCGCGCGGCGGCAAGCTGCTGAGCCGGCTTGAGGGCCTCTCCGAAAATCAGGAACAGTTCGGCCGCCAGATACGCGATCTCCTGAAGATCCTCGAAATGGCGGATCAAACCGATCAGCCCCAGTCCGAGGACGAAGAGCAGGAGAGCGAAGAAGGTCCGGCCGAGGGCGGCAGCGAGGATTCGGAAGACAAGAGCGAGGACGCTTCCGAGGGGCAGGATCAGGAGAGCGAGGAACAGCTCTCCGAAGGCGACCTCTCGGAGTCCGAGGAATCGATGGAGTCGGGTCAGACCGAGCCACAGGACCTCGACGACGGCGATCTGAACGACGAAGAGACGCCAGCGCCGTGGCGTCCGAACATGACTGTGCTCGATAACCCGGAAGCCTTTGGCTACAAGGTTTTCACGCACGCCTACGACGAAGAGGTCGGCGCCGAACAGCTGTCGACTCCGGAAGAACTCGAACGGCTTCGCGCTTTCCTCGACAAGGAACTAAAGACGCTCTCGGCCGCGGTCGCAAAGCTCGCGAACAAGCTGCAGCGCCGTCTATTGGCGCAGCAGAACCGTGGCTGGGACTTCGATCTCGAAGAAGGCCAACTCGACGCCGCACGGCTGACGCGCATCATCACGGATCCAACCGGCGCGCTCTCCTTCAAGCGCGAGCGCGACACCGATTTCCGCGACACCGTCGTGACGTTGCTGCTCGATAATTCAGGCTCGATGCGCGGACGGCCGATCATGGTCGCAGCATGTTGCGCCGATATCCTCGCGCGCACACTCGAACGGTGCGGCGTCAAAGTCGAAATTCTTGGTTTCACGACAAAAGCCTGGAAGGGCGGCCAGTCGCGCGAAGAATGGCTGGCGGCCGGAAAGCCGCCGTCGCCCGGACGCCTGAACGATCTTCGGCATATTATCTACAAGACGGCGGATGCGCCGTGGCGCCGCTCGAAGAACGCGCTCGCGCTGATGATGCGCGAAGGCCTGCTCAAAGAGAACATCGACGGCGAAGCGCTGGCATGGGCTCATTCCCGCATCGTCAATCGCCCCGAACAGCGCCGCATCCTGATGATGATTTCGGACGGCGCGCCGGTCGACGATTCAACGCTTTCGGTGAATTCTGGAAGCTATCTCGAGCAGCATCTTCGCCAAGTCATCCACGAGATCGAAACGCATTCGCCGGTCGAGCTCATCGCCATCGGCATCGGCCATGACGTGACGCGTTACTACCAGCGCGCCGTGACGATTACGGATGCTTCGGAGCTTGCCGGCGCGATGACGGAAAAGCTCGTCGAGCTGTTCGAGGAAAAGCATGAGGCCGACGAGCCGGCAGGCGCGCGCCGCCGGCACGCACGCGCCCATTGAGTTTCCGCTTGGCACTGAGCAATTATCGACGCATCAGCTCCGCTGTCGCGCCATGGGGCTCCGCCGTGGCGCAATGCGGCTTCGCCGTCGCGCTTCTTGCGCTCGCGGGCGGAACCGCAGCAGCCGATGGCAAGCCCGACCTCACCAAGCTCAAGTCCGGTCCAATCGTTGTTGAAAGCAAGCGCATCACGTCGTTCAAGCGCTTCGAGGCCGAGCAGCCCCTTGCCAAACTGACGTTTCGCGGCGGCCTCGAATTGACGTCGCCATCGCCCTACTTCGGCGGCTGGTCCGCTCTTCTTCTCGACGACGACGCGAAATCTTTCGTTTCCATTTCCGATGCCGGGGAGTGGATGACGGGAACGCTCGTTTACGACGGCGTTCATCCCGCAGGAATAGCCAAGGCCCGCCTCGGGCCACTACGGGATGCGGAAGGTCGACCGATCAAGCGCGGTCGTGACCGCGATTCAGAATCGATTGCGCTCGCGAGCGGAACCTTGGCAAGCGGCTCGGTTTTGATCGGTTTCGAAGGAAGACATCGCATCGAGCGCTACGACATGACGCCCGCCGGTTTTTCGGCCGTTCGCGGAAATCTCAAGCTTCCGCCCGAGGCAAAAAAGATGGGCTCGAACCTCGGCCTCGAAGCGCTGACGGTGCTGACAGGCGGACCCTATAAGGGCAGCGCAATCGCGTTTTCGGAGCGGCTCTACGATCAACAGCGCAATCACACCGGTTGGATATGGACGGCCGACGTCCCGCAAACCGTCCATCTGAAAAACATCGGCGACTACGACATCACCGATATCTCGAGCCTCGATGATGGCACGCTGTTCGTCCTGGAGCGCCGCTTCCGCTGGACGGAAGGCGTCAAAATGCGGCTGAGACGCGTCGCGCCGGAAGACTTGAGCCCAGACCATACGTCCGAGGGCGAGATATTGATCGAGGCTGATCTCAACGATCAGATCGACAATATGGAAGGGCTCGCGGTCACCCGGCTCAAGACCGGTGAAATCCTGATCACGATGATCTCGGACGACAACTTCAACCAGATGCTTCAGCGGACGTTGCTATTGCAATTCGTGCTGAAGGATAGCGGGCAAGCGAAAGCCCGGCCGCCAGATTGAGTGGCGCCGGGCTCATATTCGCTTGCAGAAAAACCGCTTAGCTTAAGCAGCCTTGCTGGTTTCAGCCTTGGCAGCCTGCGCCTTCTGAATCTCGCGCTTCAGCTTGAGGCAGGTCAGCGACAGCTCGTCGTTGTCCGCCTTGAGAAGGAACGCATCGAGGCCACCGCGGTGTTCGACGGATTTCAAGGCCCGGGCCGAAACGCGCAAACGGACTTTCCGGCCGAGAACGTCGCTGAGCAAGGTCACGATGTGCAGATTGGGACGAAACTTGCGCTTCGTCTTGTTTTCGGCGTGGCTCCGAAGTTGGCCTGAGAGGGGCAAAGTCCCCGTCAGCTCGCAGCGCCTGGTCATAACTCTCTCCTGTGCCGCTGCTTTTACGAGCGCGGTGATCTAAAGCCTGCTATTGCAGCAAAAAATTGTGCCCCGCAAGCCGAGCCTACGGGGTTTCGCCTGCTGTATAATGGACATGGCGGACGGACGTCAAGATAGGGCTTAGGGGGCCGCCCAAAGTCCAACAATCGTCGCAAATCCGCCCTACCACGAGGCGGCCGACGGGGAAGCAGGGAATGACGATGGCGAATTCGCGCTCTGGGGTCAAAAGACTTGGGCTTTCTTGCTGCCTGATGCTCGCCGTGACAGCCATTTCGCCGCTTCGCTCCGCTGAAGCATCGGACGTTTCCTTCCCGAGCCAAGTTGGCGCGGTTTATCGGCTATCATTCAACGGCTTCAATGTCGGGAAATACCACTTCGACGCCAGCTACGACGGTAAATCCTATATCGCCAAGGGCCATACCGAAGTTTCCGCCCTGTTTGGTGCCTTCAAGTGGGCTGGAAATTTCACCGGCAGCGGCTCGGTCGAGACAAAAGGTCCTCAACCGGCCAGCTTCGAGATGAGCACCAAGACGAAGTCGAAGACAACGTCCGTGAAGCTGAGCTTCGATGGCCCCCGCGTCGCCTCGGTCGCGCTCGTTCCCAACAAGAGCCCGTCCCCCGAAGCGATCAAGCTCAAGCCTGAAAATCTGCAGAACGTCTTCGATCCGATGGGTGCGACGCTCGCGATCTCGAGCGTGAATGCAGCCGACGCGTGCAACCGCACGATCCCCGTTTTTGACGGTAAAGCCCGCTACGATCTGCGCTTCTCAATGAAAGGCCGTGAGCCGATCAAGGAAAAGCGGCCATCCGGCCAACCGGCCGAACTCCTGATTTGCCGAGTGAAATACGTACCGATCGCGGGCCATAAACCCAAGGATTTCGTCAATCCCTGGATCGACTACGATCATATCGAGATCGCGCTCCGCGCCGTTCCGACGGCCGGCATCTATGTCCCTTACCGGGTGACGGTCCCCTCGACCATCGGCTCTGCCATTATGACCGTCGATACCATTAACATCACGGCCGCGAACAACCAGCAGATCGCTCTGAAGCAATAATGCGCGCTGACCGGGAGGTTGTGCGCGACCCGATACCCATCGCAGAGGGTCCGAATAACCCTTGATATCTTGGCCCTCCTCTGCAATGCCAGGGCTCGATCGGAGTCAAGTACAGCATGGCAAGTGATCTCGAGGCCCGCATCCGAAATGTGACCGCGGTGCTCGGACCAACGAATACCGGCAAGACGCATCTCGCAATCGAGCGGATGCTCGGCCACGAAAGCGGCATGATCGGCCTTCCGCTGCGCCTTCTCGCGCGCGAAGTCTACGACAGGATCAAGCAGCGCGTGGGGGCCGACAAGGTCGCGCTCATCACCGGCGAGGAAAAGATAAAGCCGGAACGAGCCCGCTATTGGGTCTCGACCGTCGAGGCGATGCCGCGCGACATCGATGTCGACTTCCTGGCGATCGACGAGATCCAGCTCTGTGGCGATCCCGAACGCGGCCACGTCTTCACCGACCGGTTGCTGCACGCTCGCGGCCGCTCCGAAACGCTGCTCCTTGGCGCGCAGACGATGCGCGAGGCGATCAGCGATCTCATTCCGGGCGCCAACTTCATTTCGCGGCCGAGGCTTTCGAAGCTGACGTACAGCGGCGAGAAGAAAATCACGCGTCTTCCTTCGCGCACGGCGATCGTCGCCTTCTCGGCGCAAGAGGTCTACGCGGTTGCGGAATTGATCCGTCGTCAGCGCGGTGGCGCCGCCGTCGTCTTGGGCGCGCTATCGCCCCGGACGCGCAACGCCCAGGTCGCGCTCTATCAATCGGGCGACGTCGAATTCCTGATCGCGACCGACGCCATCGGCATGGGTCTGAACCTTGATGTCGATCACGTGGCGTTTTCTGCGCTTCGCAAGTTTGACGGCTACAACCATCGCAATTTGACGCCGGCGGAGATCGGCCAGATCGCGGGCCGCGCCGGCCGCCACATGAATGATGGCACGTTCGGCGTCACGGGCGGCGCCGATGCGCTCGATGCCGATATGGTCGAGCGCCTGGAGACGCACAGCTTCGACAGCGTCAAGACGCTGCAATGGCGAAGCCGTGCGCTCAATTTCTCCTCGCTCGACGCTCTGCACGCGTCGCTTCGCGAGTTGCCGCGTGAGCAACGTCTGACGCGGGCCCGCACGGCCGACGACGTTGCCGCGCTCGAAGCTCTGACGGCTGATCGCGAGATCGCCGACGTCGCGACGAACCGCGATCGCATCGAGCTGCTGTGGGATGTCTGTCAGCTTCCGGATTACCGCAAAATTTCCGGGCAGAGCCACGCCGAACTCGTCGGCAATCTCTACGGGCATCTGACGAGCGGCAACAATCGCATTCCGGAAGATTGGTTTTCGAAGCAGGTTTCGCTGGCGGATCGCACCGATGGCGATATCGATACGCTTGCAAACCGCATCGCTCATATCCGGACGTGGACGTTCGTCGCCAATCGCCCCGATTGGCTGAGCGACCCGGTACACTGGCAGGAACGGACGCGGGCCATCGAAGATAGCCTGTCGGACGCCCTGCACGAATGTTTGACCCAAAGATTTGTAGATCGGCGAACCAGCGCGTTGATGAAGGGCATGCGAGACAAAGATGAACTGACAGCCGACATCGCTGACGATGGCGCGATCACTGTCGAAAATCACTTCGTAGGACGTCTCAAGGGTTTTCGCTTCACGCTCGATGCGGCAGGCGACGGCATCCACGAGAAGGCGACACGGCAGGCAGCGATGCAGGTCGTGACGCGCGAGCTCGGAATGCGTGCTCGACGGGTCGCCGCGGCTCAGAACGAAGCGTTCAAGCTGACGCGAACGGGCAGCATCGTTTGGCGTGACGACGAGCTTGCAAAGCTCGATCGCGCGGATGATCCGTTGCAGCCCGGCGTGACGTTGCTCGCTGACGATGCGATGAGCGAAGCCGATCGCGAGAAGGTGCTCGCTCGTCTCAAGACGTGGCTCGACGATACGATCGCTGATAAGCTGAAACCGCTCGTCGAGATGTCGAAGAGCACGGAGCTGCAGGGGTTGGCGCGCGGCATCGCTTTCCAGCTCAAGGAAGGTCTCGGCGCGCTGAAGCGGGAGACGGTCGCGAACGAGATCAACGCGCTCGATCAGGCGGCGCGAGCTGAGTTGCGCAAATACGGCCTGCGTTTCGGCGCCTTCAATATCTTCTTCCCGCTCATGTTGAAGCCCGCGCCCGCTGACCTCGCGGCGACGCTGTGGCTTTTGACAAATCCGACGCCGAACGGGACAGTGCCGCAACTTCCGCGGCCGGGCCTGACGAGCGTCGCGGTCGATCCGGAAACGCCGGAAGCGCTCTATCGTGCTCACGGCTTTCATGTCTGCGGGCCTCGCGCCATTCGCCTCGATATTCTCGAGCGCCTTGCCGATTTGATCCGGCCGTTGCTCGCCTGGCGCTCCGCGCCCGGAAAGACCGATGCGCCGCCGAAAGGTTCGACCGGCGATGGCGGCTTCAGGGCGACCGACGACATGATGTCGATCCTCGGCTGCTCGGTCGAGGAGTTGAGCGAAGTCTTGAAGGCGCTGGGCTTCCGGCTCGAGAAACGCCCGATCCCCGCTGCCGCTCCAGCTCCAGAAGCGGCCGCAACCGTGCCCGCCGATGCCGTATCGAACGAAGAGGCGAAACCCTCGGAGGGCGAAGCCGTCGCCGCGGAAGCGTCCGATCAGCCGACAATCGAAAATGAAGCCGCACCACAGCCGGCAGAGACAACGGCAGAAACCACTGAAGCTGCCGCAGTCGCCCCGACGGCTGCCGCTGCGCCAGAGCCTGAAAGATTCGAAGAAATCTGGCGGCCCCGCCGGCATCAGCGCCCCGAGCGCAGGGATGGCCCGCGCCGCGAAGGTGGTCATAACCGTCACCAGCGTCCTCATTCGAACAGGCCCGCTGCAGGCGCTCCGCAAGCCGCTTCATCCACTACGGGCAATGCTGGCGCACCGGCGCCGGAGACCTCCGCGCCCGCCGATCGATCGGAGCATCAGCGCCATCGTCCCGAGCGCCACGAAAATCGCGGCGATCGCCCGCGCTTCGAAGGTCGCAAGGGCGGCGGCGACCGGCGTCCGGATCAAGGTTCAAGAAAAGAGGAAGGAAACCGCCCGCGCCGCGATGACAATCGCAATGGCCGACGCGAGGAACGTCGTTCGCCGCAAGTGATCTCCGCGGCGCCGCCGAAATCAACAGGCACCGATTCATCTTCGCCGTTCGCCGCTCTCGCTGCGCTGAAAGCGCAGATGGAGAAGCGGAGCGAAGGTTCAGGTTCCACCTGATCTCATGCCTGACGCGACTGCAGGGTCCGTTCAGCGCATTGATCAATGGATGTGGTTTGCCCGTATCGCGAAGTCGCGGACATTGGCGCAGGCGTTGATTGAACGCGGCAAAGTCCGCATCAATCGCGAAAAGGTCTATAAGACGAGCACGATCGTCAGGCCTGGCGATGTCCTGACATTGTCGCTCGGGCCGCGCGTTCTGAGTATCGAGGTTCTAGGCATCGGCTCGCGGCGTGGGCCCGCTTCCGAAGCGGTCCTGCTCTATCGTGATCTGACAGCGCCTCGGCAGGGCGCCAACGAAGGGGAAACTAGGAGCACAGAAGGGACGGGGCCCGAGCAAGCCCTGCGCTCCGAAGGGACGGGAAGGCCGACAAAGCTGCAACGCCGACAGTTGGACAAGCTTCGGGGCCGCAGTTGAGCTGTGACGCCCGGTCCACCTAGGCAGCCGTAACGCCTATGCTAATAAAGGCGCCGCTAGATCGAGCCGCCGGGTTGGGAAGCATCGCAATCCGCCCATCATTCGATCGTCTTCGATGGACCAGGAATCCGAATGACCTACGTCGTCAATGAAAAATGCATCAAGTGCAAATACACCGATTGCGTCGAGGTTTGTCCGGTAGACTGCTTCTACGAGGGCGAGAACATGCTCGTCATCCATCCCGACGAGTGCATCGATTGCGGCGTGTGCGAACCGGAGTGCCCGGTCGACGCCATCAAACCGGACACCGAGCCGAACCTGGAAAAGTGGATGGAGCTCAATCGGCAGTATGCTGAAACTTGGCCGAACATCACGGCCAAGAAGCCAGCTCTACCGGAAGCCGAAACTGCGAAAGATGAGGCCGGCAAGTTCGAGAAATATTTTTCTCCAAACCCCGGCAGCGGCGACTAAAATTTGCTTTTCAGGAACGGCTTGAGGTCAAAAAGAGCAAATCCGATGTAAGACATTGGTTTTGCGGGGAATTTTAAAGAGCGCCTTAATCTCGACCAGATTGTCTCAGAACGCGACCCTTCATTTACCGCCAGAACTGTGTTAGTGTCAGTTGCGATGGCGTTGAGTCTGCACAAATCCGGAACGGCCGCGAACAAAAAGGGGTTGCCTCCCTCTGATAGGCAGCTTTTTATAAGGCGTTATGGGGCGTCGCTGGGCCACTTCAGAGTCGGACAGGATTTGCAAAGCTAGGCCACAAATGAGCGCGCAGGGGAACGGCCTCCCGACAAAGGAGGATCGGATCAATGCGCGCGTGTTGTTCGGATGCAACACGTATCCGGCACCACTGATGCTCCGCCCCCACAGGGTGGACTGACGGCCGAGCCGAACCGTCCGGCAAGGCCCAGTATGCGAGAGTGAGAGATCGATATGGCTCAGAAGAAAAAAGCTCCGGTCGCCCCCAAGTCCGCAGCAAAGAGTGCCGCGCGAAAACCCATTCCTCTGAAGACCAGCGCGAGCGCCACTAAGGTCGCCGCCAAGCATCCGGCCAAGCCGAAGGCAGAAGCTCCTGCCAAGCCCAAGGTGGCTCAGCCCGTCGTCGCCGCCAAGCCGGCCAAGAAACCTGTTCCAGTAACCGCGGCGTCGGCCAAGCCGGCGCCCAAGATCGAGGCCCCCTCCGTTTTGAAAAAACCGCTCCCGCACGCGCCTGCAACCGCCCATCTCGCTGCCAAGGCTGCCCCCGCGCCGCAGCGCACTGTTGCCGTTCCGGCTAACGCGCACAAAGCGGCGAGCCAGAAGCTTACGGCGCCCGTCGCTCCTGCTCAGCAGCCGGTCACGCCGAAGGCGATTGCCGAGAAGGCTGCAGCTGCCCGCCAGATTCTCGCCGTGCAGAAGAAGCCGGTCAGCCAGCGCCACGGCTTCAAGGCCAACGAATTCGTCGTTTATCCCGCTCACGGCGTCGGCCGTATCGTCGGCATCGAAGAGCAGGAAATCGCGGGCATGTCGCTCGAGCTCTTTGTCATCACGTTCGACAAGGAGAAGCTGACGTTGCGCGTGCCGACCGGCAAGCTCGCAAGCGTCGGAATGCGTAAGCTCGCTGACGAAGGCCTAGTCAAAAAGGCCATGGAAACGTTGAAGGGCCGTGCCCGCATCAAGCGCACGATGTGGAGCCGCAGAGCGCAAGAATACGTCGCCAAGATCAACTCCGGCGATCTGATTGCCATCGCCGAAGTCGTCCGCGACCTCTACCGCTCCGAAGCGCAGCCTGAGCAGTCGTACTCCGAACGGCAGCTCTACGAGGATGCACTCGACCGCATGGCGCGTGAACTCGCGGCTGTCGAGAAGCTCGATGAGCGCGGCGCAGTTCAGAGGATCACCGAGGTTCTCTCGAAGAGCGCCAAGGGCCGTCGATTGGCCGATGGTGAGTCGGTTGGCGAAGCGGCCTGAGCCGCATCATCACTGACGCTATGAAAGTTATCGCGCTCGGTTCCGCACCTTCCGGCGGGGCCGGGCGCAATTCTTTTCAAAGCCTGCCAATTCAAATCGGATCGGCCGGTAATCGCACCGGTTGGATTGGACTTGTTGAATTTCGCTCGCTGACGTTGGCGGGCGCATCCGCCGCTTCCGGCATATCGAGCTGAGAGGGATCAGCGATATCTATGAGCGGCCCATTTCGCCGCTCGATCCACCCGCGAAGCACGACGGTCTTGCCGGTGAGGCTGTCGAGCGAACGGTCGAACGCAGGATTTGCAGCAAGAACCTTCTTGTCGATCCGCGCGGTGAAATCGGTTTGCCAATCATTGCTGAAATTGAGGTACGTCGCGCCCTTCGTGCGGCCGACGGAAACGACCGTACCGGTCACGCGCACGTACTTGCCGCGCTGCTTCATCAACTCGCCCGCATGGTCTGCGGGGATCGTGCGGTAGATGCCGTTGCTCCATAGCCCCAGTCGCTTCCGCTGAGCTTCCGCCTCGTGAGCTAGAAGCTCGCGCGCGCACACAAAGCTTTCGGAAAGCCCGTAGGCGCGAGCGTAGCCATTCGCGAGCAGCGTACCCTGCACCCAGTCCTGCCGCCCACGATCAGCCAGAAAGACGTGCGCCAGCGTCCGCCCGTAGCGATCGGTGCGCCGGCCGGCATATGCAAGTTTGATCTTCTTCGCCAGCACGAGATCCGACAGAGCCTTGATCGTGTCGCCTTCGGGCGGCCAGGCACCCGCCGCGGCATTGGCGTCGCGTGCCCTGGGCGCGAGTGCGCCGATCAGGCGAACGACCTTGCCATCATCGAGAATGATCGTTTCGCCGTCGATGACCCGAGTCACGGTTCGAATGGGGCCGGGCTCTATGGCGCACGGTGCAGGAGACGCAGAGGGTTGTGCCATAAGGCAAGGCGGAACAAGCAGCCCCACCGCGCCGAACACATATGCCGCCCATCGCCTCGCCATGCGGAATAGAAATCATAAGCGGGGCCGCGCGCCAAGAACGACGACCGAGTTGGCGGGCAGCTTCAGTTTTGATCGCGCTTTCGACCGCTCAGAAGCGGTGGACGAAGCCGAAGCTGAACTTATTCATCGAGGCTTCCACCTCGTCGTGGCCGGCTGGCAACGAATCGAAGCTCGCGCCGGAGAACTCGACGCGCCGGTATTCGAAGCGCAGGCGATTATTGTCGCTCCAAAGATACTCGATGCCGCCGCCGGCAGTCCATCCGGACATCATATTGGAGTCGCTGGCACCGAGAGAGCCATTTCTGACTTCCAAATTGGCGAAGGCGTAGCCGCCGGTCGCGTAAATCAGGGTGCGATCCCACAATAAATACCCCACCCTGCCACCGACCGACCCGTCGAAATCGACGTGGCCCTTGTATCCGGAGATGCCGTCTATGCGGGAGCTGTCGCCATACAGAAAATCGTAGCTCAAATCGGCAGTAGGTCCGAAAAGGAAGTCATTGTAGCGGAAATCGTATCCGGCCGAGGCTCCGAGCGTGATGCCGTCAGCGTCCCTCAGCCGACCGCCACTGGTGCTGAATGACAGGGTGTTAAAGCCGAGCGACGGTTTCCAGTAGAAACCTTCCCAGGACGATGGGAGCGGCCTTTCGACATAGTTCGGGACGATGAGGTTATAGGGGCTGCTCAGATTGCCTATGGGCTTCACTTCATCCGGAAGACTCTGCGCCATTGCAACGCCTGCTTGTGACAATAACGCCGTTCCGGCCAACGCAGCCAAAATCTTTCTCATCAGAGTATTCCCCTCACGTCTCAGCCTCCGACCAACGCCGCAAAGCGGCGTCAGATTTGAAGGCCCTTCCTGTGTGTGACTAGAACGCCCCGGATATCCCGTCCAATAGACACAGCCTGGGGCACAGCGCGTCTATCCCCGCCAGCCAGCGGAGTTTTCCGCAGCAGCACCGTACTCTCGGCTACGTTAAGTATTTTGAAAAGGAGGAATTTTGAGCATTTCGTATCTTCGTTGCGAGTGTGTGTTGAAGAGCCTTCACTGCGGCCAGCAGGCTCTGTCTCTCCGCGGGCTCTGGGGTGGCAGTAAGTCGCGAGCACCAACAATGTAGCCGCGAGCGGCCCTCATCGCAGAACCCGCATTCGCCTGCCAGCTGCCTGCCTTCGCCAAGGCGTGAAACGGCGAGAGCGGACATATAAACGCCGGGGCCGAAGCTTCGTCGACACCTCGAATTGGCCCGCCTCGAAATCTCCACGACCCCCGCGCTTGACCTGGAGCGATGCTCACCGCATAGCTTTCCGGCGCATCGCAGACGCGGTGGGCGACCGGCGAACAAAGCCGGAAGGCTTGGGACCGGCCCCGTAGCTCAGCTGGATAGAGCAACGGTTTCCTAAACCGTAGGTCGCAGGTTCAAATCCTGCCGGGGTCGCCATGCTCATGCAAGGCGTAAAATTTTTCCAGAAAATCTATTGCCCTTAACGTGCAGATGACGCGGCAGGCGCCGCATTTATCGAAGAAACTGCGCCCTTGGCGGACCAGGACAAGTTCGGTACGTATCCGCAGGGGAAGCAACATTTTCCGAGCGCAGGTATAATGAGCCGAGATTCGCTCGTTATCCCCATCCAGGAGATCAATGCACGGATGACCGCCAAGATCGAGGTCACGATCGCCGATCAAAATCCGGTCGTTCGTGCAGGTCTGGAAGCACTGATCGCACGCGATGGACGCTTCACCGTCTGCGGGATCCACGCGACCGGAGAGAGCCTGATCAGCGCCCTCAAGACGAAGCCGGTTGAGATCGCAGTCGTCGGGTGGACGTTGCCGGACATGACGGGCGGCGCCGTGCTCGCCCGCGCCAAACAGGAAAAATGGCAGACGCGGATCATCATCTACACGGGCGAGCGCTCGCACGATGTTTTGCGGACGTCGATAAAGAGCGGCGCGTGGGGGTTCGTTTCGAAGACCGAGGATCCGCAAGTTTTGCTGGAAGCGGTTGTTTCCGTCGCGCGTGGCCGCTTGTCGCTGCCCTACGTGGACATCGACCTTTTGAATCACGATCCGCTGGAAGGTCTGACGGCACGCGAGCGTGAATTGCTTGCTGCACTTGCGAACGGCTGGACCAACTTACAAATCGCGGCCCGTACCGGCATCTCGCGTAATACGGTGAAATATCATCTGAAAAATTTGTACGACAAACTCGGCGTATCGAATCGCGCCATGGCTGTTGCACTGCACGTGTCGGTTAACCGTAATGAGCAGTAGTAACGTCTAGGGAAACCCTGCAGCAAAGTGCTGCACCGCGGGCAAATAAGGTGGGTAGCAGAGGCTGCCCAACCGGGTGTTGATAGTTTTTCGTTCACACCATCACTGTCCCCCTGCTAGTTAAGACTACGCCCGCATCTGCGATCGGGCGGAAGGATCAGCAAAAGTATGCCGGAACGCCTCCCCTGCTGCGTCGGGGGCCGTCGGCTTGGCACAACGCAGCGCGGAGGAACGCTTCTATGACTGTTACGCCTCATCTTTTTATTCCCGGCCCGACCAATGTTCCCGATAGCGTTCGCATGGCGATGAACGTTCCGATGGAAGACATGCGTTCGCCGGAATTTCCGAAATTCACGCTGCCGGTGTTTGAAGACCTGAAGAAGGTCTTCAAAATGAAGGACGGCCGCGTTTTCATTTTCCCCTCGTCCGGTACCGGCGCTTGGGAATCCGCGATCGAAAACACGCTCGCGCCCGGAGACAAGGTTCTGATGAGCCGCTTCGGCCAGTTCTCGCTCCTCTGGGTTGATATGGCGGAGCGTCTTGGTCTCAAGGTCGAGCTTTGCGACGAAGAGTGGGGCACCGGCGTGCCGCTTGAGAAGTACGCGGACATTCTCGCGAAGGACAAGAACCACGAGATCAAGGCCGTTTTCGCAACTCACAACGAAACCGCGACCGGCGTGTCTTCCGATATCGCCGGCGTTCGCAAGGCGCTCGACGCCGCGAAGCATCCGGCGTTGCTGTTCGTTGACGGCGTTTCGTCCGTTGGTTCGCTCGACATGCGCATGGGCGAATGGGGCGTCGATGCATGCGTCTCTGGCTCGCAGAAGGGCTTCATGCTTCCGACCGGCCTCGGCATCCTCGCCGTCAGTCAGAAGGCGCTCGACGTCAATAAGAGCGTCAACGGTCGCATGAACCGTTGCTTCTTCTCTTGGGAAGACATGATCAAGACGAACGATCTTGGCTACTTCCCGTACACGCCGGCGACGCAGCTGATCCGTGGTCTCCGCGCCTCGCTCGATCTCATCTTCGCTGAAGGCCTCGATAACGTCATCGCTCGCCATCACCGTTTGGCGACGGGCGTTCGTCACGCCGTCGACGCATGGGGCCTGAAGCTCTGCGCGAAGGAGCCGAAGTGGCATTCCGATACGGTATCGGCGATTTTGGTGCCGGAAGGCTTCGACGCAAACAACGTGCTGAAGACCGCCTACTATCGCTACAACACCTCGCTCGGAACCGGCCTCAACAAGGTCGCCGGCAAGGTCTTCCGCATCGGCCACCTTGGTGCGCTCGATGAGTTCATGATTGGTGGCGTTCTGTTCGCTGTCGAGATGGCGCTCAAGGATACGGGCATCAACATCAAGCTCGGCTCCGGCACCGGTGCTGCCGCGGAATACTTCAGCAAGACCGCGACGAAGTCGGCAACCGCCCCGACACCGAAGCAAGCGAAAGCTGCCTAAGACATAACGCCCGGCCTCCAGCGAGGCCGGGCGATTCTTCTCGTCGTAATACCGTCATTCCCAAATAACAAAACGCGAACCAATCCTAGGAAGGCACGCCCCCATGAGCTTCACGCTTTACCCGCTCCGCAAACAGAGATTGCAGCGCTCGTATCTCGCAGTTCCGGGCTCCAACCCGACCATGATCGATCGCGCGCTGAAGAGCGCCGCCGATTACGTCTTCCTCGATTGCGAAGACGCCGTCGCACCGCCCGAAAAGGAGCAGGCGCGTAAGAACATCATCCAGGCGCTGAACGATCTCGATTGGAAGGGCGCGGGCAAGAGCGTGAGCGTCCGTATCAACGGCCTCGACACGCACTACATGTACCGCGACGTCGTCGACATCGTTGAGCAGGCAGGCGCCAAGCTCGATACCATCCTCATTCCCAAGGTCGGCGTTCCCGCCGACGTCTACACGGTCGAAACCATCGTCAGCCAGATCGAAGTCGCGAAGGGCCTTCCGCACCAGATCGGCACCGAAGCTCTCATCGAAACGCCGCTCGGCATGGCCAACGTCGAAGCCATCGCATCCGCCAACAGCCGTCTTGAGTCGATGCACTTCGGCGTCGCCGACTACTCGGCCTTCAACAAAGCCCGTACCGTCGTCATCGGTGGCCTCAACCCTGATTATCCGGGCGACCAGTGGCACTTCCCGCTGTCGCGTATGACCGTTGCTTGCCGCGCGTTCGGCTTGCGTCCGATCGACGGTCCGTTCGGCGGCATCGATGATCCGGAAGGCTACAAGGCCGCCGCTCGCCGCGGCGCTGCGCTTGGCATGGAAGGCAAGTGGGCCATCCATCCTTCGCAGATCGAACTCGCTAACGAAGTCTACTCGCCGACCGCCAAGGAAGTCGAACGTGCCGAGCGCATTCTCGTAGCGCTGAAGGAAGCGGAAGCTCAGGGTAAGGGCGCAGCATCCCTCGACGGCAAGATGATCGACGCCGCTTCCGAGAAGATGGCGAAGAATCTGCTCGTCACGGCCGCCGCCATCAAGGCAGCCGAAGCGGCACGCAGCAAATAAAAAGCCCGGAAACGTCAGAATTCCAAGGAGTCCAAAATGGACATTCATGAATACCAGGCGAAGGAACTTCTTGCGAAGTTCGGCGTGCCGATCCCGCGCGGCGGTCTCGCCTACAGCCCTGAGCAGGCGACCTATCGCGCCAGCGAACTCGGTGGCGCTGTTGTTGTGAAAGCGCAGATCCATTCAGGCGCCCGCGGCAAGGCCGGTGGCGTCAAGCTCTGCCGCAACGAGCGGGAAATCGAAGAAGCGGCCGAGTTCATGCTCGGTCGCAAACTCGTCACGCATCAGACGGGACCGGCAGGAAAGCTGGTCTCGCGCCTCTACATCGAAGAAGCGACGAACATCGATCGCGAAATCTATCTCGGCTTCGTGATGGATCGCGCCTCCGAGCGCATCGTCGTTGTCGCGTCCGCTGCAGGCGGCATGGACATCGAGGAAATCTCGGCGACCCAGCCCGACACCATCATTCGCGTAACGGTCGACCCGGCCGTCGGCATGCAGCAGTTCCAGGCCCGCGAACTCGCGTTTGGCTTGGGCGTTGATCCCGACATCGTCAACAAGATCGTACCCGCGATCATGGGATGCTACCGCGCATTCCGCGATCTCGATGCGATGATGGTGGAAATCAATCCGCTCGTCATCACCAAGGAAAAGCAGGTTCTCGCGCTCGACGCCAAGATGTCGTTCGACGAGAACGCGCTCTTCCGCCGCCCGCACATCGCCGAGCTCCGTGACAAGAGCCAGGAAGATCCGCGCGAGACCTACGCGTCGGACCGTGGTCTTTCCTACGTCGGTCTCGATGGCGACATCGGCTGCATCGTGAACGGCGCTGGCCTTGCGATGGCGACGCTAGATATGATCAAGCTCGCTGGCGGCGAACCGGCGAACTTCCTCGACATCGGCGGCGGCGCGTCTCCCGAGCGCGTGACGAAGTCCTTCAAGGCCGTGCTGCGCGACAAGAACGTTCGTGCAATTCTGGTCAACGTCTTCGCTGGCATCAATCGTTGCGATTGGGTCGCGAAGGGCGTGGTGGATGCCGTCAAGGAACTCGAGATCACGATGCCGATCGTCGTTCGCCTCGCAGGCACGAACGTCGAAGAAGGCCGCAAGATCATCGATACGAGCGGTCTCACAGTGATCAGTGCCGATACCCTCGCTGAAGCGGCGAAAAAAGCGGTCGAAGCAGCGAAAAAAGCGGCCTAATCGGGAGAAACGCACCAATGGCAATCTTCATCAATGAAAAGACGCCGATCCTGATCCAGGGCTTCACCGGACGTATCGGCACGTTTCACGCTCAGGAAATGATCGACTACGGTTCGAACGTTGTCGGCGGCGTGACCCCTGGTAAGGGCGGTACGTCCCACCTCGGCCGGCCGGTGTTCAACACCGTCAAGGGCGCAGTCGACGAAACCGGCGCAGAGGCCTCGATCGTGTTCGTGCCGCCGCCATTCGCGGCCGACGCCATTATGGAAGCGGCCGACGCTGGCATCAGATACTGCGTCTGCATCACCGACGGCATTCCCGCCCAGGACATGATCCGGGTGAAGCGCTACATGCGGCGCTACAAGAAGGAAAGCCGCATGGTCCTGACCGGGCCGAACTGCGCCGGCACGATT
Organism: Hyphomicrobium sp. 99; assembly: GCF_000384335.2. Classification (NCBI taxonomy): domain Bacteria; kingdom Pseudomonadati; phylum Pseudomonadota; class Alphaproteobacteria; order Hyphomicrobiales; family Hyphomicrobiaceae; genus Hyphomicrobium; species Hyphomicrobium sp. 99. The sequence goes on from NZ_KQ031382.1 coordinate 476,125, forward strand.
TCGCCAGGCAAAGCGATGCTCGGCATTATGCCGGGACACATCTACCTTCCGGGCCGCGTCGGCATCGTCGGCCGCTCGGGCACGCTCGGCTACGAAGCTGCGGCGCAGATGATGGCCCTCGGCATCGGCGTTTCGACGTCGGTCGGCATCGGCGGCGATCCGATCAACGGCTCTTCGCATCGCGACGTCCTCGAAGCCTTCGAGAACGATCCCGACACCGATGCCGTTCTGATGATCGGCGAAATTGGCGGACCGCAGGAAGCCGAAGCCGGAGTCTACGCCCAGGAGCACATGAAAAAGCCGGTGATCGCTTACATCGCTGGTCTTTCCGCTCCCAAGGGTCGTCGCATGGGCCACGCTGGCGCCATCGTCTCGGCGTTCGGTGAATCGGCTGCCGAAAAGGTTGAGATCCTCAAGGGCTGCGGCGTGACCATCGCGCCGACGCCTTCGGAAATGGGCGCAACGGTCGCCCAGGTCCTCGGCCAGAAGAGAAAAGTAGCTTGAGATCGGTCGAGGCCGGAGCAAAATTTTGCTTCCGGCCTCCCTCTCCAGTACTCTAAGTCATCGACTTCCGAATTCTGTCCCTCACTCATGGGGGCGTGGAGCCTTGGTTATGCAGGATACGACGCCAGCGGTCAGCTCGACCAAACTCGATGAAACCGAGCTGATCAACGAGCTGAAGCGTCTCCGAACTCAGATTCCCGACAACCCGTCGCTCAACCCGATTCTGAATGTCGCCTTTGATCTGTCGCGCCGCCTGGAATCGGGCGCGGTGTCCTTTGATGAGGTTCAGGGTCTTGCGGGCCGATTGATGGACCGCGCCTGCGTTCGCCGGGCTCGCAGGCTTCGCGAAAAGATCGGCTATGTCGACCAGTCGACGACGCTCAAGGATTTCACGTCCTACGTCGAGAAGACGGCGACTGAATCCGGCAACTCGATCGAAGCTTTCGCCGAGCGGTGGTCGCGCGCCCGCACCGGCATCGTTCTGACAGCCCATCCGACCTTCGGTCTTTCCGATGCCCTTTATCGCCGCATGGTCGAGATCGCGATCTCCGATCCGGCGGCCGACGTAACGATCGGCCTGCCGCACCGGCCCGAGCAGTCGTTGACGCTCAAGCATGAACACAAGTGCGCACAGGACGCGATCCGCAACCTGCGCAACGCGTACGAAGAACTGCTTCACGGCTTCTTCAGCGTGGCTTCGCAGAAATTCGGCGACGCGGCTTTCAAGCTGCGCCCGAAGCTGACGACGTTCGCGTCCTGGGTCGGCTACGATCTCGACGGCCGCACCGACATCTCGTGGTCATTCTCTTTCGAAGTCCGGCTCCGCGAAAAGCGTGCTGCGCTGGCCGATATTCGCGAGCGCTTCGTCGTCCTGAAGCACAAGCTCGAAGGCGGCGATGCCGCTCAGCGTATTGCTCGCCAGATCGTCGGCAAGCTCGACCTCGGCATTGCTGCGGTCGATGAGCAGATCAAGGCGCTCGAGAGCTTCACCAACGACACGGAGGGTCTAGCACAGGCTGCGAACCTCATCACCAAGACAGACGGCTACAACCTTCTGACAGTCGAGCCGCTTCAGACGTTGTTCGACAGTCTGATCGATGCAGTGGAAGCGCCGCAGATGAAGCGCGCAACCGCGGCCCTCGCCGGACTCGTCGAGGCGACCGGCCTCGGCATGTCCCACATCCATTTGCGCATCAACGCGCTGCAGCTTCACAACGCATTTCGCGCTTACGTGCACGAGCCGTGGACACGCGACCTGACCGAAAGCCAGTCGCTGGCCCGCATCGTCGACATGATCAAGAACTGCACGCCGGAAACGGTGAACTTCGCGACGCTCGATCTCGAGACCGCGACGGCGATCCGCCAGTTCGCGCTGACAGCGCAGATCAAGAAGCACGTCGATAAGGAAACGCCGATCCGCTTCCTCATCGCGGAATGCGAATCGCCGGCGACCGTGCTGATCGCAGTCTTCTTCGCAAAGCTCTTCGGCGTCGATGACATCACCGACATCTCGCCGCTGTTCGAAACGCCATCGGGCCTCGAGAACGGCGCGCGCATCATGCAGCGCCTGGTCGAAGAGGAAGCGTACCGCAAGTACGTTGAGGGGCGGAAACGCCTGAGCATCCAGACCGGCTTCTCGGACGCTGGCCGTTTCATCGGGCAGATCCCGGCGACACTCGCCGTCGAGCGCTATTATCACGGGCTCGCAGCCCTCATTGACAATGCGAAACTCGAGAACGTCGAGACGCTCGTTTTCTCAACGCACGGCGAGTCGATGGGGCGCGGTGCGCATCCGGGCAACCTGTACCGCCGCCTCCATTACGTCATGACCAACGAGGCGCGTCGCCGCTTCGGTGCCGCCAACATTCCCGTCAAGCACGAGACGAGCTTCCAGGGCGGCGACGGCTACATGTTCTTCGGCAATCGCGGGCTGACGACCCGTGCGCTGGCGACCATCGTGATGGATGGCGACATCCCACCGGCCGAAAAAGATCCGTTCTACTCCGAGCAGAATTTCAGCCTCGACTTCTTCCTTCGCCTGCGCGCCTTCCAGCAGAAACTTTTCTCCCACGAAGGCTATCGCGCGGTGCTCGGAGCGTTCGGCCCCAACCTGCTCTTTAAAACTGGCTCACGCCCCGTGAAGCGGCAAGGCGATCACGCGTCCGATCGCGGTAATCCCGCGCGTATGCGCGCCATTCCCAATAACGCGATCCTTCAGCAGTTCGGCTATATCGCGAACGTCGTGGCGGGCCTTGGCACCGCGGTCGGCGATGATCGCGAACGGTTCAACAAGCTCGTGAAATCGTCGAAGCGGCTGCAATCGCTGCTGGCGATGATCGGCTACGGCAAGACGATCTCGAGCCTCAATGCGATGGATGCGAATTCGCAGGTCTTCAACGCCGGGCTTTGGGCTGCGCGCGCGTCTTGGGGCCGCGAGGAAGCGCTGAACAGCGCATTCCGGACCCTCGCCACGCACCTGCTGCCGGACGACCGGCACGGTGACATCTCCGAACTCGTGCATCTCCTTCGCCTCGACGCGATCGATTTGCATGCGATCCTCGTCGATCAGAATATCGAAGACGGTCTCGTGCCGGATGAGAACCGGCTTGAACTCGATCTGCTGCAGGCCATCAGGCTTGCGCTGATCATGCGCATCTTCATCCTCGCGGCTCAGCTGCCGCGCTTTGCGCCTCAGGATGGACTGTCTCACGCCCAGGTTCTCGAAATGGCTCTGAGCCTCGAGATCCCGGAGGTATTGAGCATCTTGCGCAGGGCCTTCCCGCACGATGCGAAGAATCTCGCGGGCAAAACCTTCGACGAGTCGGCGAGCTATCGCCCGCGCGGTATCGACGACTATGCCCGTCTCGAAACGGAAATCCTGACGCCGATGGAAATTTCGTACGAGTTCGTGCGTGAGATCGGCACCGGCATCTCGCACCACTTCGGCGCGTTCGGCTGAGGTCTTTCAGCCGTCTGGGGCGGCCGCGCGCCGGCCGCTGCTACTTCAGATCGTCCGCTTGCAGCGCGAAGACTTCGCCTTCGCTCACTTCACTGTCGAGCCACAAAAACGGCAAATCCGGCCGGGACGCTTCGAGTGCTTCCTGGCCCATGCCGATTTCGACGATGAGACTGCCCGTAGACGCGAGCCGGCTCGGCGCGCCGTCCAGAATACGTCTCACGAGATCCATCCCGTCCTCGCCGCCAAGATGCGCCAGCGTCGGCTCCGCTCGATATTCGGGCGGGAAAGCCGCGACGGCGGCCGCGGTGACGTAGGGCGGATTTGAGATGATGAGATCGTAGGTAGCGGCGGGAAGCCCGTCGAACAAATCCGCTTTGAAAATGCGCACGCGATCGGCGAGGCCATAGTCGGCAATGTTGCGCTCGGCCACAGCCAGCGCATCTGCCGAAATATCGCTCGCGTCGACTTCGGCATTCGGGAAAGCTTCAGCAGCAAGAATGGCGAGACAGCCGGACCCCGTGCAGAGATCGAGCACGCGCCGAACGCTAAGCGGATCGGGCACGATTGCCGCCAGCTGGTCCCGTACCAACAGTTCGCCAATGAAAGAGCGAGGCACGATCACGCGCTCGTCCACGTAGAACTTGTGACCCTGGATATAGGCGCTGTTCGTAATGTAGGCAGCCGGCTTGCGCGTCTCGATGCGCTTCGAAATCACCGCAGCGACGCTCTCGCGCTCTGCAAGCGTCAGCCGGCAATCGAGCCACGGATTGATGTCGTCGATTGGCAGGTCGAGCGTCGCGAGAATGAGATAAGCCGCTTCGTCGACCGCATTCGTCGTGCCATGCCCGTAGCTGAGCCCGGCGCGGTTCATCGACGTGACGGCGTATCTTAGCCAGTCGCGAACGCTAACGAGTTCATCGATCGGCGCGCGCCCAGGTTTGGCTGTCATGACAATTGACTGGTAAGCCGTGGTCTCAAGCTGTCGCGGGAAGTTCGTCGAACCGGATCAAACGGCGCTGATCCTCGTCCCAAAGCTTGAGACGCGCGCAACGGATGCTGTCCTTGAGCGTCAGCCTATTGATCGACTTCAATTCCGGGCTTCCCTCAAGGCAAGCCGACAGCCGGTAATTCGGGATCGTGCTGTTGAGGTGATGAATGTGGTGCAGGCCGATGTTGCCCGTGAACCAATTCAGAATTTTCGGCAGCTTGTAATAGGAAGACCCGAGCAACGCCGCGACCTGGAAATCCCAGCCTTCGGCCTTGTCCCACGTCGTCTCTTCGAACTGATGCTGAATGAAGAACAGCCAGCCGCCCGTCGCCGACGCGAGATGCAGAACCGGCAATCCGACCCACAGTACGTTGGCATAGCCGAAGAAATAGCAAAGGGGAGCATAGAGCCCCACGAGCCCGACGTTGAGACCCATCACGCTCTTCCAGGTATCGCGAGGCGGCAGCGCGTGGAACCACGGCAACCGCTGTAGAATGAGGAAGTAGAATGGAACGCCCAAGCCGAACAGGAACGCCGGGTTGCGATAGAGCTTGTAATGAAGCTTCCCGAGGTTGGAGAGCTGCTGATATTCCCGGACCGTAATCGTATCGATGTCGCCCGCGCCGCGCCGGTCGAGATTTCCCGATGACGCGTGATGATGCGCATGTTCGCGCCGCCACAGGCCATACGGCGTCAGCGTGAACACGCTCATGCAGCGGCCGACGAAATCGTTCACGCCCCGTGAGGAGAAGAACGAGCCATGGCCGCAATCGTGCTGAATGATGAAGGCGCGGACGACGAGGCCGGCGGCCGGAATAGCAAGGAGCAGCGTCGCCCAGTACGCATGTTCAACAGTTGCGAACATAACGCCGACGATGAGGACGAGCGGCACGAAAGTCGTCAGCAATTGCTGGACCGCGACGCGTGGGATCGCCCCGCGGAATTTCTGGCAGTGAGCGGCGAGCCGGCGAACACGCTGCTTCTGCGTTTCGGGCATCGAAGCCTGCGGCGCGGCTGCAGGTCGCACGTCGCCGATCGAAACATCGGCGCGGCTCTCCGCACGCAAAGGCTGCTTAAGGCTTAAGTTCAAAGCTCTGATCCCTCAGGAGTGGCATCGACGATAGTCCGACCGACGGCGTCGCGTAGCATATTCGACGTGCTTCGCGAAACGCTGTTGACGTCATTTGCGTGAGGAATGCGTGCGCGGTGACGCATTTCTGGCGCAAAACGCTCATGTTTTCGGGCCGGCGAATTTAGGTGCGAAAAAAAGAGGGCCGGATTGTGCCCGGCCCTCCTGATTTTCAGTTATCGCGTCCATTCGCGCAATCTCTGGTAAATGACGCTCTAGTAATGCTGGCCCCAGATTTCCACGATTGCTGAGCCTTTGCCTTTCGCGGACGAGTCGAAGAAGCGCGACCGGTATTTGGCTTCAATGTGATCGACAGCTTGGCGGCGCGTGCCTTTGAGATCAATCGGACCATAGGTGCCACCGGCATCCACCCGCGTCCGCACAGGAACAATTTCCTCCTCGCCGTCGCTGTAGACGATCTTCACCTCGTTAAGGGTGATCGCCCGATCGCGAACTGTAACGCGGATACGCCGGAAACCGCCTTCGTTGCTGCCGACCGGGATGATGTCTTTGTCGAACCCGATGAAACCGGCAGTCTGAGCGCCAAGCAGCACCCAGCCCTGGTTATATTTGCGGCCTTCGCCATTCGGTCCAAGCCAGCCTGGAGCATATTGTCCGAAGACTTCGATCCGGGCTTGCCCGTTGAAGCTCGGCCGCGAACGATAAACGAGCTGGATCTCCTTGATGAAGCGGTCGCCCCTGAGATCGATCCAGTTCGTGCGCGAGTTTTTCGGAATGTCTGCGTTGACGGCGAGGCTATCGCTTTCGCCGTTGGCGTAGACAACTTTCAACTCGTTGATGTGAATGTCGTTATCGAGCACGCGCAGCCGGATTTTCGCGAATTTCCCGACTTCGTTGCCCACCCGGATGACGTCGCGATCTGTCAGGAAGCCAACGTATTGAGCTCCAAACAACACGTCGCCACCCGCCGTGGCCTGACCTGCCTTGACAGGCGTTGCGACGGGAACCGTCGGCCGGACCGAAAGATCGCCGCCCGACGACAGGCTTTCACGCCTGTCTGATGTGCCGCGCCCGCTCCGATCCATCGACCGGCCGTCTCTGTCTTGAATGCCGATGATCTGGAGCCGACCGCGGCCATAGCCCGGCGTCTGCTCGATCACGATCTGGTCGATGAATTTGCTGTCGTAGGTCTGGTTGATGGGGCGGCTGCGTTCGCCCCAGTACATGTCGATCTGACGGTCTTCATTCCAGACCGAGCCGTCGCTGTAGACGATCTGCACGCGCTGAACATCGAAGAGCTTGCCCATCGCATTCTTGATGCGAATGCCTTTGTAAGCCCCTTTCGCTTGCCGCACGTCGATCGTGTACTTGTCGAGTGCTAAGTCGACATCCGTTTCGGCAATCAAAATCAACTGATCGCCATAATGATGATGACGATGGTGATGGTATCGGTTGTGCCGGGCTTCGGCCGCCGTGATGGCGCCCGTGGCCAGAACGGCGCACAGCCCTAGAACCAGTCTCCCCAACATAAACATAACCCCTCTGGTTACTAAACGCCCGTGCCCCTAGACGGAGCGTACTCTAGCGACGGCCAAGCCGAAAAGGCAGCGGGCAGACCATCGTTCGGACGATCGGAAGGGGATATGGTGTGAATCTGCAACACAAGCTTCCGGTTGTAATATCCGTGGCTTGTGCCAGCCGAATAAGAAATTGATTTTCAGTGCGCAGGCCCGATCGGTTGAGACCATTTCCGCGCTCAGCTGAGATCGCAGGCCCGCTCGAAACTCCGCGATCTGCTGCAACGGAGCGCAACGAAGACGCAACACTGGCTGGCGGATCGTGAGTTGTGGTTCGAGGCGGACTTGCGACTCCTACGACTGTAGGCTGTAGTCTCCGCATAGAGAGAGATCTCCGCGCCGTCTCAAGACCCCTTGGCGCAAAATCACTCACCTACGACCCGCAGTCTCCCCCGGCTGCGGGATTTTTTTGGCCGATGCAGCCGGTCCGAATTCAGGACCTGTCCGATGAAGAGAAGCCGGCGGCTTTCGCCTCGTCCTCGCTGCAGAACCAGCGCTCGCCGCGTTCCGGCCGGACCTTGGCGCTGGCATAGGCTTCCGACCACGGCAGAGTGTAGATTTTCGACGACGCCCGAACGACGCCCTTGATGGGGCAGCCGTCCGGCGCTTGCCGCTTGGCCATCTCCCAGGTCTGGTCGCGCCAAGCCTGCGGACGCGCGACCTCGCCCTGCCAGATGCCGGCTTTGGCATTGCGTGCGGCAGTTTCCTCGCTCCCGAGCGAGCTGAAGTACGAGCTGGCAGCGAAGACATACCCGTTACGAACCAGCTGGGTCGCGAGATCCGAGCCGTCGACAGTGCACTGCGCGAGCGTGCGACCGGCATCGTCCTGTCCCGAACGGGTACAGGTCACGACGCGTCCGCGGATGATCTTGCTAAGGCCCGTTCGAGCCGCCGCCGCGCAATTCCATTTGCGGCCGTTCGCCCGGTAGCAAGGTTGCTGGTTCGAGGGCGCTTCGATCCCGTCGATACGAACGTTGACGCCATCAACCCGCATGGCATCGCCGGCTATCGCCGTCGCCTGCCCCGAAATCTCGGACGAAATCGTGACTTTCTGCGAACTGCCCGGGGCGAGGTCGACAACCGCGGCGCCAACGCCGTCAGCGCTGCGCAGCATGGGGCCGCCGACGTAGATCAGCCCGATAGCCAGCGCCGCACTGATGAGATGATGCGCCTTGATCGGGAAATCCCGGGCGACGTCTGGCATCAACTTGGCTTTGTCGCGCGCCGCATCGAGCGGAACGCGCAGAGCCTCCCGGATCGGCTGGAGAAGTCCGCCGAGCGAATCCTTGACGACGCGCCACAAGAATTTCGACCAACGCGAAAGCTCGGCAAATGCAGCCGCTGCAATATCGAGAAGCGCGTCGCCGATGAACGAGAGGAACTTTGAAATTTGCGAGCGCGCGGCAGAGACGCCGGCGCGGCCCGCTCCGACACCGGCATCGGCAGCGTTCTTGACCTTCTCGACGGCTGCGACGCGAATGTCCTCAGCACGGCGCTGCCGGTCCGCACGGCGCACGAGAACCGTCGTGCGCACGTACTCTCGCCATTCGAAGCCTTCGCTACGTCTACGCCACCCGAACATCGAGCGCTCCTCTCAGCATGATGATTCGCTCTAGTCAGTTTGGGGCGAATGATGGCGTCCCTTTGTCGCCAAAGCGCGGCCCCCAAGTTTCCGGGGCATTCCGCAGATCTCAGCCCGACCTTCAAACCGGTTTAGCGAAGGCCTCTGCCACTCGCAAGCGCGCCCCGGAAACCCTCAACTGAAAGCCTGGGGAGTCGAAATGACAGCGATTGACCCATTTCCGTCATCCCGGCGAAGGCCGGGATCCATCCAAGGTTGATACTTGCGATGAACGGACGCTTGGACGGATCCCCGCCTGCGCGGGGATGACGTTCCGGGGTGGGAATGAGAGCGAGATAAGAGATCGCAAGCTCAATTGCGCTGCGCGATCTGTGCTTCCGGAAGCGACCACAGCCTGATGACGCCATCCTGACCACCCGTCAGAAGTGTATGTCCGTCGTTGGAGAAAGCTACGGCCTTGGCGCCTGAGCCCACGCCAGTCAGCGGAATATAGTTCCGCAGCCGCTTCAGGCTTCTGATCCGCACGACGCCGTCATCTGACGCAGATGCCATCAAATCATCGGAACTTGAAAACGCAAGCGATGTGATGCGGGCGTTATGGCCGCTGAGCGAACGCTGCATGCGATAGGAATTCATCGACAGAAGCTTGATCGAACCGTCGAGGCCGCCCGCCACCAGCATCGCCCCATCCGGCGAGAACGCGAGCGACGAGATGTAATCGGAATTGTTGCGATAGATCCGCCGCGTGTCGCGCGTGTCGGCATTCCAAATTCTGATGGCGCGGTCGGCCCCGCCAGACGCGATCCATTGGCCCGACGTATCGGCGGCGATGGCCTGGACGGCGTTCTCATGACCGTCGAGAACAGCAGAAGGCGCGCCCTCTGAAGCCGTCTCCCAAACGGCGACGCTCCAGTCGTGGCTCGCCGCCGCGATGCGATCCTCGGAACCGACGAATGCGACCGACCAGATCGTCGCGTCGTTGCGCTTGAAGCGGAAAAGGCGGTGTCGCGATTCAAGATCGTAGACGGCGATAGCGCCGTTCGAATGCCCCGTGACAACCCGGTTGTTCCGCACGGCGAGCGTGGTCGCAGGCCCATCTTCAAGCGGGATCGTGCCCTGCTGATAATGGGAATCATACGACCATATTTTGAGCGTCGGTTCTTCCGACGCTGTAACAATCAAACGTCCGTTGCCGCTGAGGGCGAGCTTGTCGATGGCACCGTCGAAAGCCTTGATCTGGGCCGTCTGTGTGAGGGACGGATCTGCCGTCGCGGTGGGCTTTGAGATCGCTCCCGTGGTGATCGCGTTGCCGCGAGTCTTGAGCATCTGCGGAATGCGATCGTGGAAGGCAAAAGCGACGCCCGCGATCGCCGCGGCGATCATCAGCCGTGTCGTAAGCCGCCGCAGGAATGGACGCCGCGCAACGTCGGGCTTCGGACGGATCTTCGGTTTGGACTTCACCTTTTCGGCGACCACACGCGGCGGCGGAGGCAATGGTGGCAGCTTCTCCACCGGCTTTGCCTTTTCGGCCTTGGCCTTCTCGGCCTTCGCCTTTTCAGCGCGGGACGTTTTCTTCGCCGCCACCGGCTGCGGCGCTGGGGGAGCTGCCGGAGGCGCAGTCTGAGCAACTTTTCGCTTCGCCGCGGAAGGGCTCTTCAACGCGTCGACGAAATCCAGCATCCCGCCTTTGGGCCCCGGAGCATCGGGCGGCGGCGGAACGGGTGTCATGGTGACGGCCTCGGCCGCACGCTGAGCCTCGTCGTTGCGGCGGCGGACTTCCGTCTTCTCCTTGAAGCGCTGAAAGAGGCCGGGCTTTTCGGGCTCCGGCGCAAGAAGCGCGCCTCGCCAAGCAGCAACTGATTGCGGCCGTCCATCAGGCGTCAGCGAAAGTGCCTGCTGAATGGCATCGAGAAACGTCGCGCGATATCCGCCGAGCGCGGCCTCGCGAACGGGGACCATCTCGTCCTTGAGCATCCGCGACGGCGAATCCGGCGGCCGCTTTCCGGTCACCGCGTGATAGAGCGTCGCCGCAAATGCGTAGATATCTGTCCAGGCGCCCTGCTGGCGGCTCGTCTCGGCATACTGTTCGTAGGGGCTGTAGCCCGGTTTGACGAGCGCCGAGACGGTCTTCGTTTTCGAATGAGCTGCGATGTCGCTCCGCGCGGCGCCGAAGTCGATCAGCACCGGATCGCCGTTGTTCCGAATGATGATGTTGTCGGGAGCAATATCGCGATGGAGGAAATCCGCTTTGTGGATCACCTCGAGCGCGTCGAGCAGTGGCGCCACGATTTGGTCGAGCTCTTTTTGGCGCGGCGCCCGCCCGAGATCTTTCAGCCACGCCTTGAGGTTCTTCCCTTCCTCGAAACGCAGCACCATGTAGGCGGTGTTGTTGGCCCGAAAGATTCGGTGCACCTTGACGATGTTGTGGTGATCGAACTTCGCGAGCGTCTGCGCTTCTTCGATGAAGCGATCGAGACCCCAATTGTAGTCGCTCTTACAACCCTCGGAGCGCGGCGTCGCTTCCAGGCTCTCGGTTCGAAGCGCGAAATCGCTAGGGAAATATTCTTTGATGCTGACCTTGCGCGTCAGCTCCGGCTCGTCCGCAAGATACGTGACGCCGAAACCGCCTGCGCCGAGAACACGCACGATTTTATAATCGCCCGCGAGCTCCGTGCCGTCCGGTAAAGCGACAAGCTGCGTCATGATCCTCGTGCGCGTGCCGTCCGCGCGCTCGTGATGAAAGGCCTCTGATCGTGGTCCTGACTTAGGCTCTCGGAGAGAGTGCTAATCTTGTCTCTGTTTTGTCCCAATGGCGCAAGAATGTGGCGTATCGACGGGCGATGAACCCGTGATGAATAAATCCCCATGGTGTCGCCTTTGAGCCATGTTGCCGCCGCCATCTCCAAACCTAATCCTCCCGACGCGATTTGGGCACGAATCAGATGCACGAGCTCTCTCGAACTCGATGCGCCGTAGCCGGTACGGCGATTCTCTCGGGCATGGCAGTCTTGACTTTCCCCGCACATGCTGGCGGCGCGGAAACCGTGATCGATACATCGCTCCGCTTTGCGAGCGTGGCCGAAGAATTGTTTTCGGCAGGCTATCGGGCAGCGCCCGCGTTGATGCTCGGCGTTGTTCTCGCAACGGTTTTGCCACTTCTGGCGATGCTGATGAAGGTTTCAGAACCGCTTCGCCGCTCCCCTGATGCAACGCTGCGCTATCGGCCCGGACGCAATGAAAAGTTCGAGGCGGAGGTTGCGAATATCCTGGGCAGCCGCAACCGGCTTCCCTTCGTCGAAATCGAAAGCACAGGCCGCAAAATGCGCTGCGCGATCCTGCGCGACATGCTTCGAATTGGCCGGGAACACGACAACGACATCCGCATCCCAAGCCGGTCCGTGCATCGCTATCATGCGGCGATCCATCGTGATTTGGACGATTGGCACATCACCGATCTGACAGGCGTGGAGAGCAACGGTTTGATCGTCAACGGCAGACGCTGCTGCGAAGCGCGCCTCAACGATGGCGATGTCATTGAGCTCGGGCCGGGGAAACTGCGGTTTCGCGCTGGATTCGGATAATACTCAATTCATCGCCAAGGTTCTGTCCAGGTTCCGGTTCATGCATCTCCGGAACAGTATCTGACGCGGCGGCAGTCTGTGCTTGTTCAAATGGGAGGGAGATTTTAATGACCATCGAGCGCGGGGAAACGACCGCAGGGAATGAGGCGAAAGCCGTGAAACCGCATAAATTTCTGGGCTCATTGAGGGACGCTCTCATGGCCGCGGGCCGCGATGACACGGTGCCCGCTGGAGCCGCGCGCGCGAACTCCGCCGTTCCTCCAGTGCCCGTTTCCGCTGTGCCGATCGCCGCGTCTGTAGAGAAGATCGCGCCCCCTCCCGTGCCGGCGCCCGAGATCCCAAGTGCCGAGGAAGCCGCGCGTTTGGCGCGCACACCGCCGGAGCCAAAAATGCCTGATCGCGTCGCAGCACCGAATGAGACGGATGCACCGCCGACAACCCGCGTCATTCGCCCCGAACCCGCCAAGCCCCGGAAAGCCGAGCCCGAGGCGCCCCCGCGCACGGTTCTCGTCCGCGGCAAGCAGAAGATCGAACATGGGGTGTTCGAGCGCGATCCCGTCGTCGGCTTCTTGATCGTCGTCGGCGGCCCGGGCCTCGGCTCCTACCGGCCGATTTTCGAAGGCAACAATACCGTCGGCAGGTCAGCCGATAATCGCATTCCGCTCGATTTTGGCGATGAGACCATCTCCAACGAAGCGCAGGCGTATGTGCGCTACGATTCGAGCGATCGGTCTTTCCTCTTCGTGCCAAATCTTGCTAAGACGAATGTCGTTTCTGTGAACGATAAGCGACCGGCTGGCCCCGTGCCGCTGCATCCGATGGACGTAATAACATTCGGGCGCACGCAAGTCGCATTCCTGCCGTTCTGCGGGAGCGATTTCGACTGGTCCGAGATATCCGAAGCTTAAGGATCGAATGCCGCCGTTCGAGCACGCAATCGCCGCAACGCGCGGAGCCAGAGATTATCAGGAAGATACCGCTGCCTTCATGTCTGATGGCAGCGAGCCTGTCTCTATGTCGAGCGAAGGTCCGGGCTACGACCAGGGCGGCTTCGCTGTCCTGGCCGATGGCATGGGTGGCCATACCGGTGGCGCACTCGCGAGCAAGACCGTCTGCGAGAACTTTTTGGAGTTCGTTGCCTCGGCCCAAGGCAATGTGGGCGAGCGCCTGATCTCTGGCCTGGGCGCAGCCAATGCTGCGGTCGCATCCAAAATCGCCGAGAACCCTCTTCTTGCGGGAATGGGATCGACGCTCATCGGCGCCGCCTTCGGACCGGCCGGCATCGAATGGGTCAGCGTCGGCGATAGCCCGCTCTTTCTTTTCAGGCGCGGCGAGGTGGCTCTCTTGAACGAGGATCATTCTCTCGCGCCCGAACTCGATAGGATGGTCGCCGAAGGCAAGTTGACCGCTGCCGAAGCCCGTCACGATCCACGTCGCCACATGCTCCGATCGGCGGTGACGGGTGAAGAAATCGATCTTCTCGATGTCTCGCGACAGCCGTTGAAACTGGAGCCCGGCGATTATGTCGTCCTGGCGAGCGACGGTATTGCGACGCTCGAAACGGGCGAAATCGCGCGCCTCATCCAAGGCTACGCGAAGGATGGTGCGGCCGCCGTTGCCAAGGCCATCATCCGATCGATCGAAGCAATGCGTGAGCCTTATCAGGACAACGCGACCGTGCTCGTCGTCAGAGCTGTCGGCTGAACGCCTTTCTCGGAAATTTTATTTTTTTCAAGCGTTGTTCCGCGTTTTCGACGAATCGCAAAAGCTATTTCGCGAGTGCCTGCAACGTATTGATCGAAATCGAATTCGCTTCGCACTCGCGAACCTTACGCAAATGTATACTGGCCGCCAGAAACCCGCAAAGAACCTCCCGTATTGAGCCCTGCGTTACGGCCGCTATGGCCGAAAGAAACGCGAAGGAGAGACATATGATTTCCAAGGTTCTCAGCGGCGCAGTGCTTGCTGGTCTTTTGTTGGCCGTTTCGGCTCCGGTCGTCGCTTATGCTGAAGATGCAGCTCCGAAGACCAAGGCCGACTGCAAGAAGGCCAAGGGCACGTGGGATAAGGCGACGAAAACCTGCACCGTGAAGAAGTAATTCGAGAGTTTTGATCTCGCAGAAAGCAGTGGGTTCTCGAACCCGCTGCTTTTTTGTTTTCACCTGAGCCAAACGTTCAAGTGTCGTCACGAAAGTTGGTGGCGAGATTGCGAATACGCGACGCGATATGCGGCTGCCTGGATGCGAGACGATAAAAATCGTCTCTTTGCAATTTCAGCAATCGGCATTTGGATGACGTGATGACGGCATCTCTATGCAAGCTTTCATCGAACATCGCCGCCACACCGAAGACATCGCCCGCTCCGTACACGCGCTCGCCGTCGTCGGTACGCGTTTCAAGTTTGCCTGAAGCGATAAAGTACACGGCATCGCCGGGCGCGCCCTTTCTCACGACTTCGAAGTTCGGCGGAAGATTGTGCGCCTGCAGAAGAGGCATGATCTCGGCGGCTTCCTTCGCATCGAGCCGCGCCAACAATGGCACGCGCGACATCAGCGACCACGTAACGACGAAGTCGCGCCGCTGCAGCTCTTGCGCGAAGCCCGTCGAAATGATGGCGACCGGCAGCGCGAGAATGCAAAGACCAGTGATCATCGTGATGCCGCCAATGACTTTTCCGAGTGCGGTGACGGGCGCCGCGTCGCCGTAGCCGACCGTTGTCAACGTCGCGATGGCCCACCACGCCGCGTCCGGCACGCTGCCGAATTTATCCGGCTGCGCGTCGCCTTCTACGTAATACATGAGCGTTGAGGAGAAGAGCAGCGCCGCTGCCAGCAGAAGACCGGCGCCGAGGAGGGCCCGGCGCTCATTCGAAAGCACGCGAATGAGCGTGTACATCGCAGGCGAGTAACGAGAAAGCTTCAGGAACCGTAGCAGCCGCAGCGTTCGGAGTATGCGAAGGTCGATCGCGAAGAGACCGCTGAGATAGAATGGCAGGATCGCGAAAAGATCGATGAGTAAGGCAGGTTGCCGCGCGAGTTTCAGCCGGGCTCGCCACGGCGAGGTGCGCGATAGATAGGGAACTTCGACGGCGGTCCAAAGCCTCAACAGATACTCGATGGTGAAAATCGCGACCGAGAAGCGTTCGAAATAATAAAATTCCTGGCTCCACGCCGCTCTGAGCTTTGGCACCGTCTCGGCAACGAAGGCGGCGACATTCAACAGAATGAGGACTACGATGAAGCCGTCGAAGATCCTGCTCGCCCAACTCTCGCCGTGCCCCGTCTCGATGATCTCGTACACGCGTTGGCGCAGCGTCCTGCTTTGCGACGCACGCGGCGAATAATCGAGCGAACGATCCGTGAGTTCCTGCAAGCGTCGATCCCCCTTGCGCGCTGTCGAGCCCCGATCCCTCAAATCTTCCCAGCACCGCGACGTGGGAGGATCTTGCGCCATTTAGCTAACTAAGGCATCAGCGGATGTCCCGCTGATCACCCAAGCCGAAATCGGATTTTTGGCCGCAGGTGCTTGGCGTGCAACCCTCGGCAGTCCAATATCGCGGCCCGCCCTAAAGCATTGGCACACTGCCAATAAAAAAAGATATCTCGGAGGAAAACCCGTGTCTGTGAAGTCCGACATAGAGATTGCGCGCGAAGCGAAAATAAAGCCCATCGCCGAAGTCGCAGCCAAAATCGGCGTGCCGTCGCATGCGCTCATTCCCTACGGCTGGACCAAGGCGAAGGTCTCGACCGATTACATAAATGAGATTCAGTCGAATAAAGATGGCAAGGTCATCCTCGTCACCGCCATCAGCCCGACGCCGGCCGGCGAAGGCAAGACGACGACGACGGTCGGCTTGAGCGATGGCCTTAACTATATCGGCAAGAAGGCGATCGCGGCGCTACGCGAACCCTCGCTAGGGCCCTGCTTCGGCGTGAAGGGCGGCGCGGCCGGCGGCGGCTACGCCCAGGTCGTGCCGATGGAAGACATCAATCTCCATTTCACCGGCGACTTCCACGCCATCACGAGCGCGCACAATCTGCTCTCGGCCTTGATCGACAACCACATCTACTGGGGCAACGCGCTCGGCATCGATCAGCGCCGCATCGGCTGGAAGCGCGTGCTCGACATGAACGATCGGGCGCTGCGCTCGATCGTCAATTCCTTGGGCGGCGTCTCGAACGGCTTCCCGCGCGAGGACGGATTCGACATCACCGTCGCCTCCGAAGTCATGGCGATCCTCTGCCTGTCGAAGGATCTGAAAGACCTTGAAAACCGTCTCGGCAACATCATCGTCGCCTACACGCGCGATAAGAAGCCGATCCGCGCCCGCGACCTCAAGGCCGACGGCGCGATGACGGTGCTGCTGAAGGACGCCCTGCAGCCGAACCTGGTGCAGACGCTCGAAAACAATCCGGCCTTCATCCACGGCGGTCCGTTCGCGAACATCGCGCACGGCTGCAACTCGGTGCTGGCGACGAAGACGGCGATGAAGCTTGCCGATTACGTCGTCACAGAAGCCGGCTTCGGCGCCGACCTCGGCGCCGAGAAGTTCTTCGACATCAAGTGCCGCAAGGCCGGCATTTCGCCGTCCGCCGTCGTCATCGTCGCCACCGTTCGCGCGCTCAAGATGCACGGCGGCGTCGCCAAGGATGACCTCAAGCATGAGAACGCCGCGGCCGTCGCTAAGGGCTGCGAAAACCTGAAGCGCCACATCGAAAACGTGAACAAGTTCGGCGTGCCGGCCGTCGTCGCCGTCAACAAGTTCATCACCGACACCGACGCCGAGATCGCGGAAGTGCAGAAGGCCGCCGAAAGCATGGGCACGAAGGCGTTCCTGTGCACGCACTGGGCCGATGGCGGCAAGGGCACGGAGGCGCTGGCGCATCACGTCGTCAAGGTCATCGACGAAGGCAAGGCGAACTTCAAGCCGCTCTATCCGGACGACATGAAGCTGCGCGACAAGGTGAAGACGATCGCGACGGAAATCTATCGCGCCGCCGACATCTCGTGCGATGCGAGCGTCGAAACCCAGTTCAAGGATTTCGAGGCCGCAGGCTTCGGGCATTTCCCGGTCTGCATGGCAAAGACGCAGTATTCGTTCTCGACCGACCCGACGAAGCGCGGCGCCCCGACGGGCCACATCGTGCCCATTCGTGAGCTTCGGCTGTCGGCCGGCGCCGAGTTCATCGTCGTCGTCACCGGCGAGATCATGACGATGCCGGGCTTGCCGAAAGTGCCAGCCGCAGACTCGATCCGCCTCGACGACAAGGGCCAGATTCAGGGCTTGTTCTAAATTTTCGTGCCGGCGGCCGGCTCCGCGTAGCGGAGTCGCCGGCACCAATTAAAAGATCTCTCGCCGGCGGCCGGCTCCGCGTAGCGGAGTCGCCGGCACCAACTAAAAATCAGTCGCTGGCGCCAACAAAAAGCCAGCACTCACATACCAGTCATACGGGGCAGGTCGTATCGCGGCCCGCCCCGTTCCTTTAGGAAGAACGCGCTTCCTTCCGAGTTGATCGCCGCCGAATGCGCCTTCTCCCCATTCTTGCCGCAAGCTGTTTCGTCAGTTCGATGTCGATGCGGATCCTCGATCCCGTCGTGCCGGACATCTCGCGCGACCTCAGCATCGATACCGCTTCCGTCGCGATGCTCGCGTCGTTCTTCGCCTTTCCCTATGCGCTCGCCCAGCCCGTGCTCGGAGCGTTGGGCGACGGCTTCGGCAAGTCTCGCATCATCAAGATCGCGCTGCTGATCGTTGCCCTGTGTCTGGCGGCCTCCGCCGCAGCGCCAACCTTCGATATGCTTGCCTTCGCCCGCCTCGTCGGTGGAGCGGCCGCGGGCGGGATCATTCCGTTGGCGTTTGCACTCGTCGGCGACGCATTCCCGATGATCGAGCGGCAGATCGCATTGTCCCGTGTTTTGACCGCGATCATCGCCGGCAATCTCGCGGGTCTGATCGGCGCCGGTTTCGTGGCAGCTGAGTTCGGCTGGCGGATCTCCACTTTGACCGCATCGGGTTTGGCGCTGACGGCTCTTGTCGTGACGGTGTGGGGATTGAAGCCGCCCACTCCCGCTCGACCTGTGGTGCGAGCACGCGGCGAGTTCTTCGACGGCTATCGGGCGGTCTTCGCCAATCCAAGATCCATCGTTTGCTTCTCAGCCGTGTTCGTTGAAGGCATCGTGATCTTCGGGCTCTTCCCTTACGTCGCGGCTCTGCTCGAGCAGCGTGGCGCCGGAGGCCTGAAGGAAGCTGGCATCGTCCTCTCGGGCTTCGCGATCGGCGGCTTCATCTACACCTTCATGGTGCGGCTGATGCTGGGACGGCTTGGTCTTTACAACCTGATCATGTCAGGCGGCATCATCTCTGGCCTCGGACTGGCCATGCTGTCGTTAGGCACGTCTTGGCCCGCGGAAATGGCGATGTTCGTCATCGTCGGCGTCGGCTTCTACATGATCCATAACTCGCTTCAGACGCAGGCGACCGAACTCGCACCTCGCTATCGCGCCTCAGGCGTTGCCGCGCATTCGTTCTTCGTGTTCTTGGGCCAGGCCTTCGGTCCGCTGGCGTACGGGTTCGGTCTCGCCAATGCCGGCACGCTTTGGACGATGGTGACCGCGGGTAGCCTGATGGGCCTGCTCGGCGTCGTCACCGCTTGGGGCTTGAAATCGAGAGCGGCATCGCCTGTCCCGGGTGGCGCCGATCCGGCCCGGACTTAGAGCGCGAGCAGGCATTGCCAAGGCCTTGGGGCAATGCCGGAAATTTATGCTAAGAAAACCCTGAACTGCATATTTCAGAAGCAAATATGTGGTGATGTTACGAGGTAGACCCAGCATTTCCGGGCTTCGCGGAAACTGGCCTAGGGTTTGCGATGCCTATCCGAAAAGAATCGTGACGGGAGGGTGGTCTTGGTCGCGCCATTCGACGAAATGAACGGCTTTGGCGGTGAAGTTCGCGCTCCTTATCGCGCGCTCGCCGATTGGCTAGGCGTCCAGCACCTCGATACGCTTCGACAAAAGTCGGCCGAGGCGGAGGTGCTCTTTCGCCGGTCCGGCATCACCTTTGCCGTCTATGGCGCCGAGGAAGCTGGCGAGCGCCTCATCCCCTTCGATATCCTTCCCCGTATCATCGCCGCCGAGGAATGGCGCCGTCTCGAACTCGGCATCGAACAGCGCGTCAGAGCGCTCAATGCGTTTTTGTACGACATCTACCACCGTCAGGAGATCCTGAAGGCTGGCAAGATTCCCGAAGAGCTCATTACGCAGAACTCGGCCTTCCTGCCCGAGATGATCGGCGTAGACCCGCCGCGCGGTGTCTACAGTCACATCATCGGCGTCGATCTCGTCCGCACCGGCGAAAACGATTTCATGGTTCTCGAGGACAATACGCGCACCCCGTCCGGTGTCTCCTACATGCTGGAGAACCGCGAGACGATGATGCATCTCTTCCCCGACCTCTTCAGCCGCAATCGCGTGCGGCCGGTCGAAAATTATCCTGACGCCCTGCTGAAGACCCTCGAAAGCGTCGCGCCTGGAAATCTCGATGCCGAGCCGACGATCGCGCTGCTGACGCCGGGCGTTTACAACAGCGCCTATTTCGAACACTCGTTCCTCGCCGACCAGATGGGCGTCGAACTTGTCGAAAGCACCGATCTCGTCGTTATCGACGGTCTTCTTCGGATGAAGACGACCGAGGGGTTGAAACGCGTCGACGTGCTTTACCGGCGCGTCGATGACGATTTCCTCGATCCGCTTGTATTCGATCCGACGTCGCTGCTTGGCGTGCCGGGAATATTCGATGTCTATCGCTCCGGCCGGGTGACGATCGTCAACGCACCGGGGGCGGGCATCGCCGATGATAAGGCGATCTACAGCTACATCCCGGCGATTATCGAGTTCTATACCGGCAAGTCTCCGATCCTCCCCAATGTCGAGACATACAACTGCCGTGAACCGTCGAGCCTCAAGTATGTACTCGAACATCTCGCCGAACTTGTCGTCAAGGAAGTTCACGGTTCCGGCGGCTACGGCATGCTCGTCGGCCCGAAGTCGACCAAAGAGCAGATCGAAGCTTTCAGGGCGAAGCTGATCGCCAATCCGACGAATTATATCGCCCAGCCGACGCTTGCGCTTTCGACATGCCCAACGCTCGCCGACTCGAGCGTTTCAGCACGGCATCTCGACTTGCGCCCATTCGTGCTCATTGGCGATCAGGTGCGGCTGATGCCGGGAGGGTTGACCCGCGTTGCTCTTAAAAAGGGCTCGCTGGTTGTCAACTCGAGCCAAGGCGGCGGCACCAAGGATACTTGGGTGCTGCAGGAATAGTTTCGGAATGCTTGGACGTACGGCAAACGATCTCTACTGGCTGTCGCGTTATATCGAGCGCGCGGAAAACATCGCGCGTCTTCTCGAGGTCGGCTATCGCATCGTGCTTCTACCGCGCGAGGGCGAAAGCTTTCACGAGGAATGGCGATCGACGCTTGAAAGCGCGGGCTGCCTCCAGGGCTACGTGCAGCGGCACGGCGAGCTCATGTCGCAAAACGTCATCGACTACATGCTGTTCGATACGTCGAATCCGTCGAGCATAGCATCATGCCTCGCAAGCGCGCGTCGCAACGGCCGCGCACAGCGCACGGCTCTGACGCGCGAAATGTGGGAAAGCCTGAACAGCGCCTGGCTCGAATTCTCCGCGATCCGCCCCGCGACCGTCACGTCGAATTCACTTCCCGAGCTTCTTGATTGGGTGCGCTCGCGCTCCGCGCTCTATCGCGGCGCTTTGCTGAACACGATCCTGCGAAACGATACATATTATTTCAGCCAGGTCGGCACGTTCATCGAGCGCGCCGACAGCACCGCGCGCATCCTCGACGTCAAATATTATCATCTCTTGCCGTCGAGCGAGATGGTGGGTAGCGAAAAGGACAATTATCAGTGGGCGGCGCTGTTGCGCTCGGTGTCGGCGCACCGCAGCTATCGTTGGGTCTTTAAGGATCACTACCGCCCGCTCAAGATCGCGGATTTCATGATCTTGAATCGCCAGATGCCGCGGTCCCTTCGCTCATGCTATGATGAGTTGACGGCGGCTCTTCGGGACCTAGCCGTGTTTTATGGTATTCGGCACGATTGCCAAACGACAGCTGAGGCGACGCGCGATCTCTTGCTCGAAGCCGACATGCGCAACATTTTCCAATCCGGACTGCATGAGTTCGTGCAGGATTTCATAGGACGCAACAACAAGCTCGGTAACGAGATCTCCGCCGCTTATCATTTTAGCGATTGAGGATCGACGATGCGCATTTCGATTGGGCATGTGTCGCGTTACGTTTACAGCGAGCCGACACGATATTCCATTCTGGCTCTGCGCCTCACGCCGCCATCATTTCAAGGCCAGCGCGTCGTCGAATGGCGCGTCAGCGCTCCCGGCGTCGACGCGGTAAAAGGCTTTCGCGACGGATTTGGCAACCTAGTCCAGCTTGCGAGCTTCACGGAGGAACACTCTGAAACTCTGATCATCGCGAAGGGTGTCGTCGATACGGAAGATCGCGCAGGTGTCGTGCGCGGATTGGCCGATCCGGCGCCGGTCAGGGTTTATCGCCGCCAGACTGCGAAGACGACGGCAACCGACGAAATTCGTGCGCTCTGCCGCGCCGCAGGCGCTAAGCTCGACATCCGCGGAATGCATAATCTGATGCATGCCGTACGCGACGCCGTAGACTACAAAATCGGTGCGACAAACGCGCATACCACCGCAGCCGAGGCATTGGCGGAAGGCAAGGGCGTCTGTCAGGATCACGCGCACGTCTTCATCGCGGCCGCGCGATCGCTCAATATTCCGGCCCGCTACGTAAGCGGCTATTTCCTATCCGGCGCGGGCGAACCCTCCGACGCTAACCATGCGTGGGCGGAAGTCTGGCTTGAAGGGCTAGGATGGGTTGGCTTTGACCCGGCTAATCGGATATGTCCCACCGAGAAGTACGTGCGGCTCGCTTCGGGGCTGGACGCGACATACGCGGCTCCCATTCGCGGCACCCGTAAGGGCATCGCGAACGAAGAGCTTGACGTCATCGTCGAGGTTCAGCAGCAGAGCAGCCAGCAACAGTAGCTGCCTGCTACTCCGGAGATTTTTGTATGACATACGCGGTAGCGTTGCGGCTCGAGGCCGGGCTCGTGTTTGCCGCCGATACCCGAACGAATGCGGGCGTCGACAACATTGCCCAATATAAAAAGCTCCAACTCTGGCGCCGCCCGGACGACCGCGTGCTCGTTCTCCTGGCCGCAGGCAATCTTGCCGTCACCCAGGCCGTCGTCAGTCTGCTGAATGAGCATCTGGCGGAAGAGACGGGTGAAGATTCAGCGACGCTCTATACGGCGCCAAACATGTATCGCGCCGCGCGCGTTGTTGGGGACGCTATTCGCGAAGCACGTCGCATCGATGGCGCGGCGCTCGAGGCGAGCAAGCTCGGCTTCAACACGAACTTTATCTTCGGCGGCCAGATCAAAGGCGAACGACCGCGCCTCTTTCAGATCTATCCGGAAGGAAATTTCATCGAGGCGACGGACGACACGCCATTCTTTCAAATTGGCGAGCACAAGTACGGCAAGCCGATTCTCGATCGCGTCGCGCGTTCGGACATGCGTCTCGGCGAGGCCGCAAAGCTGATACTTTTGTCGTTCGATTCCACGCTTCGATCGAACCTATCCGTCGGCATGCCGATCGATCTCGTCATGTACGAGCGTGATACCTTGGACGGAACGCGCGAGAAGCGCATCAGCGCGGACGACGAATATTTCCGCAACCTTTCGAGTGCCTGGTCCGATGCGCTGCGTCAGGCCTTCTCCAAGATCGAGGAGTTTGACGTCTGATCTCGCTCCACTCGCGGATGTGATTGATTAACGCCCATAAACCGTTGCGACGCTGAATTAGACCGCGTCGTCTGCTCGATCGAATTTATGTTGCACCCCAGCAAAAATGCGGGGGACTTGCCTATGCATGTTTTGCGTTGAAAGTGCAGTCTCGCTTCTGTCGATCAAGTAAGCTTAGATGTGTCCAGCGCGGTGAAGGGCAGGTGAGCGCTGGAAGGATACAATGGGCTTCCCGACACTAAAGGAACATCTCTCGAATTGGACGCTGGATGGCCGCACGCGTGGGCAGGTGGCAGACACCATTCTCGCCATCGCTGAAGCGAGCGCGCGTCTTTCGGAAGTCGTCGGACGGGGAGCACTCGGCGGAAAGCTCGGTCGCGTCGTCGCGCGTGCCGGCGAGCTCGACGAGCAGAAAGAAGTCGACGTCCTCGCCAATGGCATGATCATCGATGCGTTGAAATCTCAGCCCGTCGCGGCGCTTGCGACAGAGGAAGCCGAAAAACCCGTCGCGATCCAAAACGATGCGCCCCTTTTGGTCGCGACCGATCCGCTGGACGGTTCCTCGAATGTCGACGCCAACGTCTCAGTCGGCACGATCTTCTCTATCCTTCCGCGCCATCCGTCGTCGACGGGCGAGGCAGCATTTTTGCGGCCGGGCTCACATCAGCTTGCGGCGGGCTTCTTCGTGTATGGCCCACAAACGGTCTTGGCGCTGACGGTCGGCCACGGCACTCAAATCTTCACCCTCGATAGGGAAACCCGAACCTTCCATCTGACGACGCGCAATGTCGCGATTCCGCCGGAAGCTGACGAGTACGCAATTAACGCTTCCAATGCTCGCCACTGGGATGATCCCATCCGCATCTATATCCACGACTGTGAAAACGGCGAGAACGGACCCCGCGGCCACGATTTCAATATGCGGTGGACGGGCTCGCCGGTTGCCGACATTTACCGGATCCTCTCCCGTGGCGGCATTTACCTTTATCCCGGCGACCGCCGGAAAGGGTTCCACCAGGGTCGCATTCGGTTGATTTACGAAGCCAACCCGTTGAGCTGGATCGTGGAGCAGGCAGGCGGACGAGCAACGACTGGAAGAGATCGCGTGTTGGACGTCGTGCCGGCCGCGCTCCACCAGAAAACGCCGCTGATCTGCGGCTCTCGCGATGAGGTGGATCGAGTTATGCGCATATACAGCGGCCAGGAATTCAAGGGTGAGCGCTCGCCGCTATTCGGTCGGCGGGGTTTGTTCCGCGCGTTGCCGTGAGCTTTTAAGCCGAAAGCTTTCCATCCCTGAACCGCAGCCCATCGAGCCTCCGCAATGTCGATTAAGCATCCGATCATATCCGTCACCGGTTCTTCAGGCGCGGGAACGACGTCGGTACGGCAAACCTTCGAAACCATTTTCCGCCGCGAACACGTGCGGGCCGCCTTCGTCCAGGGCGACGCCTTTCACCGCTACGATCGCTGCGGCATGGAAAAGGCGATGAAGGCAGCAGCGAAGCGCGGCAATCATAATTTCAGCCACTTCGGCCTCGAGGCCAATCTGATCGAGGAGCTCGAAACGCTCTTTCGCACGTACTCCGAAAGCGGCAAGGGTCTTATTCGCCATTATGTGCATGACGATGTGGAAGAGCGTGCGCTCGGCGCGCCCGTCGGCAGCTTTACGCCTTGGACGGAGATCGAGCCCGACACCGATCTTTTGATGTACGAAGGCCTCCACGGCGCCATCGTCACCGGAGGTTGCGATGTTGCGCGCCACGCCGACCTGAAGATCGGCGTCGTGCCGGTGATCAATCTCGAATGGATTCAGAAGATCCAGCGCGACCGTACCGAGCGCGGCTATACGACCGAGGATGTGACGCAATCGATCCTCAGGCGCATGCCTGACTACGTGCAGTACATCTGCCCGCAGTTCACGCAGACCGACATCAATTTTCAGCGAATTCCGACGGTCGATACATCGAACCCGTTCATTGCGCGCTGGATACCAACCCCCGATGAATCGATGGTAATCATCCGCTTCAAGGAGCCGCGCGGCATCGATTTCGCGTATCTTCTGTCGATGATCCACGACAGCTTCATGTCGCGTGCCAATTCCATCGTCATTCCTGGTAGTAAGCTCGATCTTGCCATGCAACTCATTCTAACGCCGCTCATTCTACAACTTGTCGAGCGCCGCCGCCGAGTGATGTGATCGAACCCGCGAAAGGTCTTCCGTGTCCCGCCCTCTCTTGATCGCCCCGTCCATTCTCTCGGCCGACTTCAGCAAGCTCGGCGACGAAATCCGCGCCGTTGACGCAGCAGGCGCCGATTGGATCCACTGCGATGTGATGGATGGACATTTCGTACCGAACATCACCTATGGCGCCCCGGTCATAAAGGCCGTGCGCGGCGCATCGAAAAAAATCTTCGACGTGCATTTGATGATCGCGCCCGCTGATCCCTATCTGGCGGACTTCGCCGCCGCTGGCGTCGATATCATCACGGTCCACGCGGAAGCTGGCCCGCATCTCGATCGTTCCTTGCAGGCTATACGAGCGCTGGGCAAGAAAGCCGGTGTGTCGCTCAATCCGTCGACGCCCGAAAGCGTTATTGAATATGTTCTCGACCGTCTCGATCTCATCCTGGTGATGAGCGTCAACCCGGGCTTCGGCGGCCAATCGTTCATCCCGGCCGTCGTCGAGAAAATTCGCCGCGTGAAGGCGATGGTCGGTTCGCGCCCCATCGATATCGAGGTTGATGGCGGAGTGACGCCGGAGACCGCACGTCAGGTCGTCGAAGCCGGTGCCAACGTCCTGGTGGCAGGTTCGGCCGTCTTCAAAGGCGGCACCGAACAAAGCTATCGCGCCAACATGGATGCCATCAGAAACGCGACGCGGCTCGAGGTCTAAGAGAACAAGGTCCGAAACGCCGCTTGAATTCGGTACCGGCGAGCGTATTTCGACGGGTCATGACTCAAAGCAAATTTTCCGATCCGCTCCCGATCGACGATGTGCTCGACGAAATTCGAGCAGCGCTTCTGTCCAGTGGAACCGCAGTGCTCGTCGCGCCGCCGGGCGCGGGCAAGACAACACGCGTGCCGCTCGCCCTTCTCGATGAATCCTGGACCGCTCATGGCAAAATTCTCGTTCTTGAGCCGCGCCGCATTGCGGCCCGTGCCGCCGCGGAACGGATGGCCACGAACATTGCCAGTCGCCTCGGCGACAAGATAGGTCTGCGCGCGCGCCTCAATTCCAAGACAGGCCCGCACGTCGCCGTCGAAGTCGTGACCGAAGGCGTCTTCACGCGCATGATCCTCGACGATCCCGAGCTCAAGGGCGTCGCAGCGGTTTTGTTCGACGAGTTCCACGAGGGCTCGCTCGACGCCGACCTCGGATTGGCACTGGCACTCGACGCGCGTTCGGCGCTCCGGCCCGATCTCAAAATCCTCGTCATGTCGGCCACGCTCGAAGCCGCAAACGTCGCGAAGCTGCTCGGCGACGCGCCGATCGTCAGGAGCGAAGGCCGCGCCTATCCCGTCGAAACCCGCCACGTGGCGAGGCGCGCGAATAGGATCGAGGACGATGTCGTCGATACTGTGAAGCGGGCGGTTGCCAATGACACGGGCTCGATCCTCGTGTTCCTTCCTGGCCAAGGTGAGATCGCGCGCGTTGCCGAACGCCTGAGCGCGCATGCTTTGCCAGCAGACGTAGACATCGTTCCGCTTTACGGCGGCCTCGATCCCGCCGCCCAGGATCGCGCCATTTCGCCGGCAAAAAACGGCCGCCGCAAAGTCGTTCTCGCGACATCGATCGCAGAAACGTCGATCACGATTGAAGGCGTGCGCGTGGTCGTCGATAGCGGCGTCGCGCGTGTTCCCCGCTTCGAGCCCGATGTGGGCATCACCCGTCTCGAGACAGTGCGCGTATCGCGCGCTTCGGCCGATCAGCGTCGCGGCCGCGCGGGACGAACCGCACCGGGCATTTGCTATCGCCTGTGGGACGAACCTGAGACGCAAGGCCTCGTGCCGTTTGCCGAACCCGAAATTCGCTCCGCTGATCTCTCTAGCCTGATGCTCGACTGTGCAGAGTGGGGCACGAACGATCCGCGCTCGCTGAAATGGCTTGATCCGCCGGCCGAAGGCGCGCTCGCGGCGGCGCGTACCGGTTTGCAAGCCGTCGGTGCGCTCGATGGAGAAGGCAGGATTACGGAGGAAGGAAAGCGGTTGCGCGCGCTGCCGCTTCCGCCGCGCTTAGCGCGAATGGTGCTGAAAGCCGGCGACAACGGCGACGCTCGGACAGCCGCAGAGCTGGCGGCAATCCTCGTCGAGCGCGGCATCGGTGGCAACGATCTCGATCTTGCGGTTCGCCTCGAAAATTTCCGCCGCGATCGCTCGCAACGGGCAGAAAGCATGCGCGCACTCGCGCGTCAGTGGGCGCGAACAGGAACCGCTGCAGCACCGAAATCCAAAGAGACTTCGCCAGCGGCACTCCTCGCACTCGCTTATCCTGAACGAATTGCGAAGAACCGCGGAAAGCGCGGCAGCTTTCTTCTCGCGAATGGCAGAGCTGGGATTCTCGACGATAGTCATCACCTGGCCTCCGCGCCCTATCTAGTCGTTGCCGAGCTTCAGGGACGCGCAGCCGCGACGCGGATCATGCTCGCGATCGCAGCGGAGGAAGCGGAGATCGAAGTATTCGCGGCTGACCGAATAGAGACGAGCGACGAGGTCGTATTCGACAAGGACGCCCGCGCCGTGCGCGCACGCCGAACGCGCCGCCTCGGTGCCATCGCGCTCAACAGCGAGCCGCGCCGTCTTCTCCCAGACGAAGATGTGTCTGCCGTCCTCGCGCGAGGCTTGGGAGATCTCGGAGCGGAAGCCCTGCCATGGACGAAGGCGCAGCTTCAAATGCGCAGTCGCATCGCATTCCTCCGCAAAGGCGACGACACATGGCCGGATCTGTCGGACGCAGCTTTAACGGCATCGATGGACGAATGGCTCAGCCCTTTTCTATCCGGCAAATCGCGGTTTGCTGAAATCGACGCCGACACCTTGGACGCCGCGCTGACTTCTTTGGTGCCGCGCCAGATGCGCGTGCGCCTCGATGCCGAAGCGCCAACGCACTTCGACGCGCCGACGGGCAACAGATTTGCTCTGGACTATGATGTCGCGGATGCCCCGGCGCTGCATATCCGTGTCCAGGAGCTCTTTGGACTGAAGGAGCATCCCGCTATCGCGCGTGGTCGCCTGCCCCTCACGCTGCACTTGCTGTCGCCTGCGCATCGGCCAATTCAAATCACCCGCGATCTACCAGGCTTCTGGGCAGGCTCTTGGAAAGCGGTGAGAGCCGACATGCGCGGCCAATACCCCAAGCACGTCTGGCCTGACGATCCCGCGAACGCGAAGCCCACGGCGCGAGCGAAGCCGCGAGGAACGTGAGCGGAGGATTCTAGCCGAAGCCTCGCACGCAAAAAAAAGCCCCGGCCAAACGGCAGCCGGGGCAGGTTCTCGTGGAGGAACACGATTAATTAGCAGTCCAGCGTGTGGTCACGCTCCCACGTCGTGAAGTGAGACGAGAAAGCATTCCAGTCACGCAGCTTGAGCTTGATGTAAGCCGCCGAGAACTCTTCGCCGAGAGCGGCCTTGAGCGAAGTGTCCTTATCGAAGGCGCGGATCGCATCGAGCAAGTTCAGTGGCAGGCGGGGAGCGTCCGTCACGGTATGCCCGTCCTGGTACATGTCGATGTCGTACCGTTTGCCCGGGTTGGCCTTCGTGCGAATTCCGTCGAGGCCCGCGGCGATGATGATGGCCTGCAGCAGATAAGGATTCGCGGCGCCGTCCGGTAGGCGCAACTCGAAGCGGCCCTTGCCCGGCACCCGGACCATGTGAGTCCGGTTGTTGCCGGTCCAGGTGACGGAGTTGGGCGACCAAGTTGCGCCCGACGTCGTGCGCGGCGCGTTGATGCGCTTATAGGAGTTGACCGTCGGGTTGGTGATCGCGGCGAGTGCTTCGGCATGTTTCATGATGCCGCCGAGGAAGTTGTAGCCCTGCTGCGAGAGGCCCATTTCATCGTGGCCGTCGTAGAACATGTTCGTCTTGCCGTCTTTGTCCCAGACGGAGATGTGAGCATGGCACCCGTTACCGGTCAGTCCGGGGAACGGCTTCGGCATGAACGTCGCGCGCAAGCCATGCTTTTCAGCAATCGAGCGCGTCATGAATTTAAAGAACGAGTGTCTGTCAGCCGTGATCAAGGCATCGTCGAAGTTCCAGTTCATTTCGAACTGTCCGTTCGCGTCCTCGTGGTCGTTCTGATACGGGCCCCAGCCGAGCTCAAGCATGTAATCGCAAATTTCTGCGATGACATCGTAGCGGCGCATCAATGCCTGTTGATCGTAACAGGGCTTTCCAGCGGTATCTTTGCTATCCGATATCTCGGTTCCATCCTGCGAAATCAGGAAGAATTCGGCTTCAACGCCGGTCTTGACGTAAAGGCCAAGCTCGGCGGCTTCCGCCATTACCTTCTTCAGCACGACGCGCGGCGCCTGCGGAACATGCTTGTCTTCCATCACGCAGTCGGCGGCGACCCACGCGACGTCTTTCTTCCACGGCAACTGAATGACCGACGCCGCATCCGGCAAACCAAAGAGATCGGGATGCGCCGGCGTCATGTCGAGCCAAGTCGCAAAGCCTGCGAAGCCTGCGCCGTCTTTCTGCATGTCGGCGATGGCAGATGAGGGAACAAGTTTAGCGCGCTGTGAACCGAAGAGATCGGTATACGAGATCATGAAGTAGCGAATGCCACGCTCTTTGGCGAGCTGGGCGAGATCTAGAGCCATTGGTCTTTCCTCAACGCTTGCGTTTCTTTGTTCGATTTATTGACGGACGGAGGCCAAAAAAAGGGGCGGCTTATAAGCCGCCCGATCCTGATACTCCGGGTATCCATGACGTTCCTGCGAGGGGGACGCGAGCCATTGCAGCCGCTTCGATCGTCAGCGCACAGAGATCTTCGGGCTCTAGATTGTGGATGTTGTTGTGTCCAGCTGCACGAGCAATCGTCTGCACTTCGAGCGTCATGACCTTCAGGTAGTTGGCAAGGCGGCGTCCGGCCCGAACAGGGTCGAGGCGCTTCGAGAGTTCGGGATCCTGGGTCGTAATACCCGCGGGATCGCGGCCCTCGTGCCAGTCGTCATAGCTGCCGGCCTTGGTGCCGAGCTTCGCGTATTCGGCATCAAGCGCCGGATCGTTATCGCCGAGAGCTGCAAGCGCAGCGATGCCGATCGATACCGCGTCGGCCCCGAGAGCGAGCGCCTTAGCGACATCGGCGCCGTTGCGGATACCGCCGGAGACGATGAGCTGAACTTTCCGATGCATGCCGAGGTCTTGCAAAGCCTGAACGGCTGGTCGGATGCATGCGAGCGTCGGCAGGCCGACATGCTCGATGAATACTTCCTGCGTGGCAGCCGTGCCGCCCTGCATGCCGTCGAGAACAATGACGTCGGCGCCAGCTTTCACTGCGAGAGCGACGTCGTAGTAAGGCCGCGTGCCGCCGACCTTGATGTAGATCGGTTTTTCCCAGTTGGTGATTTCGCGAAGCTCGAGCAGCTTGATTTCGAGATCGTCCGGACCCGTCCAATCGGGATGACGGCAAGCCGAGCGCTGGTCGATGCCCTTCGGCAAGTTGCGCATTTCGGCAACGCGATCGGAAATCTTCTGACCGAGCAGCATACCGCCGCCGCCGGGCTTGGCGCCCTGACCGACAACGACCTCGATGGCATCCGCTTTGCGCAGATCATCAGGGTTCATGCCGTAACGCGACGGCAAATACTGATAGACGAGCGTTTGCGACTGGCCGCGCTCTTCCGGTGTCATGCCGCCGTCGCCGGTCGTAGTAGACGTACCTGCGATCGTCGCGCCACGGCCGAGCGCTTCCTTTGCGTTTGCCGACAGTGCGCCGAAGCTCATGCCTGCAATCGTAATCGGAATTTTCAACTCGATCGGCTTCTTGGCGAACCGCGTACCGAGTGTAACGCTCGTGCTGCAGCGCTCGCGATAGCCTTCGAGCGGGTAGCGCGATACGGAGGCGCCGAGAAAGAGAAGATCGTCGAAGTGTGGGACACGGCGCTTCGCGCCGCCTCCGCGAATATCGTAGATGCCTGTCGATGCCGCGCGCCGGATTTCCGACAGCGTGTAGTCATCGAATGTGGCCGAGGGGCGGGGTGTGGTAAGCGGGATTTTCGGCGACATCAGTAAGCATCCGCATTGTCGATGTTGAAGGTATAGAGCTTGCGTGCAGAGCCATATCTCCGGAACTCCGAAGCTTTGGCGTCCTTGATACCGGCGTTCTTGAGGAGATTCGTAAGCGCCTCTTGATGCTCGGGCCGCATCTCTTTCTCGATGCAGTCGGCGCCAAGACTTTTCACTTTGCCGCGAACGAAAAGCTTCGCCTCGTAAATTGAATCGCCGAGAGCGTCGCCCGCGTCACCTAGAACAACGAGGTGACCTGACTGCGCCATGAACGCTGACATGTGACCGATATTGCCTTTAACGACGATATCGATGCCCTTCATCGAGATGCCGCAACGCGAGGAAGCGTTGCCTTCGATGACAAGGAGGCCGCCACGGCCGGTGGCCCCGGCGTATTGGCTCGCATCGCCTTTGATAACGACGCGTCCCGACATCATGTTTTCGGCAACACCCGGACCCGCCGAGCCGTGCACGGTTACGGTCGCCTTCTTGTTCATGCCCGCGCAGTAATAACCGACGCTACCGCGGACATCGACATTGATGGGAGCATCGATACCGACGGCGATGGCATGTCCGCCGCGTGGATTTAGAATTTCCCACTGAGCTTCGTTAGAGCCATCGGTCTGCCGGTGTAGCGCTTCGTTAAGTTCGCGCAACGGGCTCTGAGCCAGATCAAACGTACGCATGAGTTCCCCAATTAGCTGCTGCATCAGCGTTCCCAGAAGTAGACGGTTGACGGTTCCGGTTCCCAGACCTTCGCCTTGTCAATTCCCGGCAAGCCTGCGAGCGCGCGATATTCGGAACCAAACGCAACGTAGTCGTCCGTTTCCGCCATGACTGCTGGTTTGCACGCGATGGGATCGCGCACGACGCCGAACCCCGTCTTCGTACCGACGACGAAGTTGAAGAAGCCGTCGAGATCATCGAGGCTCTTCTCGAGAGCTTCGCCGAGATTCAATCCCTGCTTCATGCGCCACGTCAGATAGGAAGCAGCGACTTCGGTGTCGTTCTCTGTGTTGAACTTCATGCCGTCGCGAATGAGTTCGCGGCGCAGGCTGTTGTGGTTCGAAAGCGAACCGTTGTGCACGAGGCATTCATCCGCTCCGGTGGAGAAGGGATGCGCGCCGAGCGTGGTCACGGCCGACTCGGTGGCCATGCGCGTGTGTCCGATCGCGTGCGTGCCGGACATGTGCGCGAGATCGAAACGCTTTGCGACCTCGTTGGGGTAGCCCACTTCCTTATAGATCTCGATATTCTCGCCGGTCGCCATGGTGCGGATCGAAGGGAAGTCCGCCTCGAGCATAGCTTTGACGGCCGCGAGATTATCCGTGGGAATGCTGAGAACAGCGTGCGTATCGTTGATGCTGAGCTGAGCGTCGGACTTCTTGTCCTTTGCGAGCGCAGCCTTGAGCTTCGGGAAATCCTCCGCGGCAGCCGGTGACTGCAGCGTGATTTTCGTACGTCCCTCAGTTCCAGAACCGTAGACGGCGAACCCGGCCGAGTCCGGCCCTCGCTCGCACATCGTCGACAGCATGCGAGAAAGTAGCTCGCCGAGCTGTGGTTCCATTTTTGGGTTTTTTAGAAAAAGTCCGACGATGCCGCACATGATTTGCCTCCAGACCGGGCCGCGAAGGAACGGATCTAGACCTTAATCGTCGGTCATATAAATGTCAACTGAGAAGAAAGAAGTTTTCTTAAAAGGAAATGCCCGCTCACCAGATTTTGTCAGGGACGCGGATAGATGATGATCGAAAGGTAAGTCATCGGCGTCTTTATGAGGCGCGCGGGACCATGAGGCGCGGCGCTATCGAAAAGGATCGCGTCACCAGCGCTCAGGTGATAGCTGCGGTCGGCATGAGCGTATTCGACTTCGCCCGTAAGCATAAAGATGAATTCGACGCCTTCATGCTGAAAACCAGTATAGGCAACCGCGTCATCGGTGAGCGTGATGAGGTAAGGCTCGATAATGACGGGACCGTCGAGCGAGTGGCCCAGAAGCTGATACTGATGCCCTACTTTGGTCCCGCGCCGGCGTATCACAACGCCTTCTCCGGCCTTCACGTAAGAGCAATCTCGGCGCTGCTCGAAAGAAGCAAACAGAACGGTCAATGGAATATTCAACGCTGAAGCCAGCATCTGCAAAGTGCTGAGCGATGGCGAGATTTGGCCGTTTTCGATCTTCGACAACATGCCGGGAGAAATCTGGGCAGCGGTCGCAAGCTCCGCGACCGTCAATCCCGCATGTTTGCGATGGTGGCGGACCTGATGTCCGATCGCTTGTTCTAATGTGTGTTCAGCAGCGCCTGGTGCATTCGAACCGGTCGCAAGCGATTCAGGCTCTAAAACGGTAATAGTGCTTTTGCGTGTTTTATCTGATGCTTTATCTGACATGAAAGACCTTCCGCCCGGATCCGGCGGTTCAAATCATTATTAAAAAAACAAGTTCGCACGTCGTGCGGCATTATTCCACCATTGAAATGGAAATTGTCTATTGCCTGAAAGACGCAGGCCCAAAAAAGTCCGGATTATAGAGCCTTAGGCTTTCGCTTTGCGAAGCCAATCAGCAAAATCCCTGGAATAGGTACGCGCGCAGGCGAAATCGTACGCTGTACCATCGGGAAGGCGCCAGACGATCACGCCGAGGTGAGACACGTGTGTAATTGCGACGTCTCCTGGCTTGAATACGTCATCGTGAAAATCAATACCCATGCTCCTTAAAAGAGCTTCAGACGGACGCGACTGAGAAACTCGAAAAATCGTCCGGCTATCGGTAACGTCGACAACCGACGCCAATCCGTTGAATGTCTTTGCAAGTTGAGCATATCTATCGACCCCGGCCTCGTCCTTCTGAACGATGAGCCATTGATCGGGACCTGCCCAGACAATCAGCGCTCCGCCCGCGTCGACCGCTTTGGGCGATGACGGAAGGGAAACCCCGAAAGCCGCGCGAGCGATTTCGTCCAGCGAAGCGCTGGCGCCCCGGCGGGCTGCGACATGGGTGACGGTGACATCGTTGCGCTCGATCAGGTCGGACGCACGCGCCGTGTTTGTATGGCTTGCAAGCTCAGACACGCAGTCTCGCTCCTTCAACGTCAACAAATGTAGCCGGAACAACTTCGACGAGGACGTCGCCATTTCGGACGGGATCGACCGCCCTCAAGATCTCGCCCATTCGCGACTCAGCGTTAGATAGCAGCCCCAAGCCGATCCAGTGACCGAGCGACGGTGAGTAGGCGACCGAGGTCATGTAGCCTTGATCGTTCTGTGCGACGGCTGCAGCGCTCTTCCCGATGAAATGCGCTCCGCCGCGAAGTCTTGCCGATCTGTCGACAGGCCTGAAACCGACGACGCGAGGGCGGGTGGGATCGGTGAGCCCCGGCCGTTGCGAAAGAGCGCGGCCGATAAAGTCCTTTTTCGTCGATGCCATCTTGCCGAGGCCGAGATCAGCGGCAGTCGTCGTGCCGTTGAGCTCGGCGCCAGCGACGTGTCCCTTCTCGATGCGCATGACGCCAAGGGCTTCGGTCCCGTACGGCGTGATGCCGAATTCTTCGCCCTTAGCCATCAGCGTCCGCATGAGGCGATCGCCATGGCGCGCCGGTACGCCGATTTCGTAAGCCATCTCGCCCGAGAACGAGAGCCGGTAGAGTCTCGCTTTGATGCCGCCCATCACGGTGAGTTGGCCGACGGCCATATAAGGGAAAGCGGCGTTCGAAATGTCGAACGGTGCGTCGACGATCTTTGCGAGCAGATCTCGAGCGCGAGGACCGGCGACCGAATACTGCGCCCACTGATCGCTAACCGGCACGATCTGCACGTCGAGATCCGGCCAATGCCATTGGCGGCAGAGTTCGAGATGCTGCAGAACCTTGATGGCGTTCGCCGTGGTCGTCGTGATGAAGTAGTGGTCGTCGGCGAAGCGCGCCGCGGTTCCATCATCCATCGCGATGCCGTCTTCGCGCAGCATCATGCCGTAACGGGCTTTTCCGACCCCGAGCGTGCTCATCATGTTGATATAGACGCGATCGAGGAACTTTCCGGCGTCCGTGCCGTGTACCTCGATCTTGCCGAGGGTCGAGACGTCGCATACGCCCACGGCGTTTCTAACCGTGTTCACTTCGCGGGAGACGGTGGTCAGCCAATCGTTCTCGCCGGGCTTCGGAAAATATTGCGCCCTGAGCCACATGCCCGTTTCGATGAATACGGCGCCTCGCTCTTTGGCCCAATCGTGCGATGGCGTGAGACGCGTTGCCTTGAAATGCTTGCCGCGATGCTCACCGGCCAGCGCACCGAGCGCAACGGGCGTGTATGGCGGACGCGCCGAAGTAGCTCCCGTTGCCGGAATGGTTTTGCCGGTCAGCTCAGCCAGGATTGCAAGGCCGTTCACGTTCGACGTCTTGCCCTGATCGGTCGCCATGCCAAGCGTCGTGTAGCGCTTCAAATGCTCGACAGAACGAAATCCCTCGCGTTCCGCTAAGGCGATGTCGGTCGCCGTGACGTCGTTCTGCTGATCGACGAACGCCTTATGCTTTGCCGCTTCCACATGCCAGAAAGCCGCGACTTCGGTGGGCTCGTCATCTGCCTGAGGAATAGCCGTGGCCGTTGCTTCAAACCCGCTGGCCGCGGCAGCAGAGGCGCCGGCCTGCGCACCTTCCTTGAGGCAGGAAGCCAAACCATAGGTGCCTTTTGCAGCGCCCGAGACTGCCATTCCTTTCGGCAACGCTCCCGGAACAAAGGCCGCCAATTCCGGCTGCCATTGCGCACGGCCACCACGATGGGTCGTGACCTGAACGCTGGGATTGAAACCGCCGGAGACCGCGATCAGATCGCACGAGAGGTTTTGCTGTGATCCGTCGGCCGCGATGATGCGGGCGCCCGTGACGCGGCTTGATCCGATCGCATCGGCGACCACGGCGCCTTCGAACACCCGTATTCCGTGCTTGCGCGCCGTTGATTTGATTGTCGGCGGCAGCGAAGCGCGCGTATCGACAAGAGCCGCAACGCGAATGCCCGCATTGGCGAGATCTTCGATCGTGCTCGCACCTTCGTCGTTGTTCGAGAAAACGACCGCTGTTTCGCCGGGCGCTACGCCGAAGCGATTGATATAGCTGCGTACGGCGCTGGCGAGCATGACGCCGGGACGATCGTTATTGCCGAAGACGATCGGGCGTTCGCCCGCGCCTTGAGCGATGATGGTATGCTTCGCAACGATGCGCCAAAGCCGTTGCCGGGGCACACCTGCTGCCGGGACCGGGACATGATCGGCAACGCGCTCCACGGCGCCGAAAGTTCCACCGTCGTAGGCGCCGAAAACGGTCGTTCTCGGCATCAGCTGAACGCCAGGGAATGACTTCAGCTCCGATACGACGGAATTGACCCAGTCTGCGCCCTTCACGCCGCCGACGGTGCGAGCATCGCTCAGCAGTCTGCCGCCGAATGCAAAGCTTTCGTCTACGAGAATAACCCGTGCGCCTGCACGCGCCGCCGAAAGCGCCGCCATCAATCCTGATGGGCCCGCCCCGACGACGAGCACGTCGCAGAACGCGTTCGCCTTATCGTAGATGTCGGGATCATGCTCCTGTGCCGCGCGGCCAAGACCCGCCGCGCGACGGATCATCGGCTCGTAGATCTTCTCCCAGAAAGAGGCCGGCCACATGAATGTCTTGTAGTAAAATCCCGCCGAAAGGAACGGCGAGATAAGTCCGTTGATGGCGAGCAGGTCGAGCGACAGCGACGGAAACCGGTTCTGGCTCTTCGCTTCGAGGCCATCATAGAGTTCGGTTACGGTTGCCCTCGTGTTGGGCTCGCGGCGCGCGCCGGAGCGAAGCTCGACAAGAGCATTCGGCTCCTCGGATCCGGACGTCAGGATGCCCCGGGGACGATGATATTTGAACGAGCGGCCAACCAAGCGAACGCCGTTGGCGAGCAGGGCGGAGGCCAACGTGTCGCCTGCGTAACCGCTGTAGGGAACGCCATCGAAGCTAAATGTGAGAGGCTGCGAGCGGTCGATCAGTCCGCGATCTTTGAGCCGTGCAGTTTGAGCCGATTGTGTCATTGCGCCGTGCCCGCAGCTTTCTGCCGCTCGAGGGCGACCCCCTGAGCAGATTTGACGTCTAAAATTTCGTGAGTGCGTGTGTCGCGAGTAACGACGAGCCAAGCGTGGCATCCAGCTGCGTGATACCAAAGCTCTTGCATGGGACCGGCGACGTTGGCGCGCTCGTAGCCATAAACGTAGAAGGCTTCTTGGGCGTTCGGCGAAGCGAGATCAGGCCGGACGACCGCATCTCCGAGGTAGGAGAATTCGTCGAGGCTGCGTTCGCCGCAATGAGGACAGTTGATGCGCATGGTGGGTCGCCTTCAGTGCAGGTTGGGCTGATTGCCCATGCCCTTCTCATCGATCATGTGACCAGTGCGGAAGCGATCGAGGCGATAGGCTCGCGCCACCTCGTGCGATTCACCGCGGGCGATAAGGTGCGCGAAGCACAAGCCCGAAGCGGGCGTTGCTTTGAAGCCGCCGTAACACCAGCCGCCGTTGAAAAAGAGCCCGTCGATCGGCGTCCGATCGATGATCGGAGAGCCGTCCATGCTCATGTCCATGATGCCGCCCCAGGAGCGCAATAGTCGCACCCGGCCAATCCGCGGCATCAGCGCCATCCCGCCTTCGAGGACATCCTCTACGACCGGAAGGTTACCCCGCTGCGCGTAGGAATTGTAACCGTCGATATCGCCGCCGAACACAAGGCCGCCCTTGTCAGATTGGCTGACGTAGAAGTGCCCGGCGCCGAAGGTCACGACGCCATCGATGAATGGCTTAATTCCTTCCGAAACGAACGCCTGCAAAACATGGCTTTCAATTGGAAGCGTTAAACCGGCCATTCCCGCCACTCGGGATGAATTACCCGCAACGGCTAATGCGACTTTATTTGCACCGATAAATCCGCGCGACGTCTCAATACCGTTGATTTTGCCGTTTGAGATGCGAAATCCGGTAACTTCCGCATTCTCGATTATATCGACGCCAAGTCGGTCTGCGCCACGCGCATAACCCCAGGCGACTGCGTCGTGCCGCACCGTGCCGCCGCGCCGCTGCAGAAGCCCGCCCTGGATCGGAAAGCGCGCGTTATCATAGTTGAGCCACGGATACATCGACCGCACCGCATCGCGGTCGAGCAGTTCGGCATCGATCCCATGAAGACGCATCGCGTTGCCGCGGCGGGCGTAAGCATCGCGCTGTGCGTCGGAATGATAGAGATTGAGGACGCCGCGCTGCGAGACCATCGCGTTGTAATTCAGGTCCTGCTCCAGGCCTTCCCAGAGCTTCATGCTCGTTTCGTAGAAAGGGATATTGCCGGGGAGGAGATAATTCGAACGAACGATCGTCGTGTTGCGGCCGACGTTGCCGGAACCGATCCAGCCTTTTTCGACCACGGCGACGTTGGTCACACCATAGCGTTTCGCGAGGTAGTACGCCGTCGCGAGGCCGTGACCGCCGCCGCCGACGATGACGACATCATAGGCTGGTTTGGGGGCTGCCTGGCGCCAGGCGGGAGCCCACCCGGTATGCCC
The DNA here is from genome assembly GCF_000384335.2 of Hyphomicrobium sp. 99. Taxonomy (NCBI): domain Bacteria; kingdom Pseudomonadati; phylum Pseudomonadota; class Alphaproteobacteria; order Hyphomicrobiales; family Hyphomicrobiaceae; genus Hyphomicrobium; species Hyphomicrobium sp. 99. Next base: position 515,053 of record NZ_KQ031382.1, read on the forward strand.
GCGAAGGGCTTCGCGAAACACTGAAAAGACGGAATAGCGATCTGAGCGCAGCATGAGGTGCTCTGCATTTTCACGCGAACCGGTTAGTCCGGTGCGCCGTGTATCTATGCTGACGCTTATATATCGCGCTGTAATTGACGATAATATAAGAAATACTTATACTGTGAGTTATGGCTACACGCCCAACCCGGCTCCCGTTTGATCTCCACGTCCTTGAGGCGTTTCTAGGCGTTTGCGAGGCGCGCTCAATGGCGCTCGCTGCCCAGAAGCTGGCCATGACGCAGCCTGCCATCTCTCAAGCGGTCGCCGACCTCGAGTCACGTATCGGCGTGAAACTGTTCGACCGCAGCGTCCGCCCCCTGGCGTTGACGCCGGCCGGCGAACTGATGCGGCAACGCGCGTCCGCGCTCATTTCCGAAGCTCGGCAGATTGCGACGGCGATTAGACATGCCTCGCGCGGGCGCTTAGCGCTCATCCGCGCCGGATTGGTTGACAGCCTATCGCGGGCTTTGACCGGCCCTATCGCTTCTTTTCTTGTCGCTCACGCCGAACATGTCTCGGTGCAGTCCGGACTGACGGCCGCCCACGCCGGCGCACTTTTGACGCGAAATCTCGATCTCTTTATTGGCGTCGACGATATGAGCGACGTCGAAGGCTTTGATCGCCACGAGATTGTAACCGAGCCATACATACTCGTACTGCCACCAAGGCAGAAAATTCCCCGTTCCATCGCGGAGCTCGAGGCTTGCGCGGAAAAGCTTCCGTTTATTCGCTATAGCGCCCGGTCCAAAACCGGCATCGATATCGAACGCCACCTCCGCCGGCTGCATATCGACTTCCCGCAAGGCCTCGAATTCGACACCCCGTTTGGGGTGAGCGACATGGTCGCGCGAGGCAAGGGCTTTGCGATCTCGACCCCGATCTGCCTCGCCGAGGCGGCGCTCAGCGGCAGCGACGTGCGAACGGCGCCGCTCCCCGGCCCACAGCTTAAACGAACCTTAACGCTGGTAAGTCGAAGGCAGGAGCTCGGAACCCTTCCCCGCGATCTGACCAAGGCATGCAAGTCATCGCTCGAAGCGTCCACCCTTGCTCCGCTCCGCCAGTCGATGCCGTGGCTGGATGCCGATCTGAGAACCTGACGGTTTACTCCGCATGAGAGCCTTAAGGCCTGGCAGGTTAATTTGCGTGCTGTTGCACTGCGAAGAGGACAGATCAAAAATCCGCAGTGCAATTTTGCCCGGGTGATGGCGCCTCTCCCTGACCTTACGTCGCGTTGGCGCGACGCTGAACTCGGAGTACGAATGATCGATACTTGAATCAGATTGGATACTCCCTGGCAGATGACGCTACAGGCGATCATCATTCGAGCAGATGGTGCTCTAGCTGAAACGGAAGACGTACGCCGGCGGGCGTTCGCTCAAACGTTTTCCGAAGCCGGATTTGAGTGGTCTTGCGACCGCGAAGGATTTGCTCTTACCGCTAAGCTCGGAAGCGGCGAGGCGCGAATGGCGCATTACGTCCGCTCGATCCTTCGCGGCAAACCCGAGACCGAGGATCTTTCGTTCCTCATTCAGGCGATGCATCGCCGTGCTTCGAAAATCTTCGGCGAGATGCTTTCGACGACGGCAATCGAGCCTCGCCCCGGCATACGCGACTTGATCATCACGGCACGCGCAGACGGTCTCCGTCTGGTGCTCGTTTCGCTTCTAGATCCCAAAGACACCGAGCGCCTTCTCACGAGACTGCTCGGCGACCGCGGGCGAACGCTGTTCGACGCTGTCGTCTCCGGTGACAAGGGAGGCAAGGGCGAGTGCGAACCGCTCTATGCCGAAGCGCGGACGGCGCTGGGCGTCGATCCCAAGCACACACTCGTCATCGAAGGCGGAAGCCGTGGCACGCATGCGGCGAAGGCTGCAGGTTATTCCGTCATCACGACGAGAAGCGCATTCTGCCGGGAAAGCCCGGTTTTTAGCGAAGATTCGGTTTGTGTGGACGATTTGACGAGCCTGCTCGCGGCGCGTGATCGCAATCCCCATGATCCGCTTACCCCGGAAGACCGAGCAGATCTTTTAGCGGTTTTACACCGTCTGCACGCGAGTAAGTGCGAAGGGCTGACGGGTCTTGATTGGAGCGATCAGATGAAGGTCTCCGACATTCTGAAGACGAAGGGGTCTGCGGTTAAAACCATCGAGGCCAATGCCACGATGCGCGCCCTGGCTCACAGTTTCAGAAAAGAAGCGGTCGGCGCGATGCTCGTGTTGGACAGCAAGGGTGGTCTTGAGGGAATCATTTCCGAAAGAGACCTGGCTCGGGGTATCGACGAGTTCGGCATGGACCTTCCGCAAATGCGAGTCGCGAACTTGATGACGCGTTCGGTTATTACCTGCGCGCCTGACGATCGGGTCGCTGCCGTTGCCAACGTCATGACCCAGCGTCGCATCCGCCATTTGCCGGTCGTCGTCGAAGGTAAGGTCGTTGGCCTGATCAGTATCGGTGACGTTCTGAAACATCGCTTGGACGAGGTACAACTCGAAGCAAGCGTGCTGAGAGATGTCGCGCGCTCTCGACGCTGATTTTCTCGTCTCGGTTGAACGCTCGACACCAGCTTGCCGCAAGCTCTCCGTGCCAAAGCATCGGATATGGTCGACGCAAGCTATCTCAATGCCATAAAGCAGTTCGAAGGCTACGCAGCCAAAGCCCGCTGGGATTACGCCCAGAACACCAACGGCTATGGCACTCGCGCGCGCTTCGCCGGTGAAGTCATCGATGAAGCCGAGGCCGAACGGCGCTTCTCGGACGAAATCAAAAAGGCTGCGGACTTCGTCGATAAGTTCGCGCCCGGGCTCGATGACGGCAGCAAAGCCGCTCTGACGTCGCTCACATACAACGCAGGCACGGCCTGGACGCAAAGCGGGCTTGGCAAGGCTATTGCCAGTGGCGATCTCGACGCGGCACGCTCGCTATTCCTCCAATATAACAAGGCAGGCGGCAACGTCTTGGATGGCCTCGTGCAGCGCCGGCTTCAGGAAGTGGCCTGGTTTGGCCAGGGCGTGCCCACCACGCAAGTCGCAAGCGCCAGTCTTGCCGCGATGGCTGCCGCAGCCAGTGGCGCGTCGGCTGCATCGGAAAGCGCGCTTTCTGATGCGACTCCCGCAAGCTCAGTCCCGGTATCTGTACGGCCGCGCATAGTTTCCACGGCGTCGACGGCCGACATGAGCGTTGTTGCACCCTTCGTCAGCCTCACCAGCGACCAAGTGCTCCTGTCATTGCTTTCGCATATGGCGAATGCGGGCGCGGGACGCGATGATGGCGACACGAAAAAATCGGATCGCCGTTCCGATCAAAGATCTCAAGATCGCGACGTTGGTGTGAAAACGGGTTGAGCCGGACGTTTCCCTAACCGAAGTGTCTCACCGCAAGAACGATCAGAACCAGCGTGACGCCGACGACGATCCCGGCAATTTTCATCATTGATGCGCCGCTGATCGGATCCGCGGCAGCTTTGGGCCCGCGTTCTCCACTGTGTGGGCCACCCCGCACGTCCGCTTGAATGTTTTTGGTCTTACCGACCAGAAACCGCTGCATGAAAAATTGAAGATCGAGGGACGGCACTGTCTGCGCAATATGCGGATAGATCTGGCCGTGCGGAATTGCCGTTCCGCCGGCGGGGAGATCTGCACGAAACATCTGATCGTCTTCGGCGTAGCGGGCAGCGACACGGTTGGGCGAGGATGAGACTTCGCCCTCGCGCGCGCCCATCCGGCTTGCTTCATCGACGATCGTTCCGTTGAGCTGTTCGTCGAGGAGCGTCAGCAGAACTGGCGCCATGGCTTTGTCGTTGTGAGAAATAGGCGGAGCGGTTTGAGGAGCGGCGTCATTTCCGCCCATGTTCTGCTGGGAAGGGTTTCGATTGCTAAGAAGCTCCTGCTCGCCGCGCAAAAGCGCTTCGTTGACGATCAGGCCACCAATTGTCTTCGCATTATTCACCATGGTCGTTCCGCCTCGAAATCAGATCCTTATCTCGACGCCGACGAAATAGCGAACAGCACTCCTAACGTGACTTTTGTCCGGCGGGCAACGTCTCCGAAAGGTAGGCAAATACGTCCGCGACGGGCTCCTCGTCGAGATCCTGTTTCATCGCCTCATAGACACGCGGGACGATCTCCATCGCTCGGTCGAGCGTCGCATCGGTGCCGGGCCGATAGCCGCTGATGGCGCGAAGATCGCGCGTATCCTCGAATCGCGAAATAACCTCGATGAGCTGGGTTACGAACTGCGCTTGATTTTTCGTTCTGATCTTCGGCGCCAATCGCGACAACGATGCGAGCGGGTCAACGGCCGGAAGCCGGCCTTGGCTCGCAATGGCGCGATCAAGAACGATATGGCCGTCGAGGATGCCACGCGCCGCGTCGGCGATCGGATCGTTATGATCGTCGCCGTCGACGAGAACGGAGAGGACGGCCGTGATCGTGCCCGCGCCTTCTTCCCCGGGCCCCGCGCGTTCAAGCAGCCGGGGCATATTGCTGAAGACGCTTGGCGGATAGCCGCGAGCCACGGGCGGCTCGTCCGCGGCGAGAGCCAATTCGCGCATGGCATGGGCGTAACGCGTCAACGAATCGATGATGAGCAAAACGTTCTTTCCGCGATCCCGGTAATATTCGGCGATACACATGGCGGTGCTCGGCGCCAACCGTCGCATCATCGGGCTCTCGTCGGACGTGGCAACGACCGAGACGACGCGCGAGCGTGAGGCCGCAAGCGTGTCATCGAGAAAATCCCGCACCTCCCGGCTTCGTTCGCCAACGAGAGCCAGCACGGTGACGTCGCTCGAAGGGGCCCGGCTCAGCATCGCAAGCAACGTCGATTTGCCGACGCCGGAACCCGCGAAAATTCCAAGTCTTTGCCCCGCGCAGATGGGCGTAAAGAGATCGATTGCCTTGACGCCGGTCGTCAATGGCACGCCGAGCCTGTTCCGGCGCAGCGGCGACGGCGGCACGCCTTGGATCGCGAATGCGCGCGTGCCGTTGACGAGCGGACCACCATCGTCGATCGGCTGTCCCAAGGCGTTCAGCGTCCTGCCGAGCCAGGAGTCATCCGGCGAAAGCGTCATCTGCCCGGACATCGTGGTGACACGGGCGCCCAGTTCGATCCTATGGTCGGCGATAAAAGGTGTGACGTTGATCGCATCAGCTTCGATCGTCGCGACCTCGGCAAGCACGGACCCGCCAAGTCCCGCAATCGAGACCGCATCGCCTATAGAAACGAACTTCGAAAGTCCGGACACGACAAGGAACGTCGTGCTTATCCGAACGACGCGTCCGGATACCCGATGCGCGGGGGACAGCGCCGTAGCCGTCGCCATCATCCGGTCTAACCGGTCAAACGGCGTCGCTGAAGCCTCCGCGATCAACACTCTTCCCTCCGGCTAAACATCAGGAGCCCGCGAGAGTTTTCAACGAATCCTGCAGAGACGATTCAGTGTCGCTCAGCATGTTGCTGACGGCCTGGAAATTCCGCTGAATGGTGATGAGGTGCGTCATCTCGAGAATGGGATTGACGTTCGATTTCTCGACATAACCCTGCATGACACCATTGTTGAGGAAGTCGATTTCTGGAGTGGGCTGAATGTCGGAAACGACCGATGCGCCTTCTGCTCGCGTCAGCTTCGCGCCACGCGGCATACGGTAAAGCCCGAGCGCGCCGAGATTATTGCCGGCCTGCTCGATCGTGCCGGCTTTGTTGATCGTCGGTGCCGGATCGTTGGGATTGAGCTGCACCGGAGCTCCGCCGGCGTCGAGAATCGGATACCCCGCGAGCGTCGTCATCATGCCGTCGCTCGTCATTTGCATACGCCCGTCGCGCGTATAAGCAACTCCGTTGGGCGTTTGAATTGCCAGGAACGCATCGCCCCTCAGCGCGACATCGAGCGGATTGCCGGTCTGCGTGACCTCGCCGGTCTGCAGCGAAAGATGGTTCTGACCCTTTGAAACGAAGCTGACCGGATCCTTGCCGGCCGGAGTCACCAATTCCTCAAAAGACATCTCTTCGCCGCGAAATCCCACGGTGTTGGTGTTCGCAACGTTGTTGGCGAGCGTATCGAGCCGCCGTTGCAGAGCCATCTGAGCAGAAAGAGCGACGTAGATATTCGATTGCATACGGGATCCGTCTTCATGGGTGGCGGCCAATCCCCGAAAGCCTACGGATACGAACTTGTGGGTGGCTGACTCGCGGATGAACGGCGAGCAAGTCCCACGCAAGCCAAAGCGTCCCTTATTGGTTTTCGCCTAAATCGGCATTGGGAATGCTTACGTGACCATTCTATTCGGCCTGATTATCACCCTCGTCTGTATGCTCGGCGGCTTCACCGCCATGGGCGGCCACGTTTGGGTTATCTGGCAACCCTGGGAATACGTCATCATTTGTGGCTCGGCGCTGGGCACCTTCGTCGTCGCCAACCCCATGAAAACGATTAAGGATACCGGCAAAGCGGCCATCGAGGCCCTCCGGAACGGCACGCCGACCAAGGAAGAGAACATCGAGCTTCTGTCTCTGCTCTTTTTCATGATGCGCGAGCTTCGCGACAAATCCCGCGCCGAAATGGAAATGATCATCGATGCCCCTCAGGATGCGGCAGTGTTCAAGCGCTCGCCGACCGTCACGGCCAATGAAGAGCTGACGACCTTCATCTGCGACTATTTCCGTCTCATCATCATGGGGAACGCCCGTACCCACGAGATCGAATCATTGATGGACGAGGAAATCGAGACGGTGCGCAGCGACAAGCTCAAGGCTTATCACGCGCTTGTTGCCGTCGGTGACGGTCTGCCCGCTCTCGGCATCGTCGCCGCAGTTCTTGGTGTCGTGAAGGCTATGGGCGCGATTGACCAATCGCCGGAAATCCTGGGCCACCTCATCGCCTCGGCCCTGGTTGGCACTTTCGCGGGCATCTTCTTTTCTTACGCGGTCGTTGGTCCCCTCGCGACGAAGGTCAAGATCGTCCGCGATAAGAATCTCCGGTCGTACGTTATCGTCAAACAATCGCTGTTGGCCTTCATGAACGGAGCTATGCCGCAGGTTGCCATCGAGCACGGCCGCAAAGCGATTTCGGCGTACGAACGTCCGACGATCAACGAGGTCGAAACCGCGACGATGGGCGGCGGTGATCGCAGGCCGGTTCAAGAAAGAAAGGCAGCCTGATGTTCCGGCGAGCGCTTCGCGTCTTCCCCGGACCGTCATCCGCAGACACGGCGATAAAATCGCGCGGAGGTCATCATGTCGAATGATGCTCTGCGCGGAACCGACGTTCACCTCGAAATGGAAAGATCGCTCGAGCGAGCCCTTGCTTCCGGTCAAAACAGGCCCGATCGCTTGCCGGGCCTGCAGATGATCTTCGGTCAGTTGCCGCGGGTGATGACGGAGGAACTCGGCAATCTTTCTCATTTGCCCCTCAAGGTACGCCTCCTCGATCTAACGGCGTCGACCATCGCCGACACGTGTGCGCTGCTGCCGAGCGCATTTGCTGGTGTCGTCCGAGCCGAAAGATGGAGAAGCTGGCTCTACTTCATCGCCGACCCGGCCGCGAGCGCGCTCTTCGTAGAGGCGGCGACGGGCTGTGAGAGCATTCCCCAAGGGGGGTTATCGCCTCGCAAGCCAACCCGAACTGACGCGAATGTTCTGAAGGTCCTGTTCAAGCGGGTCGCACGCTCACTGACGAGTGCCTTCTCGATTCTCGTAGACGTCGGCTTCGAAGTTGGACAGGTCGTCGAGAAGATTGAGCTCGAGCCGCAGCTTACGCTGGCTTCGCCCGTCATCGCCGCGCGTCTGTCGTTGGATTACGCCGGGCACCAAGGCGTCGTGACGATCGTCATTCCGCAAGCGGCTCTCGAGTCCGTCCGCCAATTGCTTGCGGGCGCGACACCGGCTGAAGCCATGAGCGTGACCTCGTCGCGCTCGCGAGAAGATCCGACGTGGACGAAGCAGCTTTCCGAGGAGATCGCTCGATCGTTCATCGAACTCAATGGCGTTCTTGAAGAGCGCCCGATTTCTCTGGGTGAGGTTCAGCGCTTCGCGGTAGGCTCGGTCGTTGAGCTGCAGCTGTCGTCGATGTCGCGCGTGCGGCTCGACGCCGACGAGAGCCCGCTGTTCTGGTGCGAGCTCGGCAAGCGCGACAATGCACTGATCCTGCGAATCGATGACGAATTCGACCAACAAAGGGAGTCGGTAGATGAATTCTACGGACTTTAGTGCTGTGCTCTCAAGGCTGCGGCATGTTTCGTATGGCAAAATTCGAGTCGGGTACGTTAGCACGAGGAAATGGCCGGCATGATGCCGAGTAATGCAGTAGAAGCAGAAAGCGCTCCGGAAGGAGCCGAAGCCGGTTTCGATCATGCCATCGCGGGCATGAGCGATTTCGGCGATGGCAATAGCGCGGACCTGGCGGAAAGCCTGCGCAAGGCGGCTGCCGATATGAATGAAGCAGCGGCTGAATTCGGCGGCAACAACGCATTGATCATGGGCTTGCCCGTGATGATGAAGGTCGTACTCGGATCTGCGAAAATGCCCGTCGCCACTTTGGCCAAGCTGGCCAAGGGATCGGTGGTCAAGCTCGACAAGATGGTCGGAGACCAGGTCGATATACTGGTGAATGGCCGCCTTATCGCGCGCGGAGAAGTGGTCGTTCTCAACGAAGGAACGTCGCGCTTCGGTGTCGTGCTGACGCAAGTCGGTTCTTTGCCTCCCGTTGCGAAATAATACCTGCACATGCTGACCATGCGCGATCCGTCGTTAGAGCCCGAAAGAACATTGACGGGTCCCGAGAAAGTCGGGGTGCTTCTGCTTGCGCTCGGCAAACAGCGCGCCAGCGGCCTATTGAAGAAATTCAATCCCGAGGAGCTGAACATCCTCGTTCGGTCCGCCGAGGTGATGCCGACAATCTCAGCGGCAGAACTTGAAAGCATCGTCGAGGAATTCGAAAGTCAGTTCGGTCTGGGTACGCCGTTTCTCGGTCGCGCCGAAGATGTGAAACGCCTGGTCACCGACGTCATCTCCGAGAATAAATCGTCCGGCGAGGGCGATCAGTTCGTGGCGCGCCTGGATATTTGGAGTCAGCTCGCAGCGCTCCCCGACGACGTGCTGCACGCCCATTTTCATAATCAGTCGCCGCAGGTCGCCGCCTATTACCTCGATCGCCTCGGAAGCGAGCGGGCATCGGTCATTCTGAAGTGCTTTCCGGCCGCTGAGCGCAACGATCTTCTGAACCGCATACTCGGGCTCGGACAGGTCTCGCCGCAAGTCGTCGAAGCTCTCGAAAGCGGATTGAACGAAGAGCTGTTCGATAACGATCGGCGGTCCTCCGACAAGCATCTGTCACTGGCGAGCATTCTGAACAATCTCGACAGGGAGGAGTCGGCGCAAGCGCTCCAGTATCTCGCAAGCGTCAAGCCGAAGGACGCCGAAGCGATCCGCAAGATGCTGTTCAAGTTCGAGGATCTGTTGAGGCTGCCGGCGCGGGCGCTGACCGCTCTGATGGACGGAATTCCCGTCGAGCGTACGGTTCTCGCTCTACAGGGCGCCGATGCAGAACTGCAGAACAAGGTTCTGTCGGCACTCTCGCCGCGAGCGCGCCGCATGGCAGAAGCGGAATTGCAAAGTCCCGCCAACGTGCCTCAGCGCGATATCGTTGATGCCCGTCGGGCAATGGTCGATGCGGTTTTGCGGCTCGCAGCCGAAGGTGCAATTGATATTTCGAGCACGTCCTTAGAAGCAGCCTAATCGGCAGGTCGCTGGAGCGGGATCGTGTCTGAAGCACAGGACAAAGATAGCCGCACAGAAGAAGCAACAGACAAGAAAATGTCTGATGCTCGCGGGGACGGCAATGTCCCGATGTCCCGCGAAGCGACCAACTTTATGTACCTTCTCGCAGCGCTGCTCATGGTTGCGGCACTGGGCCAGACTTTTCTCACCAGCTTTGCCGAACTCTTGATGGGGCTGCTTGCGAACGCCGGCTCCATTCGTCTGCAGACGGCGGGCGATCTCGGAATGGTCTTCGACGTTGTCGGAAAGAGCGCCGCACTCCTGACCGCCCCCATCGTTCTCGCTTTTTCAGCGGCAGGCGTATTGGCGGCAGTCCTTCAGACGCCACCCGTTCCGATCTTCAAGCGTGTGATGCCCGATATTTCGAGGCTATCGCCGGCAAAAGGCTGGAAACGTTTGTTCAGCATGACTGGAACGTTCGAGTTCCTCAAGCTCACGCTGCGACTGAGCATCATCGTGATCACGAGTGCCTTGATCCTGATGTACCTGTGGCACGACTTTGCGAATTCGATTTGGAGCGATCCCGCAGCCATCCTCAGGCTGTCTCAGAAGAGCGTCGCGCTATTACTAACATCGCTGGCCATTCTATCATTTGTTCTTCTGCTGTTCGATCTGCCGGTCACCCATATCCTTTGGCGTCGTTCGCTTCGCATGGCGCCCCAGGAAGTCAAGGATGAGCGAAAGCAGTCGGAGGGCGATCCTCACATCAAGGCGCGGCGTCGTTCCATTGCAAGATCACGCGCACGCCAGCGTATGCTTCACGCGGTGCCACGCGCGACGATCGTCATCGCCAACCCGACCCACTTTGCAGTGGCCCTGCGCTACGTCCGCTCCGAAGGAGGAGCTCCGCGGGTCGTTGCCAAAGGCCAAGACCTCGTTGCGCTGTCAATTCGCAAAATCGCCGAAGAAAATGACATTCCCGTCATCGAAGACAAGGCTCTCGCAAGGTCGCTGTATGCAAAAGTAAGCGTGGATCAAATGATCCCGGTCGAATTCTACAAGGCCGTCGCTGAAATTCTCCTTCGCCTTCAGGCGCGGCGGAACAGAACTGGTCCTGTTCGTGCTTAAAGGGAAAAGGTGGTGATGATACCGTTTCGCATCGATCATTCGGAAGTACGCGAAAAGATCCTCGGGGAGAGCATTCGTTCCGTCGCGTCCGACCTGCGCTTGATCGATCTCCCCGATCTGGTCAGCTATCTGAAGACCGGACAGATCGCGAGCATTGGCTCGCTCGTGCAGGCCTCGATCGAACTGTCGTTCAAGCCGGAAACGTTGATCTTCGGACACGCCGGCGACGTTCATCTGGAATGGGGATCGCAGCCCCGCGTATTCCTCGACATGGAATTTCACCACCAGTGCGTACACGTCTATTTCAGGCTGATACTCGAGGCCGAAGAGGCCGGTGTCGAAATCACCTACATATCATTTGAAGGCGAATCGACCGGCCCTGGTCAAAACACCACGCGGCTGCATCACGCGCTTGGAGAAGCCCGCCTCAATTGATCGGATATCAATTAGCGATGTCAGCCGTACCGCACCGGAAGATGAAGTCAGAGACATCGCTGTTCAGGCCGACGCAAGGGAGCGGGTGCACATAGGAAAGCAAGATCATGAAGGATCCCTTTCTATGCAGCCCATGCAACTTTTCGATCTGGCGTTTCGCCAAAACGAATGGCTCGCACAACGACAGTCAGTGATTTCGTCGAACGTCGCGAACGCCAACACGCCTGGATACAAGGCGAAGGACATCGAGAGCTTCGACGACGTGATGCGCAAGTCCGTCTCGATGACGACGACTGATCCGCAGCATCTGACGTCCGGAATCGGCGCGTTCCGCCAGGCTGAAGATGGGGCCAACGAGGCCGAAGTTCTCGTTTCGGGCAACGACGTCAGCCTTGAGCAGGAATTTCTCAAATCCAACGACGTGATGCGCAGCTACACGATGAACACGCAGATAATGAAGACGTTCGACCGGATGCTGCAGTCCGTGACGAAGGGCTAAGCCATGAGTGATCCGCTTATCTCTGCCGCCAAGGCTGCCTCGAACGGCCTCTTCGCACAGTCGACCCGAATGCGGGTCCTGTCTGAAAACATCGCCAACGCCGAGACAACAGGAAAGACGGCCGGCGCTGATCCCTATCAGCGTAAGACGGTCAGTTTCCAATCCGTCACCGATGAGATGGACGGGGTGGACATGGTGCAGGTCGACGATATCGACCGCGATGAATCGCCGTTCCGCACCGAATACATGCCGGGACATCCGGCCGCCGATGAAAAGGGCTACGTCAAGATGCCCAACGTCGACATGCTCGTCGAACTCGCCGATATGCGCGAGGCATCGCGCTCGTACACCGCCAACACCCAAGTCATCAAACAGGTCCGCGAGATTGTCTCGATGACCATCGACCTATTGAGGCCGTCATGAGCCTGAGCATTGCAATGCTATCGCCGGATATCGATCGCATCGGAGGCGCCGCGGCGTCGAAAGGTGCTGCCGCCGTCGCCGCCCCCAGTGTCTCTTCTGGAGCGGCACCGGAAAGCGATTTCGCGCAGACGATGGCGAGCATGGCGGCCGACGCCATTTCAACGATGAAGACGGGTGAAACGACCGCGATGGCCGGCATGCAAGGCAAGGCACCGCTGCAGCAGGTCGTTCAAGCTGTCATGCAGGCCGAGCAGGCGCTTCGAACTGTCGTCGCCGTCCGCGACAAGGTCGTCGGCGCTTACCAAGAAATCAGTCGTATGCAAATTTGAGGTCGTAACTCATGAGAGCGCTTTCAATTGCTGCGACCGGCATGTCGGCACAGCAAACCAACGTTGAAGTGATTGCCAACAACGTTGCAAACATCAACACCACCGGCTTCAAGCGCTCGCGGGCCGAGTTTGCCGACTTGCTGTACCAGACGGATCGTGCCGCTGGAACGGCCGCCCGCGATGACGACACGATCATCCCGGAAGGCAATACGATCGGTCTCGGTGTGCGCACCGTCGCCATCCGAAATCTTTCGGCGCAAGGGCCGCTGGCGTCCACAAACAATAAGTTGGATCTGGCCTTGAGCGGCCGCGGCTACTTCCAGGTTCAAGGCGAAAACAACGAGATTCTTTATACCCGCGACGGCGCCTTCAATAAGAACGCGACGGGACAGCTCATTACGCTCGAGGGTAATCTCGTCGTCCCGAACATCACCGTACCGACGACAGCGACCGACGTCGTCGTCAATGCCGCCGGCCAGGTGTATGCGGTCATCGGCGCGACCGGAACGCAGCAACTTCTTGGTCAATTGTCTCTCGCCAATTTTGCGAACGAGACGGGGCTTGCGCCGCTTGGCGGCAATCTTTTCCAGGAAACGCCAGCGTCAGGAAGCCCCGTTATCGGCAGCCCAGGCGACGTCGGCTTTGCAACGATCCAGCAGGGCTATCTCGAAAGCTCCAACGTGGATCCCGTGAAGGAAATTACCGAGCTCATCTCCGCGCAGCGCGCTTACGAGATGAACTCCAAGGTCATTTCGGCAGCCTCTGATATGTATACGGTCATCACGAAGGACCTTCGCTGATGAAGGCCATGCGCAACATGCGAGAAGGGCTCTGCTTCGCAGCAGCTGCGCTGCTTGCGCTTTGCGCCGTGGCCGTTGTTGCGCACGCGACGGAAGGCGGCCGAACGGTCTTCGTACCCCGCGCCGTCATCTATCCTGGCGACGTCATCACGACAGATGCGCTGGTGGAGCGCAGATTGTTGGTTGCACCAAACAATCCGCCTGTTTTCGGCGAAGATGAGGGTGAACTGCTGGGCAAGGTCGCACGCCGCACATTGCTTCCCGGAGAACTTATTCCAGGAACAGCGGTCCGCACGCAGGACCTCATCAAGCAGGGCAAAACCTACAAGCTCACGTATCAGTCACCGTTCGTATCGATCGTCGGAGTCGGCGTGCCGCTTCAATCAGGGTCGGCCGGCGAAATCATCAACGTGCGCAACCCGGATACGGGATTGATAATCAAGGCCCGCATCAAGCCTGATCAGACGCTTACGGTGGACGATCAATGAGATTGGCCGTTGCTCTGTTGTTGTGTTTTCTCGCCTTGGCGCACGTTGCCGAAGCCGGTACGCGCATTAAGGATGTCACCGACCTTAAAGGCGTCCGCGTCAATCAGATCGTCGGGTATGGTCTCGTCGTCGGCCTCAACGGTACGGGCGATACGCTGCGAAATTCTCCGTTCACGCAGCAGTCGGTGCAGGCGATGCTGGACCGCATGGGCGTAAACATTCGCGGCTCGCAATATGAGCCGCGAACACGCAATGTCGCCGCCGTCATGGTCACGGCAGAACTTCCGCCGTTCGCCTCGAAGGGCTCGCGTTTCGATGTCACTGTTTCATCAATCGGTGATGCCAAGTCGTTGGCCGGCGGCTCGCTCGTCATGACACCGCTCGCAGGCGCGGATCAAAAAATCTATGCAGCTGCTCAAGGTCAGGTCACGATTTCGGGATATCTCGCAAAGGGTGCCGCTGAATCCATAACGTCGGGGATCCCGACGCGCGGCAGAATTCCTGATGGCGCCATCGTCGAGCAGGACGCGCCGGGTGGCTTCGACGAAGATATGCCGCTCGAATTCAAGCTCCGTAACCCCGACTTCACGACCTCTGTCCGCATCATGGACGTCATCAACGCTTTCGCCAAAGAGCGCTATGGCATGCCGATAGCGCGCTCCAAGGACCAGCAATCGGTGATGGTGCGCAAGCCGCCGCGCATGCTGTCGGCGCGCCTTCTCGCCGAAATTGGAGAGCTTGAGGTCGATCCCGATCAATCCGCGCGCGTCGTCATCGACGAGAGAACCGGAACGATCGTCATCGGTAGCGAAGTCCGTATTTCGACCGTCGCGGTCGCGCACGGCAACATCACGGTTCGCGTGACCGAGACGCCTAAGGTTTCGCAGCCTGCGCCGTTCTCCAGGGGAGGCGAAACAGTCGTTGTTCCCGATACCGAAGTCGACGTGAACGAAGCGGGCGGCAAAGTACAAATCGCTCACGGAGCCAATTTGCGTGACCTCGTGTCCGCCCTCAACAGGATGGGACTAAAGCCCATTGGAATTATCGCCATCCTGCAGGCCATGAAAACTGCAGGCGCTCTGCAAGCGGAGCTGGTGGTTCAATGAGATCCTTCACGAGCCTCGCATCGGTCTTTCTCGGTCTGATCCTTTGCATCCCAACCGCGGTCGGTGAAGAGGCAAGGCCAGACAACAACGAACTCGAAGTTCTTCAGGTGCCGCAGCAGCCTGCGCCGCAGCTCAGCCCGGCACAACAGTATTGTTCGAGCATTATGGATGCGACGACGGCTGCTCAGATCGCGCAGCAGAGGCATAACCTTGAGAAGGCGCAGAAGCAGCTCGACGATCGCATAGCTGTTCTCGCCGAGAAAGCCGAAGTCCTGAAAGGCTGGATCAAGTTGCGCGAGGACTTCACCGCGCGCGCGACGGAATCGTTGGTTCAAATATACAGCAAAATGAAGCCTGATGCCGCCGCTCCACAGCTTGCGGCGATGGACGAGATGGTCGCCGCGGCGGTCATGTCGAAGCTCACGCCGAAAGTCTCAAGTCTCATCATGACCGAAATGGAAGTGGCGAAGGCCGCACGATTGTCGGCAGTCATAGCAGGCGCTGGAGAAGTCGCGGTTCACCCGGAGCGTAAGGCCGATGCGCAGTAAGATACGATGGGTAGCACCCGCGATCGCATCGCTCTCATTGCTGCTCACAGCATGCGCCGAACAATTGCGCGAGATCGGACGCGAGCCGACGTTGTCGCCGGTTGGGGCGGGTTTGGCGCCGGATCGGACGGCCCATGTCGAGCTTCCTATCACCCCAGTTGCTTACCACTCCGGAAATTCGACGTGGCAGGACGCCGGTGCCGATCTCTTTCGTGACGCGCGCGCCTTGCACGTCGGCGACGTCGTGACGGTAAAGATTCAAATCAACGATAAAGCATCGCTCGATAACAACTTGAACCGCTCGCGCGATGCCAGCGTCGGTCTTACGTCTTCAGCGGATTTTGATTTTGGCTTCGGGGGCTCTGGCCCGACAGGCTCGGGAAAACTTGACGGCAGTCTCGACCGGACAACATCGACGGGCTCGAAAGGTTCGATAGCGAGATCCGAAAGCATCAACTTGCTCGTGGGTGCTGTCGTCAGCCAGGTTCTTCCAAACGGGAACCTTGTTGTGAGCGGCTCACAGGAAGTGCGGGTCAATTTCGAGCTTCGTGTGCTGAACGTTCAGGGTGTGATTCGTCCACGCGATATCGCGACGGACAACACGATCTCCTACGAGAAGATCGCCGAGGCTCGCATTTCTTATGGTGGTCGAGGCAGGGTGATGGAGATCCAGCAGCCGGCATGGGGCCAGCAGATCCTCGACACCGTCGCTCCGTTCTAGATAGGTCGGAGGACGATAGCTGTGGCGACAGAAAAAAACGAAAATTCGGGCGGCACTGCGGAACTGGTGAAGTCCGCTCTTGCCGCAGCGATCGTCGGCGCAGCCGGTGGCGGAGCGTTCGGCTATTTTGTCATGCCAAGCGGCGCAAGCACAATCGCTGCCGCTGCTGCAACTCATATGGAAGAGAAGCCGGCGCCGACACCTGGACGGTTTCCGAACGATGCACTGGCGGTTGAAATCACCTCCATTATCGCCGACCTCGAAACGCAGCCGAGAATGAGGGTCCGACTTGATATCTCGATCATCGTTGCGAATGGAACTCCGGAAACGACCACACTGAAAAATGAAGTGAAGGAAGATGTGATCGCCTATTTGAAAGGCCTCAACGTATCCGACATTCAAGGCGTCAGAGGATTTCAAAACTTGCGCGAGCAGCTTGACGACCGGGCCAGAGTCCGTGGCCGCGGCGCTATCTTGGGCCTGTTGATTGGCGGCTTGGTTCTCGAATGACGGCACGAAGAATTCTCACCGCGATTGCCGTTTTGTCACTGTCATCAGGCGCCGCGCTGGCGCAGACGGTGGACCTGCAAACGTTGTTCCCCGCCGGAGATGCGAGCGTCTCGGGCCGTATCGTTCAGCTTCTGGTGGTGATGACCGTCCTCTCGGTCGCCCCCGGCCTGCTGATGATGGTGACGTCTTTCGCGAGGTTTGCCATCGCGCTCTCGTTTTTGCGCGTTGGCCTCGGACTTCAGACCACACCGAACAATCTCGTCA
This sequence comes from Hyphomicrobium sp. 99, assembly GCF_000384335.2. Lineage (NCBI taxonomy): Bacteria > Pseudomonadati > Pseudomonadota > Alphaproteobacteria > Hyphomicrobiales > Hyphomicrobiaceae > Hyphomicrobium > Hyphomicrobium sp. 99. Next base: position 532,057 of record NZ_KQ031382.1, read on the forward strand.
TGGTAAGCTTGGCCCTGTTCATGACACTGTTCGTCATGGCGCCGACGTTCCAGAAGGCCTGGGACGATGGCGTCAAGCCGATGGTCGAGAACAAAATCAGTCAGCAGGATGGCTATACGCGGACGACGGCTCCGTTCCGCGTCTTTATGCAAGCCAATGTGCGCGACAAAGATCTTGCACTTTTTCACGAACTGTCATCAGAACGCTTCGGCGAGCAAAGCAAAGTCGAATCAGACGATTTGCGCGTGCTCGTTCCGGCTTTCATGATCTCAGAGCTTCGTCGCGGTTTTGAAATCGGGTTTCTCGTGACGCTGCCGTTCCTCGTCATTGATCTCGTCGTCGCGACGATCATGACGGCGATGGGCATGATGATGATGCCGCCGACGGTCGTGTCGCTGCCGTTGAAGGTTTTGTTCTTTGTGTTGGTCGACGGGTGGAGTTTGCTCGTTGGTGCGTTGGTTAAATCGTTCTCCTAGATCGGCGAACGGTGTTAAGTCGCCGCCCAAAGCAAAGATTAACGTTTGGGCCCCTGAAAGTAACTATTGGGAAACAACTCTCAGCTATTTCAAGTTTGATAACAGAGTGGTCGCCAACACCCGCGCCACAGGCATGATGCCGATCTGTTAAGCCGGAAGACCCGGTATGTCCCCAGTAATGCGTGCGCTTATTTAGTGCCGAGTAGAAGGAACAAGGGACATGGGCATGAGCAGTATCAATACCAACATTTCGGCAATGACAGCACTCCAGTCGTTGCAGTCGACCTCTAAGGACCTGCTGACGACGCAGAACCGCATTTCGACCGGCCTGAAAGTGGCTTCCGCTTCGGACAACGCCGCCTACTGGTCGATCGCAACGACGATGAAGTCTGACAACGACGCACTCTCGACCGTTCAGGACGCGCTCGGCCTCGGCAAGGGCACGGTCGACGTTGCATACAACGCGTTGAACCAGAGCATCACGCTCGTCAGCCAGATCAAGGAAAAGCTGACGGCAGCCGCTGCCCCGGGCGTTGACCGCGCCAAGGTTCAATCGGAAATCACCCAGCTTCAGGAGCAGCTCAAGGGCATCGCCGATACGGCGAACTTCTCGGGTCAGAACTGGGTTTCGGTTGACTCATCGGTCACGGGATACAGCTCGACGAAGTCGATCGTTGCCTCGTTTGCTCGTACAACCTCGGGCGCCGTTTCGATCGGCACGATCTCGGTCGATACGTCGAAGTCGGTTCTGTTCGACTCTTCGACGGCTACGACGGGCACCTCCGGCGGCATCCTCGACTCGCAGCGCGGTACGACGGGCGCTATCGTGACGACTGGCGGCACGTCGGTCATGAAGATCGATATCAGCACGCTGACCGACAGCTCGGCTGACCAGGACAAGCTCAGCGCCTACATCTCTGGCGTCGACGCGGCATTCCAGGAAATGACGACGGCGGCCACCAACCTTGGCGCAGCCCAGAAGCGTATCGACCTCCAGACGAGCTTCATCTCGTCCCTGCGCGATACCATCTCCACGGGCGTCTCCCAGTTGGTCGATGCTGACATGAACCAAGAGTCGACGAGACTTCAGGCGCTTCAGGTTAAGCAGCAGCTTGGTGTTCAGGCACTCAGCATTGCGAACCAGTCGAGCCAGAACATCCTCTCGCTCTTCCGCTAACGACTGAAGCTCGGCGCATATCGGCGCCGAGCCCTTCACCCGTTCCAGTCTAGCCTAACTGGCGCATCAGACGGGCCGCATCCCCGGAGCAACGATCCCTAAAGCGGGTCGAGCCCGGCGGAGGCGGCCCGTCACCTTTGCACAAGGTTCCCTCTCTACCGTCGGCATCTAACTTTGCCGGTAAGGTTGCAGAGATGGATTGGCGTCAATTCGAGAATTTGTATCAGAGTCTGAAAGGGCTAGGACGCCAGCGCCTCATCGCCCTCGGCGCGGCCGGCCTATTCGTTTTTGCACTCATAACGATCGGCAGCTATTTCGCCTCGCGATCGGCCTACGACACGCTGTACGTCGGCCTGACCCCGTCCGACGTCAGTCGAATGGGCACTGTGCTGACCGAAGCCGGCATTGCCTTTGAAACGAGTACCGACGGCACCAAGCTGAGTGTTCCCGTCGGTGATACGGCTCAGGCCCGCGCTCTTCTTGCCGAAAAAGGCCTGCCGGGAAGCCAAACTGCAGGATACGAGCTTTTCGACAAGCTTGGCGCCCTGGGTCTGACCTCCTTCATGCAGGAAGTCACCCGTGTCCGGGCGCTTGAAGGTGAGCTCTCGCGCACCATTCAATATCTGAAGGGCATCCGCGCAGCCCGCGTGCATATCTTCCTTCCCGACCAGAACGCGCTGCGCGTCAAGAAGCAGGCCCCGTCAGCTTCGGTCGTGATTAGAACCGACATCGCGGGCGATGCCGCCGCGGCACCTGCGATCAAACATCTTGTGGCAGCTGCAATTCCGGAAATGAGCCCGGACGAAGTGCAGGTGATCGGCACGGACGGAACCATTCTGGGTGGCGGCAAAAGCGCAACGGGCGATGCGCCTGTGCAGATGCTCGAGCTTGAACGGACCGTCGCTCAACAAATTCAAGACAGCGTCCGTCGCACGTTGGCGCCCTATTTGGGTCTGGACAATTTCGAGGTCAGCGCAATCGCTCGCCTGAACATCGACAAACACCAAACGAGCGAAACGAACTTTGATCCCGAGAGCAAGGTCGAGCGATCGACCAGGGTCATCAAAGAGGCGCAGAGTTCTCAGGACGCCGCAAAAACCAACGTCAGCGTCGAACAGAATATTCCGGGCGAAGCCCCCCCGATCAAGGATCAGGCGAAAAAGGCCCAGGATCGCAAGGAAGAGACGACCAACTACGAAATCAGCACGAAGTCCGCTTCCACGACAAGCGAGGGCTACAAGGTCGATAACATCTCGGTCTCGGTGGTCATAAACAAGAAGCGTCTCTCCGAGGTCATTGGCAAGGACGCGAAGGCCGAAGATCTGGATAAGCAGGTCGCGGAAATCGAGAAAATCGCCCTATCGGCGGCCGGAATTGACAAGAAGCGCGGCGATCACATCAGCGTCGCTGCGGTCGACTTCGCGCCGACGCCCTTCGAGGCCGACGCCGCCTCCGCAGGGTGGGCGCCATTGTTGATGAACCTTGCAGGCACGGGAATAAAATCGCTGACGATTCTTTTGGTCGCTGCGATCGTCGTGATGGCAGGCTTCAGGCCCGTCATGCGTACGTTGCTTTCAAATGGCGCCGCAATCGAAGGTCCCGCCGTCGCGGCACTCGGTTCGCCGATCACGTCCATCACTGGAACGGGAGCCGCCCCGATAGACATGCCTGAAATGGCATCGCCGTTACTAGAGCCTGGAGCCAATCCATTCGAAGCCGAAGGCGGATTGGGCTCAGACTTCGGTAGTGGATTCTCCTTGGGCCGGTCTCTCGCGCTTGGTCCGGTCGAAAAGCTCGGAGCGATCATCGATAGCGATGAGGAACAGGCAACCGCCATCCTGAAGCATTGGGTCAAGAACGGATGACGACGAGACTTCACAGTTCGGCGTTTTCGCTCCTGTCTGACTTTGATCGCGAAAACGCGGTCGTCGAACGCGATTACGAAGCCGAGATAAAATCGGCTTTTGAGGAAGGTTATCGCCATGGTCACGCCGACGGCCGGACCGAAACGGAGGCCGATGCCGAGCTTCGGCTGACCGAAGTGATGGCTCTTCATTCGGAGCAACTTTTCGAAGAGAAGCAAAACTGGCAACGCGACTGCGCCGATCTTCTGGCGGCGCGTTTGGAAAACGTCACCAAGCTCATCGAGGCGAGCATCGAAGAACGCGTCGCGACGTTGCTGCGCCCATGGCTTGTCGAACGCTTGCGCGAACGCGCGTTACAAGATCTTGAGAAAGCCATCGCACGAGCACTTGCCGAAGGCGCGAAGGTCCACATCGAGGCGCCCGCTGAAATCCTCCTGCGCCTTCGCGAACGTTTGCCGATAGAGGGCCTGCAAGTCGGATTTTCCGAAAGTCAGAATAGCGATATTCGCGCTCACATCGAAGAGACCGAAATCGAAGTCAATATTTCCGCGTGGATTGCCGCGCTTGAGGCAGTGACATCATGAGCAACGGTCAGGAAGACGTTTCATCGCAGCCGCTGGTCATTGTACGTCGTCGGCGCAACACCGACGAGCCGCACCACGGCGGCGTCTGGAAAATCGCCTACGCGGATTTCATGACCGCGATGATGGCTTTCTTCCTAGTGATGTGGCTCATCAACGCCGCTGACAAGAAGACGATCGTTCAGGTCGCCGCCTACTTCAATCCGATGCGGTTGACGGATCGCTTCGCGGCCCCGAAAGGCCTTGAGGACCTGACCGAGACGGCTACCAAGCCATCTGAGGAAAGAGGCAAAAAAGGCTTCGAGAAGCAGGTCGTTGACCCCCAGCAGACGAAGCAGGCCGAGCAAGAGAGCAAAGAAAAATCCGGCGACGCGATGGACGAGGCGGCGCAGAAGTCGAGCGCCGCAGCTGGCGGGAAGAGTTCAGAAGCTCAAAAGGAGCAGGCGCTTTTCGATAATCCTGGCGATCTCCTTGAGAAACTTGCGGACGAAGCAAGAGCCAATTCACCGACGACGGCATCAAGTCCGGCCGACGGTAACGTGAGCGATCCGTTCGATCGCACCAATAGAAGAGCCGGGAAATCCCAGGCCACATTGAAACCCCTTCCGCAACCAGCCCCGACGTCGCCGGTCAAATCGAACGACAAGGCCAAGGCGGCAGTTGCGCCCGAAAATTCGAAGGCGCTTTTTCCCGAGGCGACGAAGCAGACGCCACCTGTTCCACCGGCACAGAGCCAGTTGGCGAGCCCGAAGCAGCTGGACGTCGCAGCGAAGCAGGCACCGGCTGCTCTCGATCAGCTTAAGAAAGAAGACAAGACGCACGATCAGGATAAGCAAAAGGACAAGGATAAGGACGAGGAGGCGAAGAAGCTCGAGGATGACATCAGCAAGGCAATTTCCGATGTCGCAAGAGATCTGCCGCACGTCGAGGTAAAGGCGACTCCCGAAGGTGTGCTCATCAGCCTGACGGACGACGCACATTTCGGCATGTTCGAGGTCGGTTCAGCAAAGCCGCGCCCGGAGCTTGTTCTTGTGATGGAGAAGATCGGAGGGGTCCTGGGCGACCACAACGGAACGATCGTAGTGCGCGGTCACACCGATAGTCGAGCTTACAAAAACGCAAACTACGATAACTGGCGGCTCTCCGCTGCGCGCGCGCAAATGGCCTATTACATGCTGGTACGCAGCGGCATCCCGGAAACGCGCGTTACCGCCATCGAGGGCCGCGCCGACCGCGACCCGAAAATTCCATCCGATACTTTGGCTGCCCAGAACAGACGGATCGACATCCTTATTAAAGAGGCTCAGAAATGAAGCGGCTCGCGCTGATTTCTGCAGCGTCTGTCGTCGCACTGTCTGGAGTCGCAGCCGGCTCGGCCTTTTATTTCCGGCCGGCGCTGATCTTCGGCCAGAAAAAGCCTGATCCGCGTGGCGATCATGCCGTCCCCTCGTACGCTGAAAAATCGTCAGATGAGCTTCGGGCGAGTAAGGATATCCTGCGCCTCGTCGAGCGACTGGGCGCCGTTCAAGACAAAATCATTCATGGTGATCGCGCGGCACTTGCTGAGCAGGGCCGACTGCTGAACGATATAGCCCACGAAGTTCGCCAGTTCGGCCCGGAAGACTGGAAAGACTACGTCAACGTCCGCACGAGCTTGCTTTATGTATTGAGCGGCGGCGATGCGCATGTCCTCGGGCCGCTGATCGATGGCAATACGCTCGGATCAGCCGACCAGAAGTTGGCGTCTGGCATCGTGAGCTTCGCGCAGGGGCAGACGAGGGCCGCTCGGAAATTATTCTTGGAGATCGATCCGAGATCGCTCGATGTCAGCCTGGTCGGGCCATTCGCGCTCGCCCGGGCATCGCTCTATCTCGACGACAATCGCGAAAAGGCAGTCGAGCTGCTTGACGATGCCCGTCTCGCTTGTCCGCACACCGCAATCGATGAAGCCGCTGCACGAAGAGAGATTCCTATTCTCATCAGCATGGGGCAGAAAGATCGCGCGCTAATGATGACGACGAGTTACGTCCGCGAGTTCGGAAAATCGATTTATGCGTGGAAGCTGTTTCGCGACTTCGCGGAGGCAACGGGAAAACGCAGCGATATGGACGGCTCCGAAACCGTCGACAGGCTAGCCGCTTCGTTCGATCCCGAAAACATGCAGATTGCGTCAGAGCTTTTTATCGATCTCTCGGGCGAAGCGCTCCTCCAAGGCAGGTTGAAACTCGCACGCGCTGCAGCGGAAAGAATTTTGCAGATAAGTGACGCACCTCCCGAAATATTGGACAAGGCGCGTCTCTATCGAGCGGCGGCAGAGGCTCCTTCCGCCGATGCAAGAAATGCTCTGCTGGCATTGAATCAGATCGCGGCCGATCGCCTTTCGGATGAGGATACGGAAATTCGCGAAGTCGCGGGTTTCATCGCAAATTCCGTCGTCGGCGAAAAAATGGATAACGCGCGCTACGGCATGTCCGCGCAGGGAACCAAAGCCCCGGCCGGCGGCCCAACGCCTGAAGACCCGATCTTCCCGAAAGCTGCGGCCGTTCTCGGCAAGGCCGATGCGCTTATAAAAGAAGCCGATCAGATCATCGCACGGAGTGAAAAATGACAGCATCAGTCAGCGGCCCCGCGCCAAGCGCGGTCGATCAGCTTTTGCAGTCCGTCCGTGGCCGCGTATCCGCGCACCGGGAAGGCTCCAAGCAAACGCAAGATGACAAGTCCGATTCTCAAGACGTCGCGGAAGATTATTCGAAGCCCAAAGTGGCGGCGACTTCCGATCGCGCTGTGAGCCGTACTGAAAAATCATCTTCGCGAAAGCCGACTAAATCCGATGCTGCCGACAGTGAGGCGTCGTTCGCAGAAACGATTGACAGCATCGGGCAGCAAGAGCCGAAACCCGGCTCCAATGTCGAGCGAACCGACAACTGGCCCCAAAGCACGCTCGTTGCTGCTGTTGCCGGCAATATTCCCATCGAGCAGAAGACACCCGAAACTGTTCCGCAATCCGCCGAAAATTCACAGCGCCCTATCCGGCCAGCCAGTCTGTTGAGCCAGGATAGTATTGCCGCGTTGATCGATGCCAAGGCGCGCTTGATGCCGAGTGGCGACGGTCCCAAAGCGGCGGACGTTGCAACTCAAGACGTGTCGCTTCCGCAGCAGGAACTGCAGCCCGACGTGCTCTCGAGCGCGATGGAGCCGACCCCGGCGACCGTCAACGGTCAAGAGACCCATTGGAATTTCAACGATAAAACTATCGTCGCCGCAGCATTGCAGGCATCCGGATTGCAATCCGAAGAGAGTCTCGCGCCGCGTGGTTTCTCCTCGCCACGCGTATCGGCATCAGTGCAAAAGCCGGCAGATTCGCCGACTGACCCATTGCCGCGAGCGCAGGTGCAAGCTGTTACGGGACCGGCAGCGGACACGCCCGATAATTCGTTCCTCCCCGATAAAGATCAAACCGGTCCGCATCTCCAACAGCCGGCCACCACCGATGCGGCGAGCGCCAAGGCCTCTCAATCCGAATCATCCAATTCGATCGATCGGGTTTTCTCGGTGGATCCAAAGCCCGCGCAGAACGCAGGAAATGTGACGACGCAAGTTCGCAACGGTGTCCTTGATGCCCTTGCAGGAAAAGCCGGAGAATTAGCGCCAAGTACAGCGACCGCGGATCTTCAGGACCGTGCGCCGTCGCCGCCGCCGGTTTTGCGTTCGTTAGACCTCACCCTTTCTCCGCCGGACCTCGGCTCCGTAAGATTGCGCATGAGTCTCAAGTCGAATTCGTTAGAGATAGAAGCAGATGCTTCGAAAGCGGCGACAGCAAAGATTCTCAACGATGATCGCACGTCCTTGGAACGAGGACTGCGAGATGCGGGCTACGACGTCGCAAGTCTGAAGATCACCGATATTTCGTCGAGCAACGCAATGAGCTCGAATGGACAGCAAACGAACGGATCGCCATCGCGCGAAGGAGATCAGGCGCGCTCAAACTTTGCAGGACAGCAAGACGGGAATTCTCAACGTCGCGACGGTGCGACGTCCGATCAGGCGCAGCGCCGTCCGCAAGATCATTCACAGAAGACCGCCGCCGGCGACCCGACTAACAGTCGTGCGGGCGGTGCAGTTTATATTTAGGTGACGTTAGATGTCGCAGCAGGAACTTATAGGCAGCGGCCTGCATGGCCCATTCTCGCTCGCAGCTGATGCGATCGATGAAGAACTCGCCGAAAATTGTCCGGGCGCCTACGCGCTCGGTTTTACCGATCACCTCGGCCGGTTCTCGATCAGCTATGTTGGCAGCGCGGGCGAAAATCTGAAATCAAAACTGAAAGCGCACATCGGAACCGCATCGCAGTTCAAATTTCGCCATTTCGCCGAAGAGCGGCTCGCCTTCGAAAAAGAATGCGAAATGTTTCATCAGTTTCTGCCCGTCGGAAACTTTTTACACCCTAGCCGGCCGCCAGGCACCGACTGGGCATGTCCGCGGTGTCGGCGATAGCGTGAGGTTTCGTCATGAGATCGATGACGTCCGCGAGGGCTTGATAATAGCCTGAATGCCAATAGGCGCATTCCGCCGTTCCGAGATCGAGATGCAACTGTTGCTGCAATTTCTCCGCCCAGTCTCCGCTGAGACGTGAACCGATCCCCGCCATCCGCGTGTTCAGCGCTCCGAGATCAGCACGCGCATCTTCCATTTTTAGTCCCTCACCGCTCATCATCGGTTATTGTCAGTGAGAGACAATTTACACGGCATTGATGGTAATACCGCCAACAAAGCCCTTTGCATTTTAGCAAATTCCTCGCGGATCATTAACCGCAAGACTTGCGCAGCCGCGCCACGTATCTGTCCATGAGATCGTTGGCGATCATCATCCGTTGCGTTGCAAGTGGCCTGAGCTCAGATGGAACGCGATCGGGATGATTGCGCAAGGCGAACTCACGCCGGAGAATGGAAATATCTGCTTCGGAGACGTTCGTAGTGAGCCCCAGCTCGAGCAATATTTTGTTAGGATCGAGAAAAGCCTCGGGTAGTCCGAGATCACTGGTGTCGTCGTCGCCGTAGTTTCTGCGACGTGGCTGCGGAGCGTGGGAACTGATGCCTGAGCGCTTTTTCGCTGCGAGGTCCCATGCTGCTTCAAGACTGTTAAGCGAAAATTTACGCGAATGCCTAGGCGCACGACCAAGCTCGTCCTCCCGGGCGAACAGATCGTCGATCAGATTATCAAAGCTCGACGGAAGCGGCGTCCGCAGTCGCATTTGGCATAGCCGGAAGAAAAAGGGCCCGTGAAGCCAAGCACGTTATCGAATGCGGCTTGCGGAGCGCTGACGGCCCTAAACCGAGAAAATACTAGACGCGGCGGGCCGATTTCTGAAGCCGGACGGCCTTTTGATAATAATTTCTGCCGAGATTTTCAAAGTCGAGCCGTTCGTCGACATCCGTTACCGGCGTCACAAACTCAACCCCGATATGCCTGTCCTTCAGCCACGAAACCCTGCCGACGATGATCGTGCCATCAAACAGCGTCAGCGATACGGTTTCGTCAACGTCCGGAACGATGCCGTCGAGAACGCTGATCTTTGCTCCCGATTCGGAAAGATCAGTCAAATCGCAGATCAAACGCGAGCTTCGAAACCGAAGCGCCACATGTTGGCGCGCTTCATGCCTGGCCGCATTGCGGCGATCGTCCGAGGGGACGTCCTCCGCGATAGCATCGGGAGTTGTCAAGGCGCGAATGAAATCTCGGATTGTCGTTTGCCTCATATTGCGCACCTAAACAAATCCACCCGTTTCGCAGCGATTAATGCGTAATTCTCTCCAAACGCTTATCGATAAGGAATTGATCCTATCCGCGGTCGAGCGATCGGTTATTTCATTGAACAGCAATTCGGTTACGGAGCCGAAAGTAAAACATATAAAATTATAGCGATTTGAATTCGCAATTAGGCTCTGTGCGGAATAAATGGGAAGATTCATGTATCTGCATCGAGTGTAACCTCGATTGATTTGCCGTGTCTTTTCGGCCGCAAGCAATAATGAAATAAATGTTAATAAGTGACGTGAATCACTGTATTCCCTTTGTTGCCAATGATTTGCGGGGCTTGGGGGGCAACATGTTCGTTGTGCTTGACGACCGTTCGACGGTCGCGGGAGGGTATGTTGCGTGTTTCGAACGAGAGGGGATTGCAGCTACAGCTGTAGATCCATCTGAGTTCTTCGAGTGGTTCGAGCTCATCAATGACTCGGATGTTGCCGTCATCGAAGGTTTTCTGCTCGGCACGGTTTCAAGCCGGCGGCAGATTTCGGCGCGCATCCGGTCGCGATGCCGGGCGCCGCTTATCGGCCTGATCGAAGCGAGAGCGCTGAGCGAAACGCTTGAGCTTTTCTCTCTCGGTTTCGACGACGTGCTCGCGAAGCCATTTCATGTTCGAGAAATTTTGGCGCGCAGCGGCGCAATTCGCCGCCGCATGCAGATCACCGACGAGTGCGTGGATGTCGGCGGTATCAGGATCTTCTTCGACGGCCGCGATCCGATCGTGAACGGCGACGTCCTGCCCTTGCCACGGCGTGAACGGCGAATTTTGGAATGTCTAGTGCTGAGCCGAAATACGCGGATCACCAAAACGCAGATATTCAACCGCGTTTACGGGATTTTTAATGACGAGATCCACGAGAACGTCATTGAAAGCCACATCAGCCGGCTCCGCAAACGATTGAAGCAGAAGCTCGGGTACGATCCGATCGATTCCCAGAGATTCCTCGGTTACCGCTTGAAAGAGTTTGCAATCGACGACGCTCTGCAGCCTGAACACAAGGCGCCAACCAGTCTCACGCAAGGCCCAGATGGTTCAATGCCTCCGAGCATTTTGCGCGACGAGGAGAATGTCGATGGGTCTCTACGGAGTAATGACTACGAGCGTTTCGGGAATGTCTGTCCAGTCTGACCGTATGGGCACGGTCGCGGACAACATCGCGAATATCAATACGACCGGTTACAAGGCAGCATCGACAGAATTCGCAACGCTCATCGCTGAGGGGAGCGTCGCGAATTACGTGCCGGGCTCCGTGTCGACCATTGCCCGCCGCGCGATCTCGGCGCAGGGCGACTTCACGTATACAAAATCCCCGACAGACCTTGCCGTCAGCGGCAACGGCTTCTTCATGGTCGAGAGCGCCTCGGGCACACCTTATTTGACGCGCGCCGGAAGTTTTATTCCTGATTCCACCGGAGATCTCGTCAACGCGGCGGGCTTCAAGTTGCTGGGCTATAATCTTCTCGATGGCAGCTCGAGCTCGGTCATCAACAGCGCGGCAGGCCTTCAGGTTGTCAGCACGGCCGGCCTGGGCATGAAGGCAACGCCTTCGACCAGTGGAACGTTTGACGTCAATCTTCCGGCGGACAATGCCGTCACCGTTGCAGCAAATCTTCCGTCCGCCAACGCTGCGACTGCGGAATACGCCGGCAAAACGTCAATCGTGACCTATGACAACCTCGGGCATCAGGTCACTCTGGACATCTACTCTACGAAAACGGCGGCCAACACGTGGGAAGTCACCGTCTATAATGCTAACGGTTCCTCGGCTTCCGGCGGCTTCCCTTATGCGGCAGGTTCGCAGCTGACGACGGCGACAATGACGTTTGACCCCGCGACGGGTAAGCTCACGTCTCCAACGCCGGCAGCGCTCAGCGTCAATATCCCGAACGGGGCGACGATGACGCTCGACATCAGCAAGATGACGCAGCTCGCGGCCGCTTACACCCCACAGAATGCAAGCGCAAACGGCAGCCCCCCGACGGCTGTCGACAGACTTGAAATCAGCAACGACGGTATCGTCACGGCAGTTTACGCCGATGGATCGCGCGTCGACGCTTTCAAGATCCCGCTCGCAACGGTGGCAAGCCCCGACAACCTTACGGCAATCTCCGGCAACGTCTTCGCGACGAATAAGAGCTCTGGCGATCTGCAACTCGGCTCCGCCAACTCCGGCGGCTTCGGCAAGGTTATTTCCGGTGCGCTTGAGAATACGACGGTCGATCTCGCCTCCGAGCTGACGACCATGGTTCAGGCGCAGCGCAACTACTCTGCTAACTCCAAAGTATTTCAGACCGGCACCGAGCTATTGGATGTTCTCGTAAATCTAGTTCGTTGACGAGGAACTAAAAGGTAAAGGCCCAGCATATGACGCTTACACAGAGTGTCGGCAACGCGCGTTCGAGTTTGTCGACTGTTTCCGAGCAAATCTCGGTTGTGTCGCAGAACATCGCGCGCATGAGCGATTCCAGCGCGACTCGCAAGATCGCAAACGTCATAACTGTGGCGGGGGGCGGCGTAAGCGTCGCCTCCATTTCCCGTACGGCAAACAAACTACTGCTCGACACGTATTTGAGCGCGAACTCAAATAATCAGACGCAAACAGTCATCAACTCGGCGCTCAATCAACTCGAGTACACGGTTGGAGACACGGATACCGCCACATCGCCGGCGGGGCTCATCTCCAAGCTGAACTCTGCGCTTCAGAATTATTCGGCAACCCCGCAGAATAGCGCAGTTGGAGCGACCGTCGTCTCGGCAGCGCAATCGTTGGTGTCGTCTCTCAATTCGGCCACCGAAGCGGTGACGAATATGCGCAATCAGGCCGACGCCGATATCGCAACGTCGGTCTCCAACGTCAACAACCTGCTTTCACAATTTGAGAAGCTGAACCAGAGCGTCGTGAGTGGAACGGCCAGCGGTATCGATATCACCGATCTTCTCGATCAGCGGGATGCAGTTCTGAAACAGCTGTCGAATGAGGTCGGCATAAGAACCGTTACGCGCGCGGGCGGCGATATGGCGATATACACCGACAGCGGTGTTACGCTTTTCGATAAGACAGCGCGGCAAGTAACATTCTCCGCTTCGGGAAATCTTGTACCGGGATCCGTCGGCTCTCCGATCTACGCCGACGGCGTTCCAATTGCTGGCACCTCGCATACGATGTCGATCAGCTCCGGCAATCTCGCTGGCTTGGTGGAAGTCAGAGATAACATCGCTCTTACCTATCAGAGCCAGCTCGACGAAATTGCCCGTGGTTTGATCGAAGCGACCGCCGAAACCGATCAGTCCGCGTCTCCGACGCTGCCGGACGCAACAGGTCTATTTACTTATGGCGGCGGCCCCGCGATTCCTGCATCCGGAACCCTCGTGGCCGGCCTGGCCGGCTCGATCAAGGTCAATCCGAATGTCGATCCCTCGCAAGGCGGGGATCCGACCCTCATCAGAGATGGCGGCATCGCGGGCAATGCGGCCTACACGTACAACACGACAGGCACCGCTTCCTATACTGATAGGATTCAGCAGCTCATAACAAATCTCGGAACATCGCGCTCATTCGACGGCTCAGCACAGCTTACGCAATCGGCCTCCGTTTCCGACTACGCGAAATCCTCGGTGTCTTGGCTCGAGGCTTTGAGGCAGTCCGCTAGTGCAGAAGCGGAGTCGCGCCAAACCCTGGCGGATCGCGCCAGCTCTGCGCTTTCGAGCGACACAGGTGTGAACCTGGATGAAGAGATGACGAACCTGCTCGATTTGGAAAGAACCTACCAGGCGTCTTCGCGGCTGATAAACACAGTCGACAATATGTTCGCAACACTCCTCCAGGCGGTCAGCTGACATCATGATCTCGACATCGTTCATATCGTCCTCTGCTCTGTCCGATGAAACGCGCCGGTCAATCGCGCGTTTGCAATCGCAGCTTGTCGACACCCAGAAAGAACTTGCAACCGGAAGACACGCCGATGTCGGTGTGACCCTTGGAGCAACGACCGGCGTCAGCATTTCGATGCGCCAGGACCTCGAGCAGATTCAGGCTATCAAGAATTCGAACAACCTAGTCTCAGCCCGTATGGAAGCTTCGCAATCGTCGCTGCAGACCGTCGCCACGAGCACATCGAGTTTCTTGTCGGCCTTGATCAGCGGCGGGTCGGCATCGACGTCGCCTCAAACAATCATTCAGGCCGCCCAATCGGGCTTGCAAACGCTGCAAGACCAGATGAACACGTCGCTCGACGGACAGTATCTGTTCGCGGGCATCAATTCGGACGTCAAGCCGATGGAAGATTTTCTCGGAACTCCTCCGTCCACCGGACAGCAGGCAGTAACGAGCGCGTTCACCGCCAAGTTCGGTTTCGCTCCTACCGATCCCCAGGCCGCGAATATCTCGCCCTCGGACATGCAGGATTTCCTTGATAACGAGTTTGCTGATCTTTTCTCGAGTTCCAATTGGTCCAGCATTTGGTCGTCCGCGTCGGACAAATCCGTGAGCAGCCGGATTTCGCGTACCGAAATAGCCAATACTTCGGTGACGGCCAACGACAGCAACTTCCGCGCTCTAACTGAAGCATTCACGATGATCGCGGGGTTGGGTTTTGCAAACCTTAACAGTGGGACCCAGCAAGTGATCATTGCAAAGGCGAGAGATCTCACCGCCAACGCAACGGGTGGACTTACACAAGTCCAGTCCTACCTCGGCGTCGCGCAGCAACGCGTTACGAGCGCAAACGACCAGATCAGCACGCAGATCGACTTCTTGACGAAATCTATCGACAACTTAGAGCAAGTCGATCCGGCCGCTGTCACCACGCGGCTGTCGGACATTTCGACCGCGCTTCAAGCGGCGTACTCCATCACGAACAAGCTGAACAATCTCACCATCATGGACTACCTGTCGTGAGCTTAGGCGGCATCTAGAGCAGGGCTTCTGGAAAGCAAAAGATGTACAAGTTCTCATACGAAGAGACGATGAGCGAATCGAGTAGCCGGCAACGCGAAAATGAGCGCCTGGCTATTGAACAGTCAGTCGCCCTTCTAAAGTCGGCTGAGAAAGCTGGGCCGCAGTCGCGTGAAGCGATTGATGCCATCTTCTTTCTCAATCGGCTTTGGAGTTTCTTCCTCGACGATCTCGCGAAGCCCGAGAATGGGTTGCCGGATGAAATCCGTGCGAGCCTCATTTCGATCGGCATTTGGATGCTCAAGGAAGCCGACGCGATCAGCAAAGGAAACTCGAAGAATTTTGCTGGCCTGATCGACGTTTCGAACGTCATCGCGGAAGGATTGTGATGGCGGGCGGCTTGAAAATCACGCTGCGTGCCGGCGAGCGGATCTTCATCAACGGCGGCGTCTTGCGCGTCGACCGCAAGGTCAGCCTAGAGCTCATGAACGATGTGATCTTCCTTCTCGAGCAGCACGTGATGAAGCCCGAGGACACCACGACGCCGTTCAAGCAGCTCTACTTCATGATTCAGATGATGCTGATGGATCCTTCATTGCACATGAAGGCAAGGACAATGGCGCGGGAGTCGGTTGCCAATCTTCTCGGAAGCGTTGGCGACCGCATTCTTAGGCAGGGTCTCCTCGATACCTCGGAGCTGCTCGATAGCGATCGTCCGTTCGATGCATTGAAGAAAGTCAGATCGCTGCTTCCATTGGAAGCTGCCGCAATGAATCCTCAGGAACAAAGCAAGGAGGTCGCATGACAACAGTTTCGTCGACCAGCAGCACAGACACCACGTCAACCGCAACCCAGACGGCAGCGAAGTCGAATACGCTCAATTACAACGATTTCCTGAAACTCATGGTCGCCCAGCTGCAGAATCAGGATCCGCTCAATCCGACGGATTCGACTCAGTACATGTCTCAGATCGCTCAGTTTTCGAGCGTTGAACAGGGCATCAACACGAACTCCAAGCTTGATCAGCTTCTTGTGAATTCGAACATCTCCCAGGCCAGCACCATGATCGGGCTGACGCTGAAGGGAACCGACGGCACAACGGGCATCATCCAATCGGTACGTATCGATTCTTCGGGGTCCACAGCCATTCTGACGAACGGCAAGGAAGTGCCGATCAGCGCGGGCGTAACGATCGGTTATCCTACATGACGGAAGGCGACGCGCTCGAGATCGTTCAACAAGCGATCTGGCTGACGATTGTCCTGGCGGGCCCGGTTGTCGGCTCCGCGATGGTGATTGGCGTCGGGGTGGCATTTTTTCAAGCGCTTACCCAAGTCCAGGAAATGACGCTTACCTTCGTGCCGAAACTGATTGTGGGATTTTTGATCATCCTCCTCACGGGCAGCTACAGTGGAAATCTATTGAAAGTGTTTACAGAGCAACTCTATTTAAGAATTGCTCTCGGTTTTAAGTGACAGCGTCGCATTAGATTTTGAAAACGAGTAGTCCTCGTTTAATTTGATAAATCATCGAAAAGAGTATTGCGCCTGTTGGCGACTCATGGTCCGTAGGCGGCGTTACCCGGTCCACTGATTAAAGCGTGCTTTCGCTGTTCTCGCAGTGATCTCGATTGGCAGTACCGAAGAAATTATTCACTATGCAGACGATATCCTCATATCTGCCCCAGGTTTCCGGTGGAGACCGACGTGCGACTTCTCTCGGCAGATGTTCTTCCCAGCGAGGCATAAAACCTTCGCCACCTTGAGCTGAGCAGGATTATGAGCGCATTAGCACTGAAGCAATTGCCGTCGTCCGCCATAATCATGTCGGTCAGCGTCGCAGGGATCTGTTCAACATTTTTGTTGTGGCATTTCTTGATGCGTTCGGACATTGACCTGACGGCTTTGTCGGACGTCTCCTGGCAAATTGCCGAAGTGGATTCGCGCGGCCGCCTGGTGCGGCTGGGTTCACACCCATTCGCCCTCGCCCTTTTGTTCGGATTTACCGCAGCCGGATGCATGACTTTCGCTTGGGGCGCCTTGCAGTTTTTTCGAATAGCATCTGGAGCGCCGAAGGAAATCGACGAACGCTTGTCCGAACGCCTGGAGAAAGTAGGACAGGAACTGGATGACGAGGTCTTCTCGGTGATCCGGCTGGTGAAAGAGCACATCGAGCTCAGCGGGTCGCACTCCGAATCCCTTACCAAAGTGAGCAACACTTTGGTCGCGTCGACATCGCCAGAACGCGTCCGCGCCATAATCCAAACGCTGATCAGCGAAAACAAGAAAATCCAGAATGAAGTGCGCGAACTCAACGGTCGCTTGCAGCAATCGCAACAGCAAATCGAAAAGCTGAGGGTCAGCCTCAGCGATAGCCATAAACTAGGAATGCTCGATGCCGTCACGTCGCTGAAGAACCGGCATTGGTTGGAAGTCCACCTTCCAAGAGAGGTTGAAACCGCAGCCGAAACAAATGGCTACCTTTCGCTGATCATGGCGGATGTCGACCATTTCAAAAGGATCAACGACACATTCGGACACGCGGTCGGTGACGAGATCCTGAGACGCTTTGCCGAGCTTCTCTCAAAGAACATCAAGGGGCGCGATACGGCAGCTCGCTATGGCGGCGAAGAGTTCATCGTATTGCTGCCGCAAACAAGGCTTGATGGCGCAAAAAATCTCGGGGAACAGATCCGTGGTGAGCTCGAAAGCAAGAAATGGATGCACCATCGAACGGGTCAGCCCATCGGGAAGGTCACAGCATCCTTCGGGATTGCCGAATTGCGGCCCGGCGAGGATAGCTACTCCCTTTTAGATCGAGCTGATTCTAAGCTTTATGAAGCGAAGGCAGCCGGCCGCAATCGTATCATTGCAGACGAATAGCATTTGCGCCACCGAGCACGTAGCGAGAACTATGATCTCGCGATCAACGGATCGTCATCGGATAGTGGCTCATCGAACTGAACGCTGACCTTCTTGTTGTGAGACCAGGCGACGATACCTCTCATCTTTCGTCCATTGCGAAGCTCAACGAAAACCCGTTCCTTCAATGCGAGATCACGCTCGCAATCAAGACCAATTCCGTTTTTTGAAATATCGCGTGCGAAAGCGATTGAGACGCCCGCTTTATCGCTGATCTTGCAGGGTTGCAGCAAAACATATCTCGGCGTCTTCCGGCGTTGCGGCAGGACCGGAATTGCGACTTCACCGAATTGATTGACGCATCCAAAACCGCCAGCAAGCGCGTCTTGTAGAAACTTGCCGAGGACAAGCGCATTCCCGGTGTAAACGCCATTGAAGCGCCAGCGCGTCTCCGGTTCGAGACGGCCAACCGCGATCTTGCAATCTTCGGCGAGTTTTCGCCAGAGTGCAGAAATTTGCTCTAGTTTCGCGACGGGTATGCTCGGCCCCGAGAAGGCCCCTGCGCTTTCGATCAACGGCATCGCCAACTTCTTGGCGTCCGACAAATCGAAATAGATCTTGCTGATCGATGCGGCCAGCTCGCCTGAAATTCCGATGTCCTGCCACGCTCGTAGCGCGACCTTGACGACCGGCGCTTCGACGGGAACGAGGTTGCTGCATGTTCGAAGCATCCAAGTCCGGTCGAAAGCCAAGCTTGCATTCATGCAGCTCGCAATCGCGCCGATTTGGAGCGCGGCCCAATGAAATTCGCAGACGAGCGCCTCGAAGAGTGCATTGCCTTCATCCGGCTCGTTGGAAATACGCGAGCGCGGGAAGGAAGGTCTCGCCGGTTCCGCGATTTTCAAAAGTGCCTTCAACACGAGTCATATCTCTCAGATTATAGGAATTGGAATTGGCGAGCCGAGCCCACGCGACCTCAAAGAGGTTTGGAGAATAGAGTGCGGAGCTTTGCGGCGGGTACGGCGCGAGAGAACAAAAAGCCCTGCGCCTCGACGCATCCTTCGGCACGTAATCGATCGAGCTGTTGTTCGGTCTCGACACCCTCTCCGACGCTGGTCATGCCGAGATTGTACCCGAGTTGGATGATGGATCGGCGCAACGTAGCCGAACGCTTGAGGTTGGCGACGTCGGAGACGAAGGAGCGATCGATTTTGATTTTATCGAATGGAAAGCTTTGCAGGTAGCTGAGCGACGAGAAGCCCGTTCCGAAATCGTCGATGGCAAATCTAACGCCCATCTTGCGCAAGCGCTCGAGCGTTTCGGAGGCGATGTCCCGATCCTTCATCAGAAGCGTCTCTGTAATTTCAAGTATCAGCCTGGAGAGCGGCAGTCCTCTGCATGCGTTGGTGACCTTCTCGACAAGATCCTGGCCCCGGAACTGTGCAGGCGAAATGTTGACGGCAACCCAGATGTCGTCGGGCCAGAGGCTCGCCTCGGCGCAAGCTGTCTTCAGCACCCAATCGCCGATCTGACCGATCAAACCGCATTCCTCAGCGATCGGAATGAATTCGTGAGCGGGAATGAGGCCACGTACAGGATGTGACCAGCGGATCAATGCCTCGCAGCCGACGATCTTGCGCGTTTTGACATTAACGATCGGCTGATAATGGAGTTCGAACTTGCTGTTGGCGATCGCCTCGCGCAGCCCCATGATGATTTGGTGGCGCGTCTGTAGACGTTCGTGCATCGAATGTTCGAAAAAGCCATACGTGCCCCTGCCGACCGATTTCGTCCGGTAAAGAGCCATGTCGGCATTCATCATCAGCTGCTCGGCATCGACGCCGTCCGTCGGTGCAACGGCAATCCCGATGCTCGTTCCGATCGAGACTGTATTCTCCTCGAGGACGAATGGTTCGGCAAACGCGCTGATGACGCGCTTTGCAAGCGCCTGGATCTCTTCGATTGATTTTGGCGCTACTTGAATAATTGCAAATTCATCGCCGCCGAGCCGCGCGACCGTATCCGTTTCGCGGATCTCGGCGCGAAGTCTTGCTGCGACTGCGACGAGAAGAGAATCGCCGATCGGATGCCCAAGCGTGTCGTTGACGGATTTGAAACGATCGAGGTCGAGGCAGTGAAGTGCCAAAGAGGAGCCGTTCTGCACGTGTTTCAGGCCCTGTCGGATGCGCTCCTGGAAAAGCGCACGATTGGGAAGGCCGGTCAGAACATCTTGGTGTGCAAGCCGCCCGATCGTTTCCTGATACCGCTTGCGCTCGGTGACGTCGAGATGAGCTGTCACGAAGCCGCCGCCAGGCAATGGCGTGCCACGAATCTCGAGATATGTTCCGTTGGGCCGCTGACGCTCAAAGATGTGGGGCTCGCTTTTGCGTGCGCGTTCGACGCGAATGCGCACCTGCTCTTCCGCATCGCCCGGACCATATTCTCCGCGATTGGCGTTGAAACGGTAGAGGTCCTCCAGAGACGGGGGAGACTTTTCGAAAAGCGAATCCGGATATTCGAGTAGCTGTCGCTGTTTGCGATTGCAGAGAAGCAAGCGAAGGTCGCGATCGAAAACGGTAAGGCCACCCGGAAAGCTGTCGACTACGGCTTGCAGCAGCGCATTGCGATCCTGCAACGCCATGTGAAGCGTGACGGCAGTCGTAATGTCGATCTGAAACGACAGGAAGCCTTTGCCCCGCCCATTTCTGCTCTTGAGCGGTACCACGATTGAGTCGACCCAATAGTGCGTACCGTCCTTCGCCTTGTTTTTTACGGGTGCCCGCCAAGTTTCGCCTTTACGCAGTTTTTCGTAGGCATCTGCCCAGAATTCTTTTGGGTGGTGGCCGGAATTCAGTATGGAGTGGTCTTTGCCCGCGACCTCTTCGGCGGTGTAACCGCTAATTCGCAAAAACTCGGCATTTGCGTGAACGATCCGGCCATTGGGATCTGCAATCGAAACGATGCCCAGTTGATCGAGCGCGGAAGCGAACGCTTGCGCATCAGAATTTGTGCCGAAATACGGGCTGGCCGCACGCCTTTTCCGCCCCTTCTTGGCGATTGGAGCGGTATAGACGAGTTCGTCGATATTGAAAGCCATGACGCCTTTAATCGGTGAGCCCCGCATATTTCCGCCCCATTCATTCATCGGCCAAAGGAAGGTCGAAATCGAATAGCTTTAGATCAACGGGCGTCCCATTCCTGATATTCTGTATGGCAAACCCTGCCGTGGCGAACAGGCCGCCATCATGCCCCGTGGCCTCAAGCCGGGTTCATGGGCAGCCTATCCATTGCAACAATTAGACGTAATGTCTTAAGGCGAGATTAGCCCGCGCCGAGGCGAATCACGTAGGATAAAGTAGTCTGTACACAGACTGGGCAGGCCCGATGGCGGGGGAGCAAACATAGGCGAATCGGGCAGCCATTGAGCCATTACAGATTTGTTTTCCTTCGCCAATGTATGCGTGCGTAATAGGAAGCGTTAATAGAAGCAAAAATATCGAGACAAGCTTGTCCATAGACCGACCACAAGACAAACGTAAATTTGGCCGCCGGCCCGTATACAAGGCTGCTGTTATTGCGCTTGCTGATGACCAGCGCCTTCCCGGAGCCCTCCTGGATTTATCGGAAGGCGGCGCGAAAATTAAGCTTGCGCAACCGGAGCGTTTGATTGGCGAGTTTTATTTAGAAGTCCCAGGCGACGATTTGATCGTCAAATGCCGCCTCGTTCGCGTCGATGGTGAAATCGCTGGCCTGCAATACGTGAAGGCGCCGCGGCGTCTTTCCTGGCTGAAGAGGTAGTCGAAGGAGTCGTTACAACCCGTCGATTATTCCGCCGTTGCCGCTAGAATAAAAGAATGGTCGCGTCCAGTTTGAGCAAAGAAGAATGCGGGTTCATTTAATAGAAGCTGCATTAGCGTTTCAATAAAAACGCAATGTCGCGGTTTTCGTAAACCAATTCGATAGTTTTCCGGACTAATTCTAGTGAACAGCTGCTTGATTGATGAAATCATAGGCATGATGCCGCGCAGCTGAGTCGGCGATCCGACATGTTCCAGGCTTTTTAGAAGCAGGAACTCCCGATGGAGCACGATAATTCGCGGCCGCTTCCTTCGTCAGTCCAGAAAAATTTGACGATTGCCAAGAATTTCCGCCAACGCAGCTTGCGCTGCCTTGTCGATGACCGCCCGCGTCAGCTCCCCAGACATTAAGCGTCCCTGCAAAACCAACTTTCCAGGCATTGCGGATGCCTTCGCCCTGGCCACGTCGTCCGCACAACAAAACCCAGAAACAAGATCAACGCTCCAAGGAAATAGGTCCAGTTATGGTCATAGGATATATCAACAGCAAATGGTCGATGCCGCGTCGGCTTGCACTGATATCTGCGGTGTTCTTAATTCCTTCGCTGGCTCAGCTTTATCTCTACGCGCAGAATCAGCTGGAGCAGATCAGCACGCTTGATCGGGAAATCAGCGGTGGCAAGTTGGCGTCCGCTGTTTGGACGAAAATGTCGGCCGACGAAAACTCCTCGTCTGGTGACGGAGAGCTCGCAAAGCTTTCGGATGCATCCCGGAGTCTCGGCGTTCAGTCGAATGTCAGTGCCTTCCAAAACGCACGAACACCGGATGAGCGGGTGCGTCTTGGCGTTGAGCTTTTGGACTTGATCGCGACTTCGTCCGGGCTCGCCGCAGATGCCTCGGCTTCCACCTATTATGCGCAGGAGGTGATCGTTCAGCGTTTGCCGGGCGTTAAGCAGGCGCTGATCGAGCTCAAATCCACTCTCGATACCGCTGGACTGGCAGACGACCAGATCAAACTGGCAATCAACTATGCCGTATTGCGGAGAACGACGGAAAAACTCCGCGGAGCGGTGAATAAGCTTCTCAGCGATTCCTCCACTGACGCCAAGAACGCCCTCGGCGACACGAACGCCAGGCTCCTGTCTGAGCTTGATCTGATCGCTGCGAAGCTCAAGGCAGCCGACTATCGGCGCACTTCGCTCGGCAGTGATGTGATGTCATCCATCGCCAATGCCAACAGTCTTGTCGGCACGGCGGCGGGCCAAGTCGGTGGCCTCTTTGACCGTCTCTCCGAAGAGCATTCTGCAGAAGCGCGCTCATCTCTTTACCGCACGCTCGGTCTGCTGATCGCAGCAACGGTCGCTGCCTTGATCATGGTCAGTCTAATCGCGAAGGGAATTTCTCTGCGGCTGTCGAGCTTGGTCAGCGCGATGGATCAACTCAGCCATAAGGATTTGAGCGTCGAGGTTCCGTATCTCTCGGACAGCAACGAAAACGGCATGATCGCGCGTGCGCTCGCACGCTTCAAGGAAGCCGTCATCGAAAATAAGTCGATGACCGATGCCGCTGTCGAGGCGGCCAAGCAGCAGCAGGAGCAGAGCGACCACTATGCGCGCGAGCACGAGCGGTTCATGGATGCGTTCACCAGCGCGGCCGAGCGTATAGCGACCGGCGACTTCACGCATCGCATTACCGAAAAGGTCATCCCGGAGTACGAGGCGATTATCAGCCAGATGAACCTAATGATGGGTCAGCTCGAAGCCGCGCAAGCCGGGAAGCTCGAGGCAGAGAATCAGATCAATACCGTCGTCGCTTCGCTCGGGACCGCTCTATCGGAACTCGCGCAAGGAAACCTCGAGACCACTGTATACGCCGAATTCGGTCCCGAGTTTGCAAAGCTCAAGGCCGACTTCAATTCTGCAGCATCGCAACTGAAAAGCACGATCGAGCTTGTGAAAAAGGGCGCCAGCAGCATCAAGCTTGGCACCGAAGAAATTTCGCAAGCCTCGGACGACCTCTCGCGGCGCACGGAAAACCAAGCGGCAAGTCTTGAGGAGACGGCAGCTGCCGTTAAGGAGATCACGGATACCGTCAACAAGACGGCGCGCGGCGCAACCCATGCCCGGGAAACGGTTTCTGTTGCCAAGGCAGACGCCGAGAAGAGCGGCGAGATTGTTCGCAAAGCGATTTCGGCGATGAACGGCATCGAGAGTTCCTCGAAACAGATCAGCCAGATCATCGGCGTCATCGACGAGATCGCATTCCAGACGAACCTCCTCGCCTTGAATGCCGGCGTCGAAGCAGCACGCGCTGGCGATGCTGGCCGAGGCTTCGCAGTCGTCGCATCGGAAGTGCGGGCACTGGCGCAGCGTTCTGCCGAGGCGGCGAAGGAGATCAAAGGTCTCATTTCTGCTTCGACCGGACAGGTCGCACAAGGTGTGCAGCTTGTCGGTGAAACCGGCTTGGCGTTGACGCGCATCGTGACCCAGGTCGCGGAAATCAACACCATCGTGACGGACATCGCGGCGAGCGCCAACGAACAGGCCCATGGCCTGGAGCAAGTCAACACAGCCGTCAACGAGATGGACCAGGTCACGCAACAGAACGCCGCGATGGTCGAGGAAGCCACGGCCGCAACGCAGACTCTCGCGCAGCAGACCGAGGAACTCGTCCGTCTGGTCAGTCGCTTCCGCACAGGTGACGACACAATCGTCGACATGTCGTCTCGTCGGGATTCGTCCAAGCCTGCGGCGCGCGCCCAGCGTGCACCTGTTAAGGCCAAGATGGCGGCGGCAGCCGGCATGGGACGTCGCAGTGTGGCTTCCTCCGACGCCGGTTGGGAGGAATTTTGATGCCCCGCGCGAAAGCAAAGGTGATCGCCGGTGATTCCGGCGATCACAGCCAGCCGCGTAAAGGCGCACGCGGGAAGAAGGCTGGTGTCGCCGCGCAAATGATGGAAGCCGAGACGGAAATGCCAGTAATCGAAAGCGAGACGACGCTGGTGCTTCCAGACTCGCTCGACTCTTCGTCTGCCGCCAACATCAAGGATCTGCTCCTCGCGCGTCGCGGCTCTCCCCTCGTCGTTGACGCCCGACAAGTGCACCGCGTCGGTATTCAAGCGTTGCAGGTCTTGATTGCTGCTGCTCAGACTTGGCGGGCGGATGGGCAGAGCTACAAGGTGACAAACCCAAGCTCCGAACTTCTCGAAACGCTTGCGCTCGTTGGATTGTCGGGCGACCAATTTCTTCTCGAAGGATCTTCTCCATGACGCAGACGATACTGACCGTCGACGATTCACGAACGATGCGCGACATGCTGAAGATGGCGCTCGCAGAGGCTGGCTTCAACGTTCTGCAGGCCGTTGACGGCGTCCACGGGCTGGAAGTTCTCCAGACATCCATGCCGGACGTCATCGTGACCGATATCAACATGCCGAAGATGGACGGCTTCGGTCTCATCGAAGCGGTGCGAAAGGATAGTCGCTATCGCCGAGTTCCGATTCTCGTTCTCACCACCGAGAGCGACGCCGCAAAGAAAACGCGGGCAAAGGAAGCCGGTGCGACGGGCTGGATCGTCAAGCCGTTCGAACCAACCAAACTTATCGCAGCAATTCGCCGCGTCGCCGCCTAAGGCAAATATAAAAGAGCATACAGATGACCGTCGATACGATGGCCGCAATCCGGCAGACGTTCTTCCAGGAGTGTGAAGAACAGCTCTCGGAAATGGAAGTTGGCCTGCTTGCAATGGACGAGGGTAACGCCGATTCCGAAACGGTGAATGCCGTTTTTCGGGCGGTGCACTCGATCAAGGGGGGCGCTGGCGCATTCAAGCTGACGGCGCTGGTTCAGTTCGCACATACGTTCGAAACGGCACTCGATTTCGTCCGCAGCGGCAAGCTGCATCCGACAGCGGACGTGATGAAACCGATGCTCCGTGCCGCCGACGTGCTGGCCGATCTCGTAGAGGCATCGCGCGACGGTAAGGAAATCGACGAGTCGAGTTACGCAGCCATCGCAGCAGAGGTCAAAGCGCTGACGATGATCGATGGCGCCGAAGAGGTCGAGGAAGTCATAGATTTCCAGCCGACGGTGATTGATTTCGGACTGCCGGACTTGACGCCCGAGCCCGCCGCGGCGCCGGTCCATGACTATCGCGTCGGCTTCACACCCCGCCCGGAACTCTATGCCAACGCCAACGAAGCGGTATTGGTCATTCGAGAGCTTTCACGTCTCGGCCAAGCGGAAACAACTTGCGATGTTTCCGCAGTTCCAGATCTCGAAACGATAGATCCGAATGGCGCCTATCTGTCCTGGAACATCAAGCTTTCGTCGGAAGTGGCGATCGAAGCCGTCCGCGAGGTTTTTGAATTCGTCGAAGGCGAAGCCGAGATCAGCGTTGAAGCCGATGGTCAGCCGGAGATTTCTGACGCGGATATTGCAGCCTTGCTGGCGCAGGCTCTGGGCAGCGCGCCCGCGGCAGAATCCGAACAGGCCTCAAACGTAACGAACGCCGAGGGACCTGTACAATCTGATCCGGTGCAACCCGAGCAGGTCGCGAGCGAAACGGCATTGCCACCGGCACAAGTGGCCGAGGCTGTGAAGACTGTCGCGGTCCCCACGCAAACAACCATCCGCGTCGAATTCGATCGCGTTGATCGGCTCATCAACTTGGTCGGCGAACTCGTCATCAACCAGGCGATGCTGTCGCAACGCGTTATCGAGGCGAATTTCGCAGGCTCGTCTTCGGTGATCATCGGCCTTGAAGAACTCGAGCAGCTGACACGCGAGATCCAGGAAAGCGTGATGGCGATCCGCGCGCAGCCGGTGAAGCCCCTCTTTCAACGTATGTCACGCATCGTGCGCGAGGTCGCGGATGCGACCGGCAAGCAAGTTCGCCTGAAAACCGATGGCGAAGCCACCGAGGTCGACAAGACTGTCGTCGAGCGTCTGGCGGAGCCATTGACGCACATGATCCGCAACGCGGTCGATCATGGCATTGAGTCGCCTGAAGAGCGCATCGCGGCTGGAAAGCCCCCGGAAGGCAACGTTCGTTTGAGTGCCGCGCACCGCTCGGGCCGTATCGTGATTGAAATTACCGACGATGGCGCCGGCATCAATCGTCAAAAGGTGCGCGCGTCCGCGATCAAGAAGGGCCTCATCTCGGCTGACGCGCAGCTTTCCGACAGCGACATCGACAATCTTCTGTTCTTGCCAGGCTTCTCGACCGCCGCCACGATTTCGAGCATTTCAGGCCGCGGTGTCGGGATGGACGTCGTGAAGCGCTCCATCTTGGCGCTTGGCGGGCGAATATCGATATCGTCGCGACCGGGCTTCGGCTCGACGTTCTCGATGAGCCTGCCGCTGACGCTCGCCGTTCTCGACGGCATGGCCGTCTCCGTTGCGGGCCAGACGCTTGTCGTGCCGTTGACGGCTATCGTCGAGACGCTGAAACCCAAGAAGGGCGAAATCCACGGCATCGGCGCTGATAGCCGGGTCATGGCCATCCGCAACACGTTCGTGCCGCTCATCGATGTGGGCACGCAGATGGGTTTTCGCGAGGCGCCGGCCGATCCGGAACACAGCGTCGCGATATTGGTCGAGACCGGCGGCGGCGCGCGTAACGCTCTGTTGGTCGACTCGATCCAGGATCAACGCCAGGTCGTTATCAAAAGCCTTGAGGCCAATTACGGAACAGTTGCCGGCATCGCCGCCGCAACAATTCTTGGTGATGGCCGTGTA
This sequence comes from Hyphomicrobium sp. 99, assembly GCF_000384335.2. NCBI lineage: Bacteria > Pseudomonadati > Pseudomonadota > Alphaproteobacteria > Hyphomicrobiales > Hyphomicrobiaceae > Hyphomicrobium > Hyphomicrobium sp. 99. The sequence goes on from NZ_KQ031382.1 coordinate 559,257, forward strand.
GCACTCATTCTCGACGTGGATGCGCTGGTCACCGGTTCGTTCGAAGACCAGATCGCCGCCGCAGCACGCTATGGAACGGAAGGATAATAACCATGCAAGACGTTAGTTCGTCGGCCAACTCCGCAAACCGCGAGTTCGTCGCCTTCCGGGTCGGAGCACAGGAATTCTGTATCGACATTATGGGCGTTCGCGAAATTCGCGGCTGGACCCCCGCAACACCACTGCCCCACGCGCCAGCCTACGTGCGTGGTGTCATCAATCTTCGTGGTGCTGTGCTTCCCATCGTTGATCTCGCCATGCGCTTCGGTCTCGGTCTGACGGAGCCGACACCACGGAGCGTCATTATTGTGGTGCAGGTCTATCAGCAAGTCGTCGGCCTCCTGGTCGACGCCGTATCGGATATCCTGACGACGTCCGAAGCATCCATGCAGCCGACGCCGGACGTCGCGTCTGACCTCGCCAAGAATTTCGTCAAGGGCGTCTATGCCGTTGAAGGCCGCATGATCAGCATCGTCACGCTGGAAAGCGTGCTGCCGATAGCGGCTAAGGCCGCCGCATGACCGCTGCAGCAGAAAGGTCATCGTCGAGTCCTGCCGGAGCTCTCGTAACCGGCGAGTTCTCGTTTTCCGCCGCAAACTTTCGCGAGATCGCGGAAATTGCGAAATCGGAAGCGGGTATCGACTTGCCTCAGTCGAAGGCAACGCTCGTCTATTCACGACTCGCAAAACGCCTGCGCGCGCTCGGGATCGACACGTTCACCGAGTACTGCGCAACGGTGCGCGCCAATGATGACGAGCGCGACAGCATGATTGCTGCGCTCACCACCAATGTGACGCGCTTCTTCCGCGAGGCGCATCACTTCGAACATCTACGGACTGCGATCATCGAACCGCTTGCTGAATCGGCACGCCGCGGGAACCGCGTCAGGCTTTGGTCAGCCGCCTGCTCGACGGGACAAGAACCGTACTCGATGGCGCTTACGGTCCTTTCTGTCATCCCCGATGCCGCGTCTCTCGACATTCGCATCCTTGCAACCGATCTCAATCCCCACGTCGTTGCGCATGGAAAGAACGGTCTGTACCAAAAAGAAGAGCTCCGGGATGTGCCGCCCAACTTGCGAGCAAAATGGTTCGCGCCGGTGCCCGGCGACAGCCGAGGCAGCCTGAAAATTGCCGATGAGGCGCGATCTCTCGTCTCGTTTCGCCAGCTCAATCTAATGGGAACCTGGCCGTTCAGCGGCCCCTTCGACGCAATTTTCTGCAGGAATGTCGTCATCTATTTCGACCGCGATACGCAGAGCATGATTTGGAACCGCTTGACGCGGATGCTGAAAGAAAACGGCGCTCTTTATATCGGGCATTCCGAACGCATCTCCGGTCCTGCATCTTCAATGTTGTCGACGGATGGCATCACGAGCTATCGCAGGAAGAACAGTAAGTCGCCATGAAGAAAGTCAAAGTCCTCGTGGTCGATGATTCGTCCACTATGCGCGGGTTGATCGCGACGGTCTTGGCGAAAGACCCGGATATCGAAGTTGTGGGCGAGGCCGCGGATCCGCTTCAAGCGCGCCAGGCCATCAAGGCTCTCAATCCCGATGTCATCACGCTTGATGTCGAAATGCCGAACATGAGCGGGCTCGAATTCCTCGAAAAAATCATGCGGCTTCGGCCCATGCCGGTCATCATGGTTTCAACGTTGACGCGGCGTGGCGCGGAAGAAACGCTGCAAGCTCTCGAAATGGGCGCTATCGACTGCATAGAAAAGCCCCGTCCGGGTAACGAGCACAGCTTCGAGGAGCTGCCATACAAGGTCAAGATAGCTGCGTCGGCGCGCGTCAAACCCCTGATCAAAGTTGACGATCGCAAGCAGGCAAGTGCTGTTGAATCGGCGAATGAATCCTATGTCTCCGACGGCCGCGTCGTTGCCATCGGCGCGTCGACGGGAGGCGTCGAAGCGCTATTGGCGCTCCTGTCCGGCTTTCCCAAAAATTGCCCACCGACTGTTATAACGCAGCATATGCCGCCTGCGTTCACGCGAAGCTTCGCTAGCCGTCTTGATCGGCTCTGCGCGCCAACGGTTCAGGAAGCGACGGACCGCGTAAAACTGACGCCGGGGAACATATTTCTAGCGCCAGGTGGTGCGAGCCACCTCGAAATCACACCGGATTTGCGCTGCCGCCTAAAGGCCGGCGAGCGCGTAAACGGGCATTGTCCTTCGGTGGATGTGCTATTCAATTCGGTGGCGCGATCGTGCAAGAGCCACGCCGTTGGTGTTATTCTTACCGGCATGGGAAAAGATGGAGCCGCGGGTCTGCTCTCGATGCGTAAGGCCGGCGCAACGACATTCGGCCAAAATGAATCCACCTGCATCGTCTACGGCATGCCGAAAGCGGCATTTGAAGCCGGTGCCGTTGAAAGCCAACTGCCGCTCGAGCGGCTAGCGGCAGCGATAATCTCAGAAACGTCAACAAAGAAGAAACACTAGGAGGCAAGGCCATGCCCGCAATGCAGCAATTGACGATTTTGGTCGTTGATGACACATCCGTCAGCCGAGCGCTTCTAACAGACGGCCTCGATCAGATCGGCTTGAAGAATTTCAAAGTCGCCAAAGATGGCGAGGAAGGTCTCAAGATGATGATGACAGCGCCTTGTCATCTCGTCATCTCGGACTTCAACATGCCGAAGATCGATGGCATGCAGCTGCTGCGCGCATTGCGCCAGCATGGTCCGACGAGCAAAGTCGGTTTCATCCTCGTAACGGGTAAGGGCGATAAAGCGCTCATCGACGAAGGCAAGAAATGGGGACTTAATAATTTTCTCGCCAAGCCCTTCTCAGTGCCACAGCTCAAAACGTGCATCGAGGCCGTTGTCGGTAAGTTGACATGACGCTGGCCGATGCAACGGAAAAGCGCGTTCACATAATCCAAGGCGAGTTCTTCGTCACCAGAGACCGCGATGTCATGGTGACAACTATCCTCGGATCGTGCATCGCCGCGTGCATTCGTGATCCGCTGGCTGGAGTGGGCGGCATCAATCATTTTCTTCTGCCGGGCAACATCGGCGCCACGGCGGCCGAGGACGAGCGTATGGGCGTGCATCTGATGGAGATGCTCGTCAACGGCTTGCTGAAGGCGGGCGCGCGTCGCGAGCGGTTGGAAGCGAAGTTGTTTGGAGGCGCGCGCACGGTGCGATCGCATTCGGACATCGGCAAGCACAACGCCGAATTCGCGCAACGCTTTCTCAAGGCTGAAGGTATTTCCTACGTGGGTGGTAGCACCGGGGGATTGCAAGGACGGCGCATTCAGTATTGGCCGGTTTCCGGACGTGCGCGGCAGATCCTGCTCGCAGGTCCGGCGAAAATCGAAAGGCCGGTGCCGATGCCTGTCGCAACGGTCGATGTTAACGCCGGCGAACTCGAACTTTTCTGATCGCTCTTACATTGGGGTCCGGACGACATGAATGACAGCAATCAGGAAGGCAAAGGATTGCCGCGGGCAGGCGTTGCCGTACCGGAGATATTGACCACGGTCTCCGATGAGGTTCGCATGCTGTCCGATACGGCCAGTGACCTGCAGGATCTTATCGGCAACCTCGTCGTTGCCGGCGCGTTCGGTGGATCGCAATCGCTTTATCAGCTGCAAAGCCTCGATCGGCTCTGCCAGAACCTCGGCGCAGTCGCGGATTTTCTCGCGAGCATTGCAAACGGTTCTTCGCCCGACTGGAAAGTCGATGTCACTGATGCCGCTCGCGCCGTGAAGCTCGCAGACGTTTGCGATCGGCTGACCGGGCGGAAGGCGACCACCGATCCGTCCGAAGAGACCTCGGGCGAATTCGACGATTTCGAGACGTGGCCGATGACCGGCTGACGCCGATCAGGATCCGACGAATTCTCTGGCCGCCGCAAGCGACGCGAAGCGACGCCGCCCAACGAGCGTGTCGATCTCGATAGACCCATCTTCGTATTCGAGAAATTCCCGGCCTGCGAGCTTGCCACCGATCGTGGGTTTGCGCGGTTCGGGAAGCGGCGGCGGAATTGGGCCTGCAGACAGATCTCGTGCCGATTTGCTCGATGCATCTTGAGCCGGCGTTTGCCGGAAATTGAGCTGCGGCAGGATGCGGATCGACGACCGGCGGCGCTCGATGATCGGAATGAGCTTCATCGTCACCGCAGCAATGAGAATGCTTTGCGTGACAGCGAGAGCCATCAACCGATGGATCCAGATCACGGGCTCATCGGAAAGCAACGCTGAATAGCCGATCATGAAGATCAGCACCGACAGCATTCCAAGTCCGGCGAATACCGTGAAGGCGGCAATTCCGCTTCGATGATGGGACGATAAAGGATTGCTGACGGCATCACTCGTCAGCCGCTGTTTGAGATCGGCAGCTGTCTGCCGGAAGACGGCATCGAAGCCGAACGTATTATCGATTGCGCTCATTGTTCTTGATCATGTCCGCTTTTGAGAGATAGGTCCAACTGTCGATCATGACATCTTTGATCACGTCCCGGCCGAGCCGCTTGTTGGCTCCAATCGCGATGTTGGCGGCTAGCTCTTTGATGGCCTGCTTGCGACCGCTCTTGATGTCGGCCGGCGTGGTTTCGTAGATCTGCCGGAACGCTTCGTCGGCGACGAAAACTTCGGGCTGCAAGGAACTGGATCTCACAAGCTCGGAATCCGCAGTGAATTGCAAACGCGTCACGACATATCCGAGAACTTCACCGTTCGTGAGAATCGGCACACTCACCATGTGAGTCTTCATCATCTGCAACTTGGTTTCAGGTTCCTTGTTCGCAGACGACATACTCGCCTTCCACGAGGACGCGCCGTAGACGCCGCCGATCGTGGAGAGACAAGCGATAAACGATATGATGATCAATCGGACCACTGCGTGCTCCGGCTCGGCCCGATGTGGCGGGTATACGTTCCATCCGATTCCGCGTTCTGGATAGCGTCGGAAAGCATCCCGGCGATTTCTTTCACGGCCTCAAGGTGCAGCCGGATCTTGCGAAGATTGACGTCGAGCTTGGCACGGAACGTCTGAAGCCGCAGATTGAGATCTTCATCGATGTCAGAGGGCTTCAGTCGGCGCATAGCCTGATTGAGATCGACGAGCCCCTGACTTTTGCGGTCATTGGAAGCCTTGAGGTCGAAGTTCGGCGCTTTATCCAAGGCCGCCGTTTCTTGTTCAAGATTATCCTCGATGCGCCGGATGACTTCGACGACAATTGCTCGGGCCGCATCGACATCATGTGCGACGGCACGAGGAATGTGCGGAGCACGGCGGCCGCCTTGCCCACCAACGCCGACCCGTTTGATGGCTGCGGCTGGCGATTGCTGAGATCTGGCCTTTGCTTCAACCGGAGCGGTGCCCATTCTACTTTCCTCTGGAACCGTCAGGTTCCGGTTTGAAGATCATCGGGGCGATGCCGATCGTTCCCGATTTCGAGAGCGTGGTCGCCAAGCTATCCACCATCATCGACCGCCAAACGGTTCCCGCTGTGCCTTCGCCAAAGAGGGTGTCGGAATCCTTCGGCATCCACTCTTCCAGCATCTGGCGGAGATACAACGCCTCGAACTTTTGACCGGCTTCCTTCGTCTGGATGCTCTGCGCTTGCCCGGACTTAATTTGCGCAGCGCTATCGACAGGCTGCGCCTCCGCCGGCGATCCCTGGCGGACGGTCTGTCTGGCGGCCCACATGGCCTGATCGGCGACAGCTGCGGGAGGAATAATCGACATGGTGCATTTCAATGATGACGGATGATCGTCTCACGATGAACGTGTTGACTTACCCCGGCCTTGCGCCGCTGTGGCCTGCTGGAACTCAAGTAGAGCCTCGAGGTCCCGTTGTTCCGCCTTGCGGGCTTCCTCGGCTCGAACGTCGGCCAACAACGCCGCCGCCCCGCGCGTGCGCTTAGTAGCCTCGACATACCGGTTAAGCGCCATTTCATGTTCTTTGGAGAGACGCTGAAGGCGCCGCTGGATGTTCCCTAGGCTCCGCGACATGAGCTGTAGAAAGGGCTCATGGACCGCTGATGGGTTGGCAAGGGTGGCGATGAGGTCGTTCTGCGAGATGCGCAGCTCATCCATTTGCCGCGTGATTTCGCTGATCCGCGCGCGCTCCGTGGTCTCGAGATCATGAAAGACGTCGACGAGGCGACTGACCTTTTTCGATGATCTAGCCATTTGCGCCAAGGTTCTGGATCGCCTGAGACACCAGCGACGAAAAGATCTCCAGTGCCGTCTTATCGATCTGCAACAGAAGGAAGAGACCGCCGAGTACGACGAACGGCGTCGAGACGAAATAGATCGGAATCTGCGGCACCATCTTATTGAGGAAGCCGAAAGCGAGGTTGATTGTTATCGAATAAACGACAAGCGCTGCGCTCAGCTGCAGCGTCAACTTGAAGGCGGATCCTACGAGTCCGACGATCATCTGCAGGTTGGGAGGCGACGCGATCGATAGTCCGACTTTGAACGTCTCGTACGACCGTTGCAGCATCAGAATGATGTTGACGTGCTGGTTGGTGATGAAGAAGAGCGCCACGGCCGGCGTCGTCACGAGCGAGGCAAAGGGTGACGACGGATCGTTGTTTTCGACGGAGTGCGAAAAAACCGAACCATATCCGGCATAGTTCGCCATGCACGTCGCGGCAAACTCCAGCGCCATGAATATAATGCGAACGAGAAATCCGAGCAGGATGCCGGTCGAGGTCTCGACGACGATCATGGCGAGCAGATTGCTCGGCGCTTCCCCGGTCGCGGGACGCACCGAATCATAAACGAGCGGGCTCAGCGCAAGAGAGACGGCGAAGGCAACGAACAGACGCAGCTGAACCGGAATTCGATCGCTCGAAAATCCGGGCAACAGCATGAAGCACGCCCCGACGCGGCAGAAGACAAGGAGCGGGACGAGAAGAGTTTCGTGAGCGAAGGTTGTCATGAAACTGAGCCGAGAGACTGTATCTGGACACCGCGGCTGATCTCGAGATGCGAGAGAACAGGCAGCGTTCCGTAAAGTCGCTCGGTAACCGTGTGGACGTATGGGCGCGTTTCGGCAGCCGTGACGAGAACGAATTGGTGGCCCGCGTCCATAAGAGGCTGGACCATACGGCTGAGATCGCCCCCGAACTGCTCGATAAGGCGCGGCTCGATGTCGAATTCGATGACTTCGCCCTTGGCATCGCGCTTCAGAGCTTGATGGAACGCAAGCTCCCAACGGTTTCCGAGCCGCACGACCTTGAGATAGTTGCCTTCGCTGAGATCGCCGCAAATCTGCGACGCCAAGCGCATGCGCACATGCTCGGAAATTTGCTCGGCCTTGCGTGAGAACGGAGCGATCTCCGCCACGGCTTCAAGAATGAGATGCAGGTTGCGGATCGAAATGCGCTCGCCAAGCAGCATCTTGAGCACGCTCTGAAGGCCCGAATACGAGATCTGCGACGGGCAGATTTCTTCGAGCAGCTTGCGATATTCGGGATCGAGCCGCTCCAGAAGAGCGCGAAGATCGCGATACGAAAAGAGTTGTGCCAAGCTGTTGCGGATAACCTCGGCCACGTGAGTCAAAAGCACGGATGTGTTTTCGACAGGGACGAAGCCGTCGCGCTTCAACGCGTTGGTGAAGATGTCCGGTATCCACAAGGCCTTCATGCCGAACGCCGGCTCGCGCGTCTCGTCGCCCGGTGCTTCCGGCTTCGGGCCGTCTCCGACCACGACGAGGACGTCGCCGAGCCGAAGCTCCGCGCTTGAGACCACCGTTCCGTGAACCTTGATTTGATAGGTCTTCGGCGTGATGGATAAGTCTTCGGTGAGCTTGATATCTGGAACCACGAAGCCGTACTGCTTGGCGAACTTGCGCCGCATCTTCGCGACGCGCTGCGGAAGATCGCTGGTCGGACGCATCAGAACGGACGAGATTTGCTTGCCAAAGCAGATCTCGATTTCCGTTGTCTTTAGTTGGTCGCGGATGGACTGACGCGACTGCTCTTCGGCCGAAGGAGCTTGGCCCATGGTCTTGGCAGATGCCGCGGCCTGCTCCAATTCGGCTCTCTGGCGAACGAGGCCCAAGCTGATGAACGTCAGCATTCCGCCGATGCCGGCGAATGGCAAAAACGGCAGGCCCGGCGCAAGCGACAAAAGGGACATCACGCCGCCAGCGATCAGAAGGGCGCGGGGGTAGTTGCCAAGCTGGCTGATGATCACGCCTTCGGTCGAACCCTGGGTGCCGCCCTTCGACACCAGAAGGCCCGCAGCGAGCGCAACGATGAGCGCAGGCATCTGCGTGACGATACCGTCGCCGACCGACAGTTTGACGAAGGTGTCGACGGCATGATCGAAAGCAAGATCATGCTGAGTAATGCCGATGATGATCCCGCCGAAGATGTTGACCGCGGTGATGATCAACCCGGCGATCGCATCGCCCCGAACGAACTTCGAAGCGCCGTCCATCGCGCCGAAGAACTGGCTTTCCTCTTCTAGTTCCCGGCGCCGGCGAATGGCTTCCTTCTCGTCGATCGAACCAGCCGCGAGATCGGCGTCCACGGCCATCTGCTTGCCGGGCAGCGAATCAAGGGTGAAACGCGCACCGACCTCAGCGATACGGGTCGCGCCCTTCGTGATGACGACGAAGTTCACGGTGATGAGAATGATGAAGACGATGATGCCGATGACGAAATTACCGCTCATCACGAACTGCGCGAAGCCCGCGATGACGTGGCCGGCAGCGTTGGGGCCGTCCGCACCTTGGGAAAGAATAAGGCGCGTCGTTGCCACGTTGAGCGAAAGCCGGAGCAGCGTGGCGATAAGAAGAATGGTCGGGAAAGCCGAAAATTCGAGCGGCCGTCGTATCCACAACGCGACCATCAGGATGATGATCGAAAGCGCGATTGAAAAGGCGAGCCCAAGATCGATCATGAACGCCGGAAGCGGCAGGAACAGGATCGTCAGGATGGCGATCATGCCTACGGCCAAGCCCGCGTCGCGCCGACCCAAACCTAGGTCGATGCCGCTCTCGGCGGTTTTCGTGGCTGCCATGATAAAAAATTTCCCCCGCGATTTGGGGGCGACTCTCCTATCCGAAGCTTGCGCGAGGTCGTCATCGGGCAACGAACGGGGGAGAAAAATTCAGATCTGAGAGATCTATACAAAATTCAAGTGGGTGGCTGGCGGCGATTGCATCGCCAACCAGCCGCCAAGACACCTATGCTCCGACCCGCTCGCGGCTATTCGGCCGCTTCGACCGGATGAAGAGAGGTTTGAACGGAGCCGTTGTTGGGTTCGTTCTTCACGGCATCGTGCCGTCCGCGACCGATGCCGGAATAGCTGAGGCCGAGTTCGCGCACGGCATCGGCATCGAAAACGTTCCGGAGGTCGACGATGGTCTTGCCCTTCATCCGCCCTTTGAGCGCTTCGAGGTCGAGCGCCCGATATTCGTTCCATTCGGTAATGACGACGAGGACATCGGCGCCTTCAGCGGCATGATCGGCGCTGTCGCACCACACAACTTCTGGTAGCAACGGCTCAGCCTGACGCCGGCCCTGCGGATCGCACGCGCGAATGGTGGCGCCCCGTTCCTGCAGCATCGGCACGATGACGAGACTTGGCGCGTCGCGCATGTCGTCTGTGTTCGGCTTGAAGGTCAATCCAAGGACGGCGATCGTCTTATCGCGAACCGACCCTCCGGCAGCCTCTTCGATCCGGATCGCCATGGCGAGTTTGCGCTCGTGATTGACGCGTTCGACCTGCTCGATGATCGAAACCGGTGATCTGGCCTCCCGCGCGGTGCGGATAAGCGCCGATACATCCTTAGGGAAACAAGAGCCGCCGTATCCGGGGCCGGGATGAAGAAACTTGTCGCCGATACGCTTGTCCCTGCCGATTGCGGAGGCAACTTCCTGGACGTCCGCGCCGACGCTCTCGCAAAGATCAGCTATCTCGTTGATAAAGCTGATCTTTAGGGCGAGAAAAGCATTTGCCGCGTATTTCGCAAGCTCTGCCGATTCGCGTTCGACGAACATCACGGGCGAGCCGCGAAGCGCCAGAGGCTTATAAAGCCGTTCCATCACATCGCGCGCCCGATCATCGTCGGCGCCGACAAGAACGCGATCGGGATGGGTGAAATCCTGAATTGCCGAGCCTTCCCGCAAAAACTCGGGATTGGAGCAGATGGCCACGTCGGCGTCGGGTCGCTTTGCCTTGAGGCGGCGCTCGATCTCTCGGCTGGTTCCGACAGGCACGGTCGATTTCGTCGTAACGACCGTAAATCCGTTGAAATGTGGCGCTGCTTCTTCCACGGCCGAGAACACGTAGGAAAGATCAGCGTATCCGTCGCCACGTCGCATTGGCGTTCCGACCGCCAGAAACACGACGTCGGCATCGGCGACAGCGGGTCCCAGTTTTTCCGTGAAGAGCAGGCGGCCGGCTTTGATGTTCCGTTCCATCAATGCGTCGAGCCCCGGCTCGTAAATGGGGGAACGGCCTGCCTTGAGATCGGCAAGGCGGTTCGGGTCCTTATCGACGCAAGTCACCGTCCAGCCGAAATCGGAAAAGCAGGCGGCTGAGACGAGTCCGACGTATCCCGCGCCAACCATACAAATCTTCATACTTCAGGTCCCCTTCCCCTGCTGAATCCGGCCGCAACCTGACGAGGTGTAGCATCGGATCGGTATGTGGGAAATTGCCACGCGGACGCGACTGTCCCCAAAATACCCAGCTAATCGACGAGCAGTTGGAAAAGATGGCGGTCAGGGCTGTATCCGCTCAAATGACACGACTTTTTATAATGAAGCCTGTCCGCAGCGCTGGCCGATCGCTTCGCAAGCAGGCCCCCTGACCATTGAGACGACGGACTTCACGTCCTGATAAGTATCGAAGTTCTTGTTATTTGACCCCGCAAGGGGATCAGGGCTTTGATGCATTCGTCGACACGCTGCTGTGTCGGCCGCGGTGATTTCGAAGGCGACTTGCGCCGCGTCATCAAACGCTAAGACCCACGAATTCCTCGTGGGCTCCGCATTGGAGACCGCTATGAAAAACGTTGACCTCTGCTTCCTGTCCCCGTGTTGCGCGATGAAGGCCTCGATGTGTATGGCCGGCTGCTGTTGAGATCACGCAGCCCCGCCTGAGCCCTTTCAATCAAAAAATCGCAATTTAGAGGACGCTGGCCACGGCCGGCAGAGCAAAGCCATGTCTAAATCCTACGTCATTGAGGTCGGCGACGACCAAGCCGGACTTATCATCCGTGAAGAAGGTGAACGCGAATATCTCTTTCATGCGGCACTGAATGAATACAGTGCTCTCGAAGGTCGCCGCTTCGCAAATCCTCTTCTCGCCGAACGGGCGGCAATCGCCCACTTGGCAAGCCGGCGTCGCCGGCGAATCTCGGCCCGCGCTCAGGAGGCTTTCGCGCTATGAGCGGACACATCAGCGAAGCCATCCGCTCGCATCCTGAGCCAAATCGGGGTGTCGACCTGCGAACAACGCCAGCGCCCTCCCGGCACTTGACGTTGGTGGCGGATCGCGACTGGCATCCCGATCCGATTCCGTCACTGGCGCCGGTCGGGCCGTCGACAGACTTCTAACGCGCTGAGCACGCAGGCTTGATAGCGCAACTTCCTCCCTGGACCTGCTCGCACTCTGCGGACGGGAACCTTGAGACCGGTGGCTCTTCATCGGCCGCCGGTCTCTTTTTTCCAAGGTAGAAAAGCTTGTGACTTTTTGTTCGTTCTCTGCTTCGTGCTGCTTTGAAATAAGCGACGAAGTGCTCCGATAATATAAAAGGGGATCAATATATGACGATCGGGCGTGTGGTATCGCGACTTGGTTTGGCGACGGCTCTTCTCGTGGCGGTATCGCCCGGAGCGTTCGCCGAAAACAGCATTCTGAATGCTTCTTACGACGTCTCGCGCGAGCTCTATAAGGAAATCAATCCGGCATTCGTCGCGAACTGGAAGAAGTCGTCAGGCAACGACATTGAAGTGAAGCAAGCACACGGGGGATCGACGAAGCAGGCGCAAGCCGTGTCTGAAGGCCTCGAGGCTGACGTCGTCACTCTCAATCAACCGACGGACCTGGACTTCCTCGTCAGCAAAGGCGTGGTTTCTAGCGATTGGCGGAATAAATTCCCGCACGGCGCCGCGCCTTATACGACAACGACTGTTTTTCTGGTCCGCAAAGGCAACCCAAAGGCCATTGCCGATTGGAGTGATCTCGTAAAGCCCGGCATCTCCGTCGTCATCCCCAACCCGAAGACGTCTGGCAACGGCCGCTATACGTATCTTGCGGCTTGGGGATATGCGCTCGATAAACTGGGTTCCGAAGACAAGGCGCGCGAATTCGTCGGTAAGCTCTTCGCCAACGTTCCGGTGTTCGACGGCGGCGGACGTGGAGCCACGACAAGCTTTACACAGCGCGCCATCGGCGATGTCCTGGTGACGTTCGAAAACGAAGCCGCACTCATCAAGGCCGAGGTCGATGGGCAAAATTTTGATGTCGTCTATCCGTCGCTCAGCGTCGAAGCGGCCCCGCCGGTAGCAATCGTCGATACGGTCGTCGAGAAGCGCAAGACAGCCGATGTCGCGAAGGCTTATCTCGACTTCCTTTATTCGGATGACGCGCAGAAGATCATAGCCAAGCATCATTTCCGCCCGCGCAGCGAAGCTGCACTGAAGGAAGCGAACCTGCCGGCCATCAAAACCTTTTCGGTCGAAGACAAGATCGGGCCATGGGCGACCGTGCAAAAGACGCACTTCGCGGATGGCGGCGTCTACGATCAAATTACGACCAAGCAGAACTGAACCGGTTCGGCACGTCCTGAGCAAGCCGCGACATCGCGCGCGGCTTGCTCCTCTTCGATCACAATCCCTCGTCCTTGGGCCGAATGACTGCTAGAAGCGTCGCGGCCGCTGGCGCTTTTTGGCGTCGCCAAGACGTTTGGAACGGGGAGGATGAGCGATGGGTGATCACTTTTGGCCGGCGATGTATCCGGGCTTGATTGTCGGCGTTCTCTACGGCTTATCGCTGCGCGGAGTATTCAATACCGTCATCGCGGCGCTCGGTGGTCTCATCGGAGCAGCCATCGCCTACGAAGGTTTGCTTGCGGCCAATCTTAATGACGGCCTCCCCTCGGTGATCGGTCTCATCGTCGGAGCATTCCTCGGAGCTTATCTTTTGACGAGTATTGCTCAGCGTTTCTCCAGCACACGTCCGAAAACCTAAGCAGGATTGCGCGCACGCCGCCCCGGGTACAATCTGAGGGTTGATTTCCCCTTGTGTCATGCGGCCGTCGCACAACTGTCGTCGAAATTTCACTGAATCCTGGAATGCAGCAATGGAATTGCTAACCAGGGAGGTGAGATGGCCGATTTCGTAACGGCGGCGGCTCTGGTCTTCTGCGCAGTGGCGACTGCCACACATCTCGTAACGATCACTCTGGCATTATTCCGCGTTGCTTCATCCCGCTCCCGGCAGCGCGGATTGAGTGTCGAGCCCGTCAGCATCATCCGCCCGGTTTGCGGTCGCGACCACTTCGACGAAATGACGCTTCGCTCGACGTTCGAGCTTGGCGCCAGCGGCTATGAAATCATTTTTTGCGCGGCTCGCGAGGACGACCTCGCGGTGCCATTCGTCAGAAACTTGATCGCGCAGTATCCGCATGTCGAAGCGAAACTACTCATTGGCGACGACAGGCCGACAAGCAATCCGAAGCTCAACAACATCGTCAAGGGATGGGCGGCCGCGCGGTTTCCCTGGATCGTCCTGGCCGACAACAATGTCTTGATGCCGAAGACCTATCTCGATGATCTGTTTCGCAGCTTCGAACCCAACGTCGGCCTCGTCTGCTCTCCGCCCGTCGGAAGCCATCCGATAGGGTTTTGGGCCGAACTCGAATGTGCTTTCCTCAATACTTATCAGGCACGCTGGCAAAGCGCCGCCGACACGGTCGGTCTCGGATTTGCGCAAGGCAAATCGATGCTCTGGCGCCGCGATATGCTCGATGACGCTGGCGGCGTCGTAGCTCTGGGCGCAGAGATCGCCGAAGACGCCGCCGCCACGAAGATCGTCCGCTCTCATGGCCTCAGCGTGCGCCTCGTCGACCGCCCATTCGAACAGCCGTTGGGTCCACGATCCGCGGCGCAGGTATGGGCGCGCCAGGTGCGCTGGGCGAGGCTGCGGCGCGTAACGTTCCCGATTTTCTACGCGCCCGAAATTCTTACCGGCTCCACGCTGCCAATTGCAGCCGGCGTTGCCGCGGCTTCGGGCTACGGTCTCGAGCCAGTGCCGGTGTTCTTCGCGCTGCTTGCCGTTTGGTTCGGCTCCGAAGCGCTTTTGGCGCGTGTGGCCGGCTGGCACATGAAATGGCAGTCACCCATCGCGTGGATGCTGCGCGATGCGCTGCTCCCTCTTCTTTGGGTCGAGGGTTGGGCCGGAGATACGTTCGTTTGGCGCGGGAACGACATGAGCGTCGCAAAATCCGACACTAGCAACCCGATCGCCAATTCGAGTGTGTAGAGCGCGGGGGCAGGACCCGACCCCGAGAGAGGGTCCTTACTTCTTCTGAGCCACCGCGGCATCCGGCACGAGCCCGACCGTGCGTCCTTCAAAGCCTGCCGCGTCGAAGTATTTCGTTTCGCCCGCAACTTGGTAATTGAGGATCGTCCGTAATCCCGACGACGACGGTTCGGAGACGAGCGTCTTACGCTCCCACGTTGGCACAGAGCCATCTGTCAAAGCTTCGCCAAGCGTTCTCCCGACAAGCTTGCCATGACTTTCCGGAATCAAGCCAAGGATCGTCGCGATGGTGCGGCCGACATCGGCGTTGCTGGCGGGCGACGCGCTGACGAAGCCCTTCTTGAAATCAGGTCCGAACGCCGCCATGAAATTTGCCGTATCCGCACGGCTGAAGCTTCCATGCATTCCCTGCCCTTGCTGGAGACCCGTATCGGCAACCTCTGCCGTGCAGAGTTCAGGTTGGGCGCATCCCGTTGAGATGCTTTTAAAATTGACGACGATCGACGGCCGCGGCATCAGCGACGAACCCTGCAGGTTGATCGCCGAGAGCGGCAAGGTCCCCGGGAATTTCCCCAGGTGGTCATCGACGAAGAGGCCGCTGACATAATCCTGAGCCAGCAGCGCATCGACTGTCTTCTGCGCCAGTTCTTGATCACCGCTCGGAATATAGATGAGGTCCGATCCGCCGTTCGCCGCGACAACCACCTTCGGTGCATTGGCATCTTCACCGATCAAGCCGTCTGCGACTTTGGGGTGGTTGCCGGGTTCGATTTTCGCGTTCGTATTCTCAGGGTCATACAGCGGCAAGTTCAACGCCGCAGCGAGATCGAGTGCGAGAAATCCCGGCGGTAGCATGACAGGGGGAACATCGGCATAACTCGCCCGGGCGGCGCCGCTCGTCTCGCTCTGCTTTGAAATCGTCGAGAATCCGTGATCTGCGGAGACGACGATATCGGTCGTCTCGGAAATACCGAGTTGATCGAGCGTCCGCCGGATTGCTGCGAGGTTCGAGTCCGCATTGCGGATCGCTGCCATCGACGTCGGTCCGTTAATGCCCGGTTCGAGCTTCAACAGGCTATCGCCCTGGTTATGTTGCGTTCCATCCGGATCGCGCGACCAGAAAACAACGACGAATGGTTTTCCGTCAGCTTTGAACTTCGGCAGAACGACCCGCGTCAGCGCCGCAGTGAAATACCCCTGCTGAACGACATTGGCGTCCTTGGTGCCGGGCTCGTGAAAATTTCCGCTTTCTTTGTTCGTCAACCGGCTCGGAGCCTCCAATGGCAGACCGGCCGCTTTGAGGCCATCGCTCAGCCAAGGGGTGAGCGGAATACCTGCGGGAGTTCCCGTCGCATCGTCCACGATGACACTTTCACCGCCGTCGCGAGACGTATGATCGAACACGAGTGTCGGACCGATCTTGCCGATCGCAGCGGTGTTGAAACCCGCGCGATGAGCAACATGCAGGATCGTTTCCTCGTCGATGAAGTTGCCGGCAAAATGCTCGTCGATGTCACCAAGAACGCCATCGTTTTCAATGAACGCCATGCGCGCCGAAGCAGCCGTGCGGATCGGGAAGCCCGCGTAGAGAACATTTCCGAAAATGCTGGTGTCGCCCAAATAATGACCGGTCGCCATGCCGCTCGAGTTCGGCATCGTGAATGTCGGAAACAGCGAATGGCTGTTGACGAAGTTGACGCCCTTGTCCCGGATATCGGCGAAGGTCGGCGCAGTCTCGGGCGTCACGATGCCGGCCCGCAATCCATCAGGAACAAAAAGCACGACGTTATGCCGGCTGCCATCAGCAACGGCTGGCGCCGCGCTCGCAAATGCGGCGAGAACTGCGCATGAGATGAGCTGCTTTGCTGACATTTAACCCTCACTCGAACTGACGCCCGGAAATTGGTCCGGGAAACGATGAACATTTGAATCTAGCGCTCGGCGATGACTCCCTCATGTCGCTCGTCATCGCGTCTGCGCCACTTTCTTGGTGGTGGAAATTTTTTCTCTACTATGCCACAGGGATTACTCCGCAGCATGCATTGGGGGGCTCGTGCGCTTTCTCGTATTTCAACACATCGCCTGTGAGCATCCGGGCATCTTTCGCAAATTCTTCGCCGCCGACGGCATTTCCTGGGACGCGGTTGAACTCGACGAGGGAGAGACCATCCCGCCGCTCGAAAACTATGATGCGCTTTGGGTCATGGGCGGACCGATGGACGTATGGGATGTCGAAGAACATCCCTGGCTAATCGAGGAGAAGCGCGCGATCCGGCGCTGGGTCCGCGATTTGGGCCGTCCCTTCGTGGGGCTCTGTCTTGGCCACCAGCTCCTCGCAGATGCACTGGGTGGCACATGTGGCCCGCAGCGCCCGCCGGAAATTGGAATCCTCGACATTGCGTTGACGCCGGAAGCCGCAAGCGATCCGGTGTTCGGCGATCTGCCGAACGAGTTTAAAGCGGTCCAATGGCATTCTGTGCGTGTAGCTCAGCCGCCTGAAGGCGCGGTGGTGCTGGCTAAATCCGACATCTGTCCCTGTCAGGCAATGCGCGTCGGTCGAAACGCCTGGAGCATGCAGTATCACGTTGAGGTCGAGGAAAATACGATCGCCGATTGGGGTAATATTCCGGCTTACGCTGAGGCTCTGGAGCGAACGCACGGACCCGGCGCGCTGCCGCGTATGGCCGAGACTGCGAAGCCTCATGCGTCAAATTTTGCTGCAAACGCACAAAAGCTCTATCGCAACTTCATGCGCGAAATTCGCTCTCGTTGAGCGACTGCAGCAATCGTCTTAAGAAAACAATTTGACTGGCAATTTGGCAAATTCGTTGCGTTCAATGATCATTATGATACGCTAAAAAGGCCCTAGTTTTACAGGGTTATTGGTTGCGATTGGTACAGAGGTTCGCATGTCCGTCCTGGACACCGCGCAACGAACCGGAGCCATAGCGGGCAGAAATGCCTGCAGCGTCTGGTGTTGTCCCAGGCGCGCGAAAATTTTCGAAATTCGACTGCTCGCTTAGCGCCACGCGCCGGAGACCCGGTTCGTGGCGCTTCTCGTTTTGCCCACTGATGAAAATCAAGCTCGGGGGATACGCATGACGGCGACTTACGAAAAACAAGCTGGGGACATTTCCGGAAACACACTTCATCGAGCAATCGATTGGCGCGGTGCATTTTGGGTGGCGAGCGGCGTGCCCGCGCTCGTCCTGTTCTCGATCGGCGGCATTGCCGGCACCGCGGGAAAGCTCGCCTTCGTCGTTTGGACACTCTCCATGATCATGGGGTTTGTGCAGTCCTTCACCTACGCGGAAATCGCCGGCCTATTCCCCAATAAATCCGGTGGCGCCTCGGTCTATGGCGCGACCGCCTGGCTTCGCTATTCGAAACTGATCGCACCTCTCTCCGTCTGGTGTAATTGGTTCGCCTGGTCGCCGGTACTGTCGCTCGGATGCGCCATCGCGGCAGGCTATATTTTGAACGCCGTGGCGCCGATCCCGCTCTTTACGGATCAATCGCCCGAAGTCATCGCTTGGCTCGCCGATCCCGCCAATACGGGGAAGGCAGCCGCGGACGCGATCACAGCCGTAACTGCGGTCCACACGCCAGCCATCCAATCCTTTAATGCGCTGAGCGTGGCGATTCCGGGTCTCGGAACGCTGAACTTCAACTCGTCGTTCTTTATCGGCGCCATACTGATGCTGATCGTGTTCGCGATTCAGCATCGAGGCATCCTCGGCACGGCCAATGCGCAGAAATATATCGGCCTTCTCGTCATCATCCCGATGCTGATCGTCGGCATCGTACCGCTCTTCAACGGCAAGTTCCACGCCGAGAACGTGGCAGGACCTTATCTCCCTGGGGCCGACGGTAACGTAGGATGGACACTCTTTCTCGGCGGTATGTTCATCGCAGCTTGGTCGACCTACGCGTTTGAAACCGCAATCTGCTACACCCGGGAATTCCGCAACCCTCGAACCGATACGTTCAAGGCCATCTTCTATTCCGGACTTCTCTGCCTTCTGCTCTACATCCTGGTGCCCTTTACGTTTCAAGGCGTTCTCGGCGTCGAAGGGATGAAAGATCCCGGGATTGTTGCCGGCACAGGTGTAGCCGATGCCATGGCGAATATGGTCGCGAGTGGCAACGCGTTCATCAAGCAAGTCTTCGTCGCGCTCATGATCTTGGCTCTCGTGCTCGCGATCATGACGGCGATGGCGGGATCGTCGCGGACACTGTACCAGGGGTCGGTCGACGGATGGCTGCCGCGCTATCTGAGCTATACGAACGAGCACGGCGCCCCGACGCGCGCCATGTGGACGGACCTTGTCTTCAATCTCTTCTTGCTCGCGATCGCATCGGATTCGGCCGGTTACTTCTTCATCCTCGCCGTATCGAACGTCGGCTACATCATCTTCAACTTCCTGAACCTCAATGCGGGATGGATGCACCGCGTAGATAGCGGCTACATCGATCGCCCATATCGTGCGCCAACGTGGCTGATCGGGCTGAATACGATTCTCGCCTTCGTCAACGCGCTTTTCATGGGGGCAGGGGCGAAGGTCTGGGGCTATTCGAACGCGCTCTTAGTCGGTTTCATCTTCGCAGCGCTCATCATCCCGGTCTTCGCCTTCAGGCACTATGTCCAAGACAAAGGGCAGTTCCCGAAAGGTGCTCTCGATGATCTGGGATTGACAGGTCAGGACCTCGGAGAACGCAAGGCCGGGATACTCCCATACTTGGCGCTGCTTGCAGGTCTCGCCGTGGTGCTTACAGCGAACTGGTATTTCGAGATGCCCCCGGCGTGACCGGGAAACAGTGAGCGTACTGAAATCTCTTCAGAAGGAGCAGGCGGTCGGCTCCTTCTGATTGCTTCCCGAAGTCGCGCCCAGCAGTCTCGACGAGTGAAAGATGGAAGATCGAGTTGGGGTCTTAATAGCGAGTTCGAGCGGGCTCGAAGGCGCACGACGTTTCGAGGGAAATCCTTCGTCTCTGCTGCGCTGCAGAAGACTTAACTTGCGCGCAGCGCGCAGAGCGAAATTGCGCGAAACGGAAGCGCTGATTTTTACCACGAAAGGGAAAGGAGAAGTCGAGGCGTGTGCTGTTTAAATAATCGACGATTGCCTTGAAATTGGCCTTGTACGCATCACGGCAATAGTCGCATAGTTCAAAAATAATCACTCCCAGGAAAAAACGGGTGATGCCGATTTCCTACTTTGATCTCAACAAAGTTGGCTTGGAGGCTAACCAATGTACCGTTCCGTCAAAGGTGTTTTGACCGGTGGAGCTTGCGCAGCATTGCTATCTTTAGCGTGTCTGCCTCAAGCGATGGCGGCTCCTGAATCCAATGATCCGATCAAGATTGCGCTGTTCGATTGGACAAGTGTGAACCTCAACGCCAAAATTCTCGGCGGCATTCTCACCAAGCTCGGATACAACGTCGAATATCCGACCGCTGATTATCTTTCGAGCCTGACGACGGGTCTCACCAACGGCGACATCGATGTCGGTGTCGAGTTTTGGGATACGACGGCTGCCGAGGCGATGAAGGCATCGGACGCTACGGGCCAGACTGAGCGTCTCGGGGCTCTGGGTCCCAAGGCAAAGGAAGAGTGGTGGTATCCGCTCTATATGAAGGAAAAGTGCCCCGGCCTTCCCGATTGGAAAGCGCTGAAAGATCCGAAGTGTGCGGAGGCGTTCTCCACGCCTGATACCGCCCCCAAAGGTCGCTATCTCGGCGGCCCCGTGACGTGGGAAGGGTTCGATGACGAGCGTGTTGAAGCGCTAGGGCTGCCCTTCACCGTTGTTCATGCCGGAACCGACGGCGCCATGTTCGCCGAACTTGATTCAGCCTACCAGCGCAAGGCGCCGATGCTGTTGTGGATCTATTCCCCGCACTGGGCACCTGCGAAATACCAAGGCGAATGGGTGCAATTCCCCGAATACGAACCGGCCTGCTACACGGACCCGAAGTGGGGCGTCAATCCGGATAAGAAATACGATTGCGGCAAGCCGCACGGCGAAATCTGGAAGTACTCCTGGAAGGGCTTCAAGGATAAGTGGCCCGTCGCCTACAAGGTCGCCAAGGCCTACACCATCGACGTCAATGAGTTGAACAAGCTGTCAGGTCAGGTCGATCTCGATGGCAAATCGATTGACGATGTCGCCGCCGAGTGGGTCAACGCCAACGAGGCGAAGTGGAAGGAATGGGCGAAGTAAGAAGAGGACTTTTTCTTTGCCGTACTGATTGAAACGACGGGAACCGGCGGTCATCACGAAGACTGTCCGGTTCTCTTTGTATTTGAGAAAATCCTTCACGACCGCATAGGGCACTCCCGAATGAACAATCAAGCGCCGCTGCGCGATGAAACAAATGCGGCCGCAGATAACCGGCCAGTGAAACTGCGTTGCAAGGACGTTTGGAAAGTCTTTGGTGCGGGGGCGGAAAAGTTTCTGGCAGACCGAAACGGCGTGGCGACTGCGGAAAATCTCAGCGAGGCCAAGCTTGTCGGCGCCGTCCGGCACGCCTCCCTTGAAGTGAGAATCGGCGAGATTTTCATTGTCATGGGCCTCTCGGGGTCGGGCAAGTCTACGCTCGTGCGTTGTCTCTCTCGCCTTATCGAGCCGACGTGGGGAAGCGTCGAGCTGGACGGTATGGATCTGCTCAAAGCGAAGCCCGACGAACTGATCGAAATCCGCCGCCATCGCATGGGCATGGTGTTTCAACATTTTGCGCTGCTACCGCATCTGACTGTGCTCGAAAACATCGCCTTCCCGCTGTCGGTGCAGGGTGTCGATCGCAAATCGCGCGAGGCTCGCGCTCAGAAAGTGATCGAGCTCGTCGGCCTGAGCGGGCGCGAACAGTTCTATCCACGCGAGCTATCCGGCGGCCAGCAACAGCGCGTCGGCATCGCGCGAAGCCTCGCCGTCGAACCGGAAATCTGGTTTCTCGACGAGCCGTTCTCCGCGCTCGATCCGCTCATTCGCCGGGAGATGCAAACTGAGCTCATTCGTTTGCAGAGCGTACTGAAGAAAACGATTGTCTTCATCACCCACGACTTCGATGAGGCAATCCGACTGGCTGACCGCATCGCCATCATGAAGGACGGTGAGATCATCCAGACCGGCACGCCGGAAGACCTCGTTTTGCATCCGGCAACGGATTACGTCGCCGAGTTCACGCGAGATGTTCAGCGCTCCAAGGTCATGTCGGCTGCACGTCTCATGCGGCCGATAACATCGGGCGCCAATTACGGTGGAACGGTTCTGGCGAGCGATAAAATATCGACGTTCTCCGCGCGAATAGTTGGCTGCCGGAAAAACTTCCTTGTTACGGCAGCCGACGGCAGGCCGCTCGGGGAAGTAACGCCTGATGCCGTCATTGATCTGCTGGCCGATCGCGATCTGTCGCGCGAGGGACGCGCATGACGGTCGCGGACACTCATTCTCCCGCGCGCGCGCCCGCAGTTTCCGGTTGGACGCTCGTGTGGGTCGCGGCCGTCGCCGGCGTCGCCGTTCTCTACATGCTGCCCGATATTGCTCCTTGGGCCGTGAAGTATCCCTCGACCGCGATCATCCCCGTCGCCGATTGGATCTCGGCGTTCATGGCCTGGTTGAAAACCAATTTTACATGGTTGACGCGAGGCATAACCGATCTCTTCAACGTGCCGCTTCAGTGGGCCATGAGCCTCCTCGCGAAGGGATGGAAATTCGGATACGGGCCGGACGCGCTCGTGCTGCCGCGATTGTCGTGGATCGGTGTTTGCACCGCCTTCGCCCTCGCCGGTTACGCCTTCGGCGGCGTCAGGCTCGCCGCACTGGCAGCAGGCTGCATGATTTACATCGCGCTATTCGGCCAATGGGATAGCGCCATGCTGACGTTGGCGTTGATCGCGATAAGCGTTCCGCTGTGCGTCATCTTCGGGCTTCTGCTCGGCGTTCTCGCATTCCGCAAGCCTTGGATCGATCGCTCCATCATTCAGCCCATGCTTGATCTGATGCAGACGATGCCGACATTCGCCTATCTCATCCCGATGCTGCTCCTGTTCGGCAACAGTCCGGTTTCGGGAATGCTGGCGACGGCCATTTTCGCGATGCCGCCGATGGTGCGTTCCACGGTGCTCGCGCTGAAGCGCGTGCCCCACGAAATCGACGATTTTGGCGAAATGGTCGGCTGCACGCCGCGGCAGAAGTTGTTGAAGGTCTTGCTGCCCTCGGGCCGTCCGACGCTGATGGTCGGCGTCAATCAAGTGATCATGCTCGCCCTCAACATGGTCATCATTTCTTCGATGATCGGCGCCGGCGGATTGGGCTACGACGTGCTTCTCGCATTGCGCGCGTTGAAGATCGGGCAAGGCATGGAAGCGGGTCTCGCAATCGTCGCGCTTGCCATCGTGCTGGATCGGCTGAGCCAGGCGGCTGCGCGCCAGCGTCCATCCGCTCACATGCCGGATCAGAATTTCCTGCAACGATACCCAATGCTGACGGCCGCGATCGCCGTCCTTGCGGGCACAACTCTGCTGAGCCATTTCATCCCGGCGTTTGCATCAGTTCCGGCAGCAATCAAGATGTCGACCGCGCCGTGGTGGAAAGCTGTCGTCGATTGGGTGAACATCCACTTCTTCGATACGATCGAAGCTTTTCGGACATTCCTGCTGCTCTACATCCTCAATCCGATAAGGGATTTCCTTGTTGGCTTTCCGTGGCTCGGAATGGTCTTTCTCGTTGGCCTTGCCGGTTATCGCCTTTCAGGTCCCCGCCTCGCGGCCATTGTCGTCCTGATGACGGCTTTCTGCGCCGCGACGGGCCTCTGGGAAAAATCGATGGCGACGCTCTACCTTTGCGGTGTCTCGGCGTTTGTCGCGGCGCTACTCGGTATCGCGCTCGGCATAGCGGCATCGCGAAGCAACCGGTTCGCCGCGTTTCTCATGCCGATCTGCGACACGCTGCAGACGCTTCCGTCGTTCTGCTTCATCATTCCCGTCGTCATGCTCTTCCGAGTGGGCGACGTAACCGCGATGATTGCAACAGTCCTCTTCGCGATCGTCCCCGCAATTCGCTACACCAATCACGGCATCCGCCAGATCCCCGAAAGCTTGATCGAAGCCGCAACCGTATCCGGTTGCACGCCGCGTCAGATGTTCTGGAGGGTTCAGTTGCCATTGGCACTGCCGGAGATCATGCTCGGGCTCAACCAGACAGTGCTGCTCGCGCTCAGCATGATCATCATCTGCGCGATGATCGGAACGCGCGATCTTGGTCAGGAAGTCTTCATTGCCTTGGCGAAAGCCGACGCTGGGCGAGGCCTGACCGCCGGCTTTGCGATCGCCTTCATCGGCATCGTCGCCGACCGGCTTCTGAGGGCATCGACGGATCGATTGCAATCGCGGCTCGGCCTCGTCTGAGGAGGCCAAGCCACCTCGGCGTTGCGATTACTGAACCACGCGCTCGATGGCGATGGCGGTCGCCTCGCCACCGCCGATGCACGCCGACGCGATGCCCTTCGTCATGCCGCGATTCTCGAGAGCATGAAGCAGCGTCACGATGAGACGCGCGCCTGTCGCGCCGATCGGATGCCCGAGCGCACACGCGCCACCGTTCACGTTGAGTTTGTCACGCGGGATTGCAAGGTCCTTCTGCGCAGCCATGGCGACCGCAGCGAAGGCCTCGTTGATCTCATAAAGATCGACCTCACCCGCTTCCCATCCGACTTTCGCGAGAACTTTGCGCATCGCAGGGATCGGCGCCGTGGTGAACCACGCAGGTTCCTGACTATGCGTCGCGTGCGCACGGATTTCCGCCAAGATGGGAAGCCCTTCACGCTGTGCCACCGACCGGCGCGTGAGAACCAGGGCGGCCGCGCCGTCGGCGTTCGCTGAAGCGCTTGCAGCTGTAATCGTGCCGTTCGGCCGGAAAGCGGGCTTGAGTTTCGCGACTTTTTCCGGCGAAACCTTCAGCGGGTTCTCATCATCCGCGATGATCTTTTCGCCGTCCTTGGTCGCGATTTTGATCGGCGCAATTTCAGCTTTGAATGCGCCAGAGTGAATCGCCGTTCGGGCTCGCGTTAGAGTTTCAACGGCGAAGGCATCCTGATCGGCCCGCGAGAATTGATAGGCTTCGGCCGTCGCTTCTCCGAAGTCGCCCATGCTTCGCCCCTTCTCATAGGCATCTTCGAGGCCATCGAGCAGCATGTGATCCAACACCTGACCATGGCCCATGCGAAAACCGGAGCGCGCCTTCTGCAGAAGATACGGCGCATTCGACATGGACTCCATGCCGCCGGAGACGACGATATCCGCTGATCCGGCCGCCAGAAGATCGTGAGCTAGAAAGGTCGCTTTCATTCCAGACCCGCAAACTTTGTTGATCGTCGTCGCGCCGGTTGCGTCCGGAAGCCCGGCGGCTCTCGCGGCCTGCCGCGCCGGAGCCTGCCCCTGCCCGGCAGTCAGCACGTTGCCGAACAGAACTTCATCGACTTTATCAGGAGAGAGTTTCGCGCGTTCGACCGCGGAGCGAATAGCGTGCGCCCCGAGTTCGGACGCCTGAAGCGGCGCCAGATCCCCCAGGAAGCGGCCAAGCGGCGTCCTGACTGCGGATACGATGACGATCGGGTCTTGCGACATGACTTGGTCCCTCGAATGGCCGTTTCTGAAGGGTGGCCTAATATATGATGATCATAATTAAAACGGCGCATCTCGCCAACACCGAAAGTTGACGCACCGGATCGCCGGGAACTTTCCGGCGGCAATAGCATCGCCCTCGACACCACAAACGCTTATGCTAAGAGCGCTTAGGCGCGTCTGGAGAAGCAATGGAACTGCCCAGGCGTCGCGGACGTAAGTGCAGGGGCGAGGAGACAGAACATGCCGCGGGTATCGCGCAAGCAGGCCGATCAACATCGCAAAGACGTTGTCGATGCCGCCTCCCGGCTTTTCCTTGAGCGCGGCATCGACGGCGTCAGTGTCCCCGATGTGATGGCCGAGGCCGGCCTCACCCACGGAGGCTTCTACGGCCATTTCAGCTCGAAAGACGCGCTGGTAGCGGAAGCCTGCGTCAAAGCCTTCGAAGATCGGCGCGCCACGTATGAAGGCTACATCGAGCGGAATGGGACCGATCGGAAAGCCGCCCGGACTGAATTCATCAAGCGCTACACGTCAAAAAATCATCGCGATGGTATTGGCGCCGGCTGTCCCGCAGCCGCGATGTGCGGTGATCTCGCGCGCGACAATCCTAGAGGATCCGTTCGCGCCGCGTTCGCAACGGCAATGGGCACGCTTGTCGAACGGCTCAGCCCCTTGTTGTCGGGAAAAAAGAAAGCCGCGACACGTGAAGAAACGCTGGCGCAACTCTCCATGTTGGTCGGCGGGCTGATGCTGGCGCGATCGACCAAGGGCCACCCCATCTCCGAGGAGATTTTGCAATCCGTCCGATCCGCTCTCATCGATGAATAGTCGTTGCCTTTGAGCATCCGACGTTGCCGAGTGCGTTGCACTCAACGTCCAAGGAGCAACCCTGCGTTTACTTTCACCGATGTCGTTGCTTTCCTTCAGCACTGAGCGCGTGCAGCTTGATGGCGGATATCCAAGTCCTCCCCAGCGGGGAAAAACTTTATACTAATTTTCCCGAACGGCCGATGAACTTGTGTTTAATGGACACCGAAGTTTCTCGGAGCTAACTGTCTCGCTTGGCAAATGGTCAACCGCAACGGTGATGAACCTTGGTCGAAGGCCTGATCACGCTTCGCAGCCACCACCCGGCGAAGGAAACAGCCGATAGGTTAGCCGCCCTGGTCGCCAATCATAATGCGACCCTCGTGGCTCGGATCGATCATGCTGCCGCGGCGGCGAAAGTCGGATTAGATCTGCGACCGACTGAAGTTCTGATCTTCGGCAATCCTAATGTCGGCACCCTTCTTATGCAGCAAGCACAGGTGATAGGCCTCGATCTCCCGACCAAGGTTCTTGTCTGGCAAGACGACAATGGCGTCACGTGGTTATCATACCAGGATATAGGATGGCTGGTGAGCCGATATGGAATAGCGTCAGCCGTCCGGCCGACTGTGGATAAATTGTCCTCCCTGTTAAGACTTTTGACTGAGGAGGCGGCGGGCCAAGGCAATTAAAGGAAATAATCGGCGATCCGACGATCGGAAATGAACATTTCGCGAAGTTACGAATTACTCCCCCAGGCAACACAGAGTAAGGAACGGACAGTCATGAAAGCGGAATCCGCTAAGGCCCGGCGCAAGCTTCCACTCGATACGCCATCGCACTTTTCCGATAACGCCATCAAAGATATTTCCGGCGCGCTGAATGCGCTGCTCGCGGACTTCTTCGCGCTCTATATCAAGACCAAAAACTTTCACTGGCATATGTCCGGTCCGCACTTCCGCGATTATCACCTTTTGCTGGACGAGCAGGGCGAACAGATTTTTGCTGCGACCGACGACATAGCGGAGCGCGTCCGCAAAATCGGCGGAACGACCATCCGGTCCATCGGCCAGATAAACAGCGAGAAACGCATTCTCGATAACAATGCGGACTTCGTCACTCCGAACGACATGCTGTCGGAACTACGGGACGACAATCTCCAGCTTGTCGATGAGATGCGCCAAGTCCACGATCTGTGCGACGAGCACGGCGATGTCGCCACCACCAGTCTTCTGGAGAACTGGATCGACGAAAGTGAACGCCGCGTGTGGTTCCTCTTCGAGGCGACGCGGAATATGCCCAGCCAAGCGTGAGGCGGTTGCGAACGAAATACAGTCTCAAAGGCAATTGTGAATTACACTGTGTGGCGTCGGGCTTGTCTCGGCGCCACGCTTGTTTCGGCTTGCCCGTCAGGGCCTCGCGATCTCGAACATGCCATTTATTCCCATGTACCAGCCGCGGCCGTGCATGCGTCCAATAAGATCCATCGCAAGCGTATCGACATAGAATTTCTCGGGATCCAGAATAAACGCATCATCGACGTGAGCCTGCACGACTTCGCCGAGTGCGATCAGCTGATTGGAAATCTCGATTGGCGTATGCAATCGGCATTCAAACGCCACAGGACTTATTGAAATCCGCGCCGGTTGAACCTTGAGCGAAGGACGCGTCTTAAGCTTCGCGAGTTCCAGTTCGTCAACATCGGGGGGCACGTCACCGGATGTCAGGTTCATCGATTGCGAGGCGGAACGCGGCACCAAATTGACGACAAATTCGCGCGTATCGAGAATGTTACGCGCAGTATCCTTCATGCCGCCGCCGGCTTCTGGGGTGATGCCGAGGGCGAGTATCGGTGGATCTTTGCAGAGCGCGTTGAAAAAGCTGAACGGCGCCGCATTGCGGACGCCGTTCTTGGAAATCGTCGTCACCCAAGCAATGGGCCGCGGTACGATCGTGCTGGTCAAAATCTTGTAGCGATCGTCCGCCGCCATTTTCTCGAAGTCGAATTCCATTTCATGACCTGCTTACCGGCAATGCAATGCCGCTGAGGATCTTCTTCACGTGCTCGACCTCGTCTTGCACGATGGTGTGGCCCATTCCGCGATAGATCTTTTCTGTCACATCGCCGCCGAGCTTGGTCAGCACTTCCGTGGACTCATGGACCCGCGCCAGCGGGATGTGAGTATCGACATCGCTGCAGCCAAGAAACACCGGCGTGCCCGCAAGCGAGCCCGGATAGTTTCTCGCCGTCCCTTCGGGCCCGATGAGCCCTCCGCTCAATGCAATCACGCCACCGAAACGGCGAGCGCTACGAGCGGCGAACTCCAAAGCAAGACACGCGCCTTGAGAAAATCCCAGAAGCACGATCCGTTCCGAGGCCATACCTTCCCTCTGCAGGTCATCGACGAGGCCGGCGAGTGTTCCAAGCGCGACGCTGAGGTCCGGTTCATTCCGAGAAATAGGGCTCATGAACGAATAGGGATACCAACTCCCCGATTGAGCCTGCGGTGCGATGTAGGCGAGGTCAGGTGCTTCGAACGCATCCGCGAGTTCGAGGATGCCGCGAGCGCTCGCACCGCGCCCGTGCACCATGATCATCGCCGCACGGGCGGCACCGATGGGTGCGCCCGTGCGAATGACTTCCGTCGTAAGTGTCGTCATGCTGCTTGTCCCAATGGTTGCAACACGGCTTCGATTTCCTTGCGCCGGCCTTCGAGGAACTCCGGCAACTTCAGCGACTGGCCGAGAGAAGCCAGAGGCTCGTCGACGGCGAATCCTGGCTGGTCGGTCGCGATCTCGAAAAGCACGCCGCCCGGCTCGCGGAAATAGATGGAACGGAAGTAATCGCGGTTCATCTGTTCCGTAGTCCGAATGTGATGGTTCTCGACGAGCTTCTTTCGCATCTCCGCCTGCACATCATCGCTCGCGGCGCGGAATGCCACGTGATGCACCGAGCCCCGGCCCAGATGTCCGGCAAGGAAACCTTTGGCTTCCCGGATCTCGACGATGCCGCCAGCAACCGCACCGTTCGCGACGAACTGTTTGATCGGTCCTTCGCTACCGGCTTCGGTAAATCCGAAGACGTCCGTCAAGATCGCACCGGTCGGCGCCGCATCCTCGAGCAGAAGACTGACGCCATGGAAGCCGCGCAGCGCGTGCTCTGCCGGAACGTTGCCGCCCTGCCAAGCCGCCTCCGCTTCCGCGCCCGGAACACCGACAAGAGCCAGGCTCATGCCGTCCGGATCACGAAACGCCAGAACCGAACGCCCGAAGCGCTTCTCGATCGCCTCATGCTTCACGCCCTTCTCAACGAAGCGGTGCGCCCAGTAACCGATCGCGCTTTCCGGAACCCGAAACATCGTCTGCTGCGTAAAGCCAACGCCGTCCCGTCCGCGCGGAGCACCATCCCACGGAAAGAAAGTCAGGATCGTGCCCGGGTTACCGGCCTCATCGCCGAAATAGAAATGGTAGGTACCCGGATCGTCGAAGTTCACGGTCTTCTTGACCAGCCTGAGGCCGAGAACATTGGTGTAGAAATCAAGATTGCGGGATGCATTGCCCGCAATCGCAGTGACGTGATGAATGCCAGACATGACTTCTCCTTTCTCGTTTGCACGAGATTCCGCTCTGTTGCTTCTCAATGTGGTCAGTCGATCCGGCGCTTCAATTGGTGCCGGCGGAACAAGACCGTCGCCGTTTTGGCGACGATCCGTGGGCGTGCTGTCAGCCTTTCAGACGCGCCGCGATCTGTGCAACGTGACGGCCCTGAAAACGCGCGCCCGCCAATTCGTTCTCGGACGGCTGCCGCGAACCGTCGCCGTCGGCAATCGTCGACGCGCCATAGGGCGAGCCGCCGGTGATTTCCTTGACGCCCATCTGACCTTGGAACGAGTAGGGAAGGCCGACGATCACCATGCCCTGGTGAAGCAGGACGGTATGCGTCGACAAAATCGTGCTTTCCTGCCCG
This sequence comes from Hyphomicrobium sp. 99, assembly GCF_000384335.2. Lineage (NCBI taxonomy): Bacteria > Pseudomonadati > Pseudomonadota > Alphaproteobacteria > Hyphomicrobiales > Hyphomicrobiaceae > Hyphomicrobium > Hyphomicrobium sp. 99. Next base: position 589,160 of record NZ_KQ031382.1, read on the forward strand.
CCATGCTGAGTAGCGCTCGACGAAAATACGCTCCCGACCTTGCCGATCAATTTTCCGGACAGCCAAAGGCCGCCCGTCTGATCGAGGAAGTTCTTCATTTGCGCCGGCATGTTTCCAAACCGCGTCGGGACGCCGATGATGATGGCGTCATAGTCCGCGAGCTCATTCACCGTCGCGATCGGAGCCGCCTGATCGAGCTTGAAGTGCATGGTCTTTGCGACTTCCTCAGGCACCAGTTCCGGCACGCGCTTGATCGTCGCCTCGGCTCCGGCTTCACGAACGCCCTCCGCGACGGCGTGGGACATCTTCTCGATGTGGCCGTAGCTTGAATAGTAAAGAACCAGAACCTTGGTCATGAGTGCCTCCGAGCCCTGTGAATGCTGCCGTCCACGACCCCTCAGAGCCGCCAACGAGTAAAATATCGCTCGTTGACGTAAGTTCCTCAATACGGCAAGATTTTACTAGTCTGGTTCCAATTTGGATACAAATGGACAAGCTCGCTGCCATGAACGCGCTGGTGAAGGTGATCGCGAGCGGCAGCTACGCGGAAGCAGCCCGCCGGCTCGGCCTTACACGCTCGGCCGTCAGCAAGGCCGTCATGGAGCTGGAGCAGTCCCTTGGCGCACGCCTCCTGGATCGCACGACGCGACGCGTCACGCCGACCGAAGCGGGCCTCGCCTATTATGAGCGGTGCATGGCAATACTCGCTCAGGTCGAGGAAACGGAAGCGCAGGTCTCCCGGCTTCATGACGAGCCGAAAGGGACGTTGAAAGTCAACGCACCGATGTCGTTTGGCACGCTCTATCTGGGCAACGCCATCGCAGACCTCATGATCCTCTACAGCGATCTGAAAGTCGAACTGACATTGACCGACAGATTGGTCGATCCGCTGGAAGAAGGCGCCGACGTGACCGTGAGGATCGGCATGCCGACTGACTCGAGTCTGATCGCGCGACGTATTACGCCCGCGCGTATCGTCCTCGTCGCGTCGCCGGACTACATCGCGACGCACGGCGAACCTGAAACGCCAGGAGATTTGGTCGGCCATCGCTGCCTGAGCTACGGCCATACAACTTCATTGCAGCGCTGGCATCTGACAGTCAACGGCGAGCCCGTTTCTGTCTCGGTTGCTTCGTGCATGTCTTCGAACAACGGCGACGCTTTGCGCGATGCGGCCGTGAAAGGCATCGGGATCGCCATTCTTCCGACGTTCATCGTCGGCAACGATATCGCGGCTGGCAGATTGAAAGTCGTCCTGCCGCACAATTGTCCGCCCGATTTGACGATCCACGCCCTTTACGCGCCCAATCGATATCTCGCCGCGAAAACCCGCGTTTTTATCGATTTTCTGGTCGATCGTTTCGGAAAAAATCCGCCTTGGGATGCCTGGGACAGAAAGGGCTAAGCTGAGCCGCTACCGCCGCGGTTTTCGCCGCAAGAGATAGGTGTCCATGATCCAGCCTTTCCGCTTTCGCTCTTCTGCACGCGCCTCTTCTATCGCCGCGACGCATTCATCGAGCTTTCCGGAAATCAGGATTTGATCGGGCGTGCCGAGATAAGCACCCCAGAAAATCTCGGCGTCCTCATCGATCCAGGCTCTCAGTCCCGATCCGTTATCCAGCATGACCACAGCCGTATCGATGCTGTCAGGCAAGCCTTCCAGAAGCCGTCGGCCTGTCGTGATATGAACGGGTTCGCCAATCGGATTGAGCGCGATTTTGTGTTCGGCCGCGAGCGCCTGCACGCTCGTGATCCCTGGAATGATCCTGTATTCGAACGCGAGCGTGCCTTCAGCGATGATGTGCTCGATGACCCGCACGGTACTATCGTAGAGGGAAGGATCACCCCAAACGAGGAACGCGCCCACCTCGCCGTCCGCAAGCTGATTGGCAATGAGGTCGGAGAAAATCTTCGCCTTGTCCCGGTGCCATGCATGGACGCCCGATTTGTAGTCTGGCGCACTCGCGTCCCGGATCGGGCCCGGAACCTCGACAATTCTGTACGACTTGTCCTCTATGAACCGCTCGCAAATGGTTCGCCTGAGATTGATGAGGTCTTCCTTCTCCTCCCCCTTATCGAGAAAGAAGAACACATCGGTCTCGTTCAGCGCCTTGACGGCCTGTATCGTGACGTAGTCCGGATTACCGGCGCCGATACCTATAAGAAGGACCGTCTTCATCGGAACTCATCTCCAGTTTTGATCGACGACGAAAACCGTAAATCCAGTGATTTGTCGATGGGGCATCCAGGGGAGATTGCGCCGCGCCCCGTTCGGTGCCAATTCACGCAAGAAGCGTTCGTAAAAGGAAATGCACGCCGATGGCCAAGCGCATCGTATTGGTAACCGGATCGCTGGCCGAGCCCCGGGTAAAGCGTATCGCCGAAGAGCTCAATGACGCCGAATTGGAGCCGATCGTCGCCAACGTCGGCGTCAAGGTGGCAGCATTGATGACGACGGAGATCGTCGAGCGGCGGTTGAAGCTACCCGAAAACGCTGACCGCGTGATTCTTCCCGGCCGTTTTCGTGGCGACATCGACCGTCTTTCCGATCACTTCGGCACGCGCTTCGAACGGGGCCCCGAGGAGATCGCCGATCTGCCGGCCTACCTTGGACAGAAGGCGAGAAAAGTCGATCTTTCCGAATACGACGTCACGATCTTCGGCGAGATAGTCGATGCGACGCTGATGACGCCCGAGCAGATCGTCGAACGCTCGCGCAAAATGCGCGCCGACGGTGCAGACGTCATCGATCTCGGCTGTCTGCCGGATAGTCCTTTTCCCCATCTCGAAGCGGCGATTGCGGCTCTGCACGCCGATGGCGCCAAGGTGAGCGTGGATTCGTTTAATCCCGAGGAGCTGTCCAGAGCGACGCGCGCAGGCGCCGACTATCTCTTCAGCCTCAACGAAAAGACCATATCCATCGTCGACGAAGGCCCCGCAACGCCGATCCTCATCTCCGCGGGCGCAGCGGACATGGACTCGCTCGATCGCGTGATCGACATCATGATCACCAAGGACAGACCCTTCTACGCCGATCCCATTCTTGATCCGATCCATTACGGGTTCACCGCCTCCGTCGCACGTTATTACGACCTGCGCAAACGCCGCCCCGATATTCCAATCCTTATGGGGATCGGCAACGTCACCGAGCTGACGGACGCCGATACGACCGGCATCAACGCGCTGCTGATGGGCATGTGCTCGGAGCTTCACATCACTGGCGTTCTCGCCGTGCAGGTGAGTCCGCATTGCCGGACGGCGATCAAGGAGTTCGACCGGGCTCGACGCGAATACTTTGCGGCCCGAAAGGCGGAAGCGCTGCCGCAAGGTTTTGGCGAAGGGCTGATGGCTTTGCGAGACCGGAAAGGCTTTGCGTCAACGCCCGAAGAAATAAAGGCGCTTGCGGCCGAGATTCGCGATCAGAATTATCGCATCGAAGTCGCGGAAGATGGCATCCACATCTACAACCGGAACGGTCACCACGTCTCCGACGATCCGTTTCAGCTTTTCCCCCACCTCGATACGCGCGCCGACATCGGCCACGCTTTCTATCTTGGTGTCGAGACTGCACGCGCCGAAATCGCTTATAGATTGGGAAAACGCTACGCACAGGACGAGCCGCTGCAATTCGGTGTCGTCGCCGAGACGAAGGGGGCCGCCGACGACGCCCACTTGCTGAAGTTCAAGGACGCCGGATCGACTTTGCAGAAATCGTCAAAGTCCGAATGAGATCCTTCACCGGCGCTATGCGTAGCGCCGGTGAGAAACGGCCTGATGGCGAGAATTCGCCTCGGAAATAAAGGATCAGGTCAACGTCGCCATATCGATGACGAAGCGATATTTCACATCGCTCTTCAACTGACGGTCGTAGGCGTTATCGATCTCGGACATCGCAATCATCTCGATATCGCACGTGATGTCGCGCTCGGCGCAGAAATCCAGCATTTCCTGCGTCTCGGCGATGCCGCCGATTAACGAACCGCCGATCGACTTGCGTCCGAAAATCAAAGTGCCGACAGACGGAGAGGGATGCGGATCCTCCGGAACGCCGACGAGTACAAGCGTTCCGTCATGCTTCAGAAGCCTCGTGAACGTGTCGAGATCGTGGGAAGCCGCGACCGTATCCAAGATGAAATTGAAGCTGCCGGCGTGGGCCTTCATTTCTTCGCGATTCGTCGAGATGATGACCTCGTCAGCGCCAAGCTCAAGCGCCGCCAGCTTCTTGGAAGGTGACGTCGTGAATGCCACGACGTGCGCTCCAAGCGCATGCGCAAGCTTCACGCCCATGTGGCCCAAACCGCCGATGCCGACGATGCCAACCTTCTGGCCTGGTCCAACCTTCCAGTGCTTGAGAGGCGACCATGTCGTGATACCGGCGCAAAGCAACGGCGCCGCAGCGGCGAGCTGTTGCACCTTGTGACGGATACGAAGCACGAAGTGCTCATCGACCACGATGTGCTTGGAATAACCGCCGTATGTGTTCGGCAGTCCGCCCTTTGCTGCGCCATTATACGTGCCTGTGGATCCGTGAGGCCCCTCGCAGTACTGTTCGAGATCGTGCTGGCAAGGATCACATGTGCGGCAGCTATCGACCATGCAGCCGACCCCGACAATATCACCGGCTTTGAACGTCTTGACGTCCGTGCCAGTCTCGGTGACGCGGCCGATGATTTCATGGCCCGGAACGCATGGGTACAGAACGCCCGGCCATTCGCCGCGCGCGGTATGCAGATCGGAATGGCAAACGCCGCAATAAAGGATATCGATAGCAACGTCCTTCGGTCCGGGCTCCCTGCGTTCGATCGTAATCGGAGCGAGCGGGGCTTTGGCCTTTTCCGCGGCGTAAGCTTTGGTCTGCATGATGGTCCTTCTCTGCTGAAATGTCAGGGCCAGCGCGAACCGCTGGCCCTAAATCGTTGGTTCGCCGTTTATCGGTCGAGAGACTCGCGAGCAAGGCGAATGCCGACGTGCGGCAATATTCAACCTGACCGCGTCTAGCTCATGCGCGAAAAGCCACAGCAACTTTACGTTGGTTCGAATGTAACCGAAGTTTCCCTTCCAGCTGAAAAGACAGACGTTGTTGTGCAGAAACTGCGCGACTGAGGAAAAACAACATTGGACGATCGAGCATCAAGTCGCGGTCAGTTAAATGACGCGAGTTTCCCGGGACCCGATTCAAAATTAGCCGAGCCGTCTGCGGTGCTCGTCGCCGTGTTCGCCGTCGCGGCAGGCGCTCTCGTTGCCAATCTCTACTACGCTCAGCCGTTGATCGCTTCGATCGGACGGGAAATCGGTGTCAGGGAGGACCTTGCGGGGTCGATCGTCGGCGCCACTCAGATCGGCTATGGGGTCGGCCTCTTTCTTCTCGTTTCGCTGGCGGACCTCGTCGAAAATAAGCGCCTTGTCCTGACGACGCTCTCATTAACGATCGTCGGCCTCATTGGCATCGCGACGGCGACATCAGCTTCAATATTCTTTGCTGCGTCTTTTCTGGTCGGACTATGCTCTACGGGCGCGCAGGTGCTCATTCCCTTTATCGCGCATCTCGTGCCTGAAGCTCGTCGAGGCCGCATCATCGGCAATGTCATGGCCGGTGTTCTGACCGGCATCATGCTCGCCCGTCCGGTCGCGCTTTTCATCGCTGCCAATCTCGGATGGCGCGCCGTCTTTTGGTGTTCGGCCGGATTGATGGTGCTCATCGGCGCAACGCTGATGCGCCTCATGCCGAAGCGCCAGCCGCCAAAAGGAAGTCACTACCTGCAAATATTGCGGTCGATGGTCGGTCTGTTCCGAAGCATGCCCGCCCTGAGAAGACGCGCGCTCTATCAGTCGCTGATGTTTGCCGCATTCAACATGTTCTGGACCGCTGCGCCGATTATGTTGGCGGAGCGCTTCGGCTTGAGCCAAATGGGCATCGGAATATTTGCCCTGGCAGGCGCTGGGGGCGCACTCGCCGCGCCGATAGCAGGGCGATTTGCAGATCGGGGATATATTCGATCCATGACCGTCGCCGCGATGGCGACGCTAGGTCTGACATTTTATGCGACAGGAATCGCAACGGATTGGCAATGGCTCACCGCCCTCGTGGTGCTCACGATTGTGTTCGACGCAGCAATTCAAACGAACCAAATAGCGAGCCAGCGCATCATTTTCCTGGCGCCGAAGCAAACGGCCGGCCGCGTGAATGCGATTTATATGACGATCAATTTCATCGGCGGCGCCATAGGCTCTTTGCTTGGCACGATCACCTATCATGCCGGCGGTTGGACGCTGACTTCTGAAGTGGGCGCTATTATCGGCATTCTACTGCTGGCATTTTTTATGACCGAGCGCCGTGATTTGCCGAAGCCGAAATGACGGATTTCCAATAAGCGGAAATAAAAATTGGCGGGACGCAATCGAAAATACGGCAATGTGAGTTAAATAGCACACAAATTAACGTTTTGTTTACCGAAGCATTGCGGACTCTCTATATAGCCAGAATCATAAACACCGGACTGAATGCAATGGCGTCTATCAGGTCAGCGGCGATTGTCGTCATGTTTGCCATGGCAACTATGTCGTGCTCCAGCATCAGCTTCGCTCAAGACCTCAGCGACGCTTCGTTGATCGTTGGCACGGACTGGCCGCGCGGATACATGACCCTGGGCGGACATTTGGGTAAGGCACTCGCCAAGCCTACCCGAGTCAAAAAAGCTGCGTCGCGGCAGCGTCCGCGCGTTCAAAAAATTCGGAAGATCCCCGAAGTGGCCAACCGTCGCGACATAACACCCCTGTACCTGGTCTCCATGTCTTTGGATTCTACAGGTTTGAATCTCGCCGGATTGCCATCGCGCCAACTGCACTAAGCCCGCATTCGCCGCAGTTTTTCGAGTCCGCGAAGGATAGACGCTCGCTGCTTGAGAATGCAGTGCAGAGCCCCAGTTCTCGGCGTCTTCGATGGTTTATCGACGAAATCTGAAGTTAGGGGTTTCCAGACGATTTTTTTGTGCTATACGGCGGTCAGAGGCCGCTCCGAAACGAGCGGCCTTGTTTATCCTAAGGACGCGCAAGCCATACCGGGCCGCGCGTTTTGGTGACGCGGGGTGGAGCAGCCCGGTAGCTCGTCAGGCTCATAACCTGAAGGTCGTTGGTTCAAATCCAGCCCCCGCAACCACCGTTATCCCCCAAGGCAGTACTTTGCATCGTTATCACTCCTTGAAGTTTTGCTGCTGTGAGTAGTTCGGCAATCTTGCCCCGAATTTCCAGTCTCATCGGTTGCTGTTCGTCAGAACGCTTTATGGTAATGGCGCTGACCAACTTGCGCAGTGTCTTGGCAGGTCCGCCGTCCGAACCGTGCGCAAGTATCGCAGGAAGATTGTTCAGCATCGCTCGATAGGCCGCCATCGCTTGCGGGTGAAGCTCTATGAACGTCGGCGGTTTTTCTATGGTCGCCAACTCGGCTTCTAGGCTCGCCATTTTCTCGCGCAAGGGCGGGACGTTTGTCGTCATTTCGGCATCGGTTGCGTGGCCCGCAACATAGAGCTTCTGCCAGCGTTCGATTGATGCCCTGATCTCTGCCAGCCCGCGTTCGGTCTTGGCGCGTCGGGACGAACTATCAGTGGTCTGCCGCCTCAATCGTTCATTGTATCCTTTGACGAAGTCGGCCGTCATTTCCGGCTTAGAAAACTCAGACCTGAGAGCATCGACCACTAGCCTCTCAATGATGCGCATGTCGTAGGCGTCGCGGTTGCCACAGGCACCTGTCTGATCCCAACGGGCGCAGCGAAGGCGCACCCGGCCGTTGCGGGTGTCGTGAACCGTCATGCCAGCGCCGCAGCAGCCGCACTTGATAAGGCCGGATAGAAGGTATTTGTGTTTGCGCTTTTCATGTGGACGAGGGCCGCCCCGCGCGGCTTTTTTGGCCTGTGCGGCATGCCAGAGACTATCGGGGACAATCCGCCGCTCGGGCGTATCCTGATACAGCCACTCTGATTGCGGGTTCGGTCTGGACACCCGCTTGCCCGTGTCAGGGTCCTTCATAAATGACTGTCGGTTCCAAACAGTCACGCCGTTATAAAGGTCATTCAAAAGAATGCCGTTGCGTCGCTCGCGAGAGCCGTTGATCGTAGAAGCGGTCCAGTATCGCCCTCGGGGTGGGAGTACAAGTAGGGCATTAAGGGCTTTTGCGATTTCTCGAGGAGTCTTGCCGGAAACGTATTGAGTGAAAATCTCACGAACGATCTCGGCTTCGTGCTCGACGATCTCCAGCTCACCGCGCTTTCCGGGCACGGCCCTGTAGCCATATGCCTTCCCGCCAGCGTGTCGCCCATCGCGGACGACACCGCTTAGTCCGCGTCGCGTCTTGTCCGCAAGGTCTTTCAGATAGAGCGCACCCATCGTGCCCTTCAGGCCGATATGCAGTTCGTTCACCTCGCCTTCCGACAACGTTACTATGGCGACGCCAATGTAACGCAGACGCTTGTAAATACGGGCGAGGTCTTCCTGGTCGCGCGAAAGTCGGTCGATGCTTTCTGCCAGCACGACGTCGAATGAACCGTGCTTCGCGTCGGCTAGAAGACCTTCTAAGCCGTAGCGGCCAAAAACCGATGCGCCCGACTTCGCCTTGTCGGCATACACTTCGACGACTTTGAAGCCGTTCTTCTGCGCGTAATCGCGACAGAGCGCGGCCTGATCTTCTGTTGATTTCTCGTTTTGCTTGTCGGTCGAAAATCTGGCGTAGATGACTGCGCGGCGCGATTTAGTCATTGCTTCCTGCATGTGAATTTACTGATCCCAAAGATGACTTCTTCTTCGGCGTTATCGTCACCGTCTTGGAATGCTCGGATGCCTCCGAAAGAATAGCAGTCGGTTGTTCCCGCTGGCGCATACTTGCCAGCTCTAGGACATGATCCTGAATGAGCGTTCGCTTAGGCCAGCGATTGCACACCACTCTCAACTGAAGCCTTTGATTACACCGTTGCGAATTGCATCTTCGACACTGGGTACTCCCCATTGTTCATTGTCCTCGGCCGCTTGATCCACTGCCTCGAGCAGCGCTTCGTCGGCGTCGTGGTCGAGCAAGAATTGCCTTAACTTCTCCAAAAGCTGCCGTTGGCGAATGCAGATTTCAGCCTCTTCGACGTCTTCCGGCTTTATTTTCCTCATCGGTAACCAACCTTTCTCCAGCAACTTGCAGTAAATCGACATATGCCCAATGCTATATGGCAGGCAGTATGCGCCCAACTTCATTTTTTGAAAGGACAACTGGTCAAAATGGTGAAGAACCGTTCCCGCGACCAAGGTAAGTTCTTGATCCGCTTTTCCGAACAGACGAGGAAAGATTTAGACAGAGCCGTAGCGGGCAGCGGTAGAACTATGACCGCTGAAATTGTCGCGCGACTCGGTTGGAGTTTTGAGGAAGAACGCCGTTCGTCGGAGGGTGCGGCATCGTTCAGAGAATATGCCGCTCGAGACGCCCTCTCCCAGGCGGAAGCAGCAATAGGTGTCTTGGAAAAAGAACTGGCGGAACTGAAGGCGAAAATCGTCGCCACAAAATCGCAGCTAGCTGCTTCGCGTCTTCTTAAGCTGTAAGTGTGCAATTAATTGCACAGCTCGTCCGAATGTTAGCGACGTACATGGTGCAAGCGCGACTCGCTAGGGACAGGGTCGCGCTTATTCAAATCCTTGGCCTGAGGAAGCAACATTATGTTGTTGTTTTCGTCCGGGACGAGGTGGCTTTGAGGAAGCATCAGGGGATCGAGGCCAGCCTGAAGAATGGCCTCGGCGATGATACGGTTGCGCGAGTCATAGACGAGAAACTCCTGCGTCTTCAGCCCAGGTGCTTCAGTCTTAGAGACACGGCCCCTACTCTCCGGCTGAAGTGCCAGACGCGAGATGCTGAAGGGCGAAGAGCGCGCAAACTCCAGCTCGAGCGGTGAAAATACTTTGTTATTGCAGGTCTGACAGACGCATTTTTTTTAGGAGCCACTGCTTGTCGTCTGCACCGATCGACGCTGGGATAACGTGTTCATCGCCGAAAGGCGGGGGTTCTTCGCAATAAATTCAGCGCGACGGAGGGGGTATCGATAGCGGCATGCAACGGCCTCTTCGAAGGATGGGACCACCGGCCGGCTTTATCGATCCGACCGCACTTATGGGATGCCGTCTGTAGAGTGTCCGCCCGCAGTCCGGTCCATCGTACCCCACTTACATCGAGTCCAGTATGATACTCAGACGAGTCGGTACCGTAGGGGGCGATAAGGCTCAGCGAAGGCAGCGATGCAACATCTCACGATCAATTTTGCGCCCATCTCTCTTGCAGGCGCAACCAAGGTGCAGGTGGGTCGACAGGACTACGATCACGATCGTCTCCGCGAGCTGCGCCAGGAGTTTGCCGCGACCCATGTGCTGATGCGACGCCGCGAAGGCGACGTCATCGTCGACATACCTGTGGTCCATGGCCAGAAGCCGATCGGCAACGTTATCGAGGAGCTTGATCTGTCACAGGAACGCTGGCTCTGGCCTGCGCTGTTCGAGGCTGCTCTGATCAGGGCATTCCATAATGTGCGCGAAATTCTGCCGGGGCGAGGCGTGACCGTGCTCGGTAAACGCGATCGTGGCCTCCTCATCCATTCCCGGTTGCCAGCGTCGATCCAGCGCCGCCACGCGCTGCACTTCGGCACTCGTTCCATGTACGCAGGCGGTGAGCGCAGCGTCGGTCTCGTTTGTGAGCTGAGCCTTAAGAACCTGATCCGTATGAGCTGTGCCGAGCTCATCGGCTTCGATGTCCCGATCGAAGGCCATTATGTTCTGGTCGAGGAGCCGGCCCCTGATCCGCGCATTCTACCCCGCCGCAAACTAGCTGGCCGCGTCACGAGCATTGCTGATGGCATGCTCGTGCTCGACGACCACGCAGAAGGCTTCGAAGTTGTCGCTGCTGATCGCGCATTCCTTGAGCCACGCGTCGAGACGGTCGACGACTGCGTTCGGCGCATGATCGGGGTCGACGCGCCGCTTCTGCTAGCCGACGCCGAGCGCGCCGCCGTGCACCTCAACTCTGGCCCTGGACGGAAGGAGAAGATCGACGAGGCAATGAGTTATCTGCGCGACAAGGCGGACCTGAACGCCATCCCCGGCGCTCGCTTCGTCATCGATGAGATGCTGACCTCTGACCGGCCAGGATTCCCCATCCGGGAGATGATCGAGAAGCCGGTCCTTGTGTTTGACCCGAGCGGGACTCGCAAGGACGACTGGAGCGAGCGCGGTCTCAAGCAAAACGGCCCATACGATCAACGTGTGTTTAGCCCGAAGCGGCTCAGGATCGCTGTCATCTGCCAGGCGCGCCACGAGGGCCAAGTGGACGCATTTCTCGCCAAGTTCCTTGAGGGCATGCCGGACGTTGTCTCCGGTCGGAAAAAGGTAGCGCGCTACGGCGACGGCTTTATCCGACGGTTCGCGTTGCAGAACCCTGAGGTGGCTTTCTTTACAGCCCCGACCGCGATTGCCGCCGACTATGTCCAGGCAAGCCACCGTGCCCTGAGTGCCGCCACCGATGGCGGCTTCAGTTGGGATCTCGCCCTGGTCCAAGTCGAAGAAGAGTTCAAGAGCTACGACGACGGATCGAACCCCTACTTCGCAACCAAGTCTGTCTTCCTCAAGCGGGGCGTGGCGGTGCAGAGCATCCGCCTGGAAACTATGGCACAACCCGATAGCCAGCTGGTGTTCTCGCTTAACCACATGAGCCTCGCCACCTACGCTAAGCTCGGCGGCACGCCCTGGTTGCTCGCCTCGCAACAGACGGTGGCTCACGAACTGGTCATCGGCCTGGGCTCCCACAGCGTTGCCAGCAGTCGCGTCGGTGCCCACGAGCGGTACGTCGGCATCACGACGGTATTCTCAAGCGACGGCAGTTACCTGTTGAGCGACCGCACCGCCGTTGTGCCCTTCCAGGGCTACGCGTCGGCCCTTTACGAGGCTCTCAAGCGCTCCATCACGACGGTGCGCAAGCAAGACAATTGGCGAAGCACCGACAAGGTCCGCCTCGTGTTTCACGTTTTCATGCCGCTGAAGGACGCCGAGGCAGAAGCTATCGAACGTACGGTCCTGGACCTACATCTCGACAACGTCACCTTTGCATTCCTGCATATCGCGCCGAAACATCCATTCCTAGTTTTCGACCACGGGCAATCCGGCATTGGGTTTTCGGAGCCGAAGAAAGGCGTTCTGGGTCCGGCGCGGGGCCTGCATCTAAAGCTAAGTGATTATGAGTCCCTAGTCGTCTTCGCCGGCGCTTCGGAGCTCAAGCTTGCCGAGCACGGCATGCCTCGTCCCTGCTTGTTGAAGCTTCATCGGCTTTCGACCTTTACCGACATGACCTATCTGGCGCGGCAGGCCTTCCAGTTCTCGGGTCACTCTTGGCGCATGCTGGCACCCGAGCGGTATCCGATCACGATCCGCTATTCCGACCTCATAGCAGAGCGATTATCCGGGCTCAGTGCAGTCGATGGATGGGATACCGAGGCCGTGCACTTTGGGCCGATTGGCCGAACGCTGTGGTTTCTCTGATGGTCAACCTTGCGGAAATTCGCACAAGCCTGGAAGCGCAGGTCAACGCCGCTGGCCCCTTGCCGTGTCACGTCGGTGCCTTTTGCGCATGGCTCCTGCTCGATCACGGGCAGCTTCAACGCCATCTCGTTGATGCTGCACGTGTTGAGACGCCGGGTCGTCACCCTGAATTCATTGCGGCACTTGGCTACGGAGCGGCGGCGGGTTTGCTAACCGACGAACAGCGCGGGCTGCTGGCTGCCGATCTCGCTCATCTCGCCGGGCGATCATTCTTTGCTCATGGCCGACCGCTGCGCTTTGAGGTCGACGGCGTCGCCTTGCTGGGCGTAGCGCTGGCCCTCAAGCACAACACCGTTGATGCCCTGTGGATGCACAAGCTGCTAGAGCGGTCTATCGTCGAGATGAGCGGCGATGCTTGGCAACTCGGTCTTGCCAACGCTGCGGCGTACAGCCTGGGCGCTCCAATTGGAACCCCCTTGCCGCCGGAGCTTGCCGTGGCCCTCGCTAGCAACGGATCTGTCATTTGTACTGACGACGACGTGCGTCGCGCATGGGGCATAATTAAGTCGTTCGAGCTTCATCACGACGGTCCTACCCGTGATGCCGCACGGCTTTCCGCTTTTAGACATGCTTGTGCGCTCGATGCGCAAATTAATCCCTCTTCGATCACGCGGGATGGGCTGATCGCGCTGCTATCCGGTATTCGCCGATCCATGCGCCGGTGGACCTACGAGGACCAGCCCCGCACGTCGAAGTCGCGCGAAGCCCGGTGGGAGGTCGAGAACGAGTATCACGTCCAGAATCTCCTCTGGTCGGTCCTCGCGCCCATCTTTCCGGATCTCGAGGATGAGGAGAACCTGTTGTCCGTCGGACACAAAAATCCCCGCGCCGACCTTGGTGTGCCATCGCTGGGAACCATCATCGAGGTGAAGTTCCTGCGGTCCGCCGGTCAGGCGGCGTATGCCTCACTCATCGAGGAGATAGCGGCCGACGCCGGCCTCTATCTCAGCAAGCCGTCACCGTACGACGCCATCGTTGCCTTCGTCTGGGACGATGCGGCCCACACGGAACAGCACGACGAGCTACAATCCGGACTGGTGGCCATTCGGGGTGTTGCAGGCGCGGTTGTCGTCCCGAGGCCCGCCAAGATGCGTCGACGCATGGCGTAGGCGTCGAACTCGCTGGAACTCCGCCATTCTAAGCTGAGCTCCCGTGAGAAAAGACAAAAGGGGGTACAAGCGGGTCTAGGCTGATCACGGGCGCGATTTCAGATCGCTTCATGGCAGTGCGGAATTTGGCCGGCTGCATTGTGAAATTAATTGCAATTTCGCGAGCGTCCCGCCCCCAGATGAATTAATGGGACCGATGTAGGTTAATCGCGATAATGAAGGTTATCGGAGGTAAAAAGTTGAAGAATGACGGCCTATAGCGAACATCAAACACAGGGTCGTACGCTATCAGCGGCAAGCTAAAAGTCTGCTGAAAGCGGTCGATACCAGTCGGGGCATGCTTCATTTGATGTGTACATTAGGGATCAGAAGTGTGGGGGCGCCGGACCAAGACACCCGCAGTGTTTTTTTCGCGCGCGTGGCAGCGACGTGCAGGAGCGATCGATACTGATCGACTATGTCCGTCCGGTCTGCTTGATCCACCGCCGCGTTTAGCGCGCCGACAGGTGGAAACGCAGATTCCGACAGCAACGGGATGGCCACGGAAAAGAACTCAAGCCCCTTGGCCCGGTGCATAGTGGTCACTCGAACTCCGGGGGCGGAACGATCATCTGTGCTTCCGGCCTGCAGCTCAATGGTCTCAATCCCCGCCGATGAGAGCGCTCGTCGCACCCGCGCTACATCAGCCCGCCGACCACACAAGACTCCTAAGTCCGCGAGTCCGATCTGGTCCGCAAGCTGAACTCGTGTCCAATCGACCAATCCCTTCAACTCCTCCGTCTCAGACCGGTACGAAACGAGCTCAGGCGGCGCACCGCGCAGGACGCTGACGTAACCACGTAACGAGTCGGTTCCTTGATCGAGGTCATCGACGCAGACTCCCTCAAGGATAGACACGGCCCAGGTGCGGATCTCCTGGGTAGTTCGATAGTTGAGCCGAAGCTGCCGCGAGCGGCCGCGCACGTTGATCCCGCAGACGGACATGCTTGCGCGGCGCGCGTAGATTCGCTGATGCGCGTCTCCTACCACGAAAATAGAATTTCGGTCTCCAGACGAGGTCTCCGGCACGATCGCGCGGACCAGTCGAAACGCCTGTTCCCCCATGTCCTGTGCTTCGTCTACGATGACGGCCGCGTAGGGGAGGTTCGGCGCCTGCGCCAACAGGATCTCTATCGCTTCCCGATAGGCGTCATCCGGCTCTGCCAGCCCCTCGCTGATCATTCGCGCACGGTAATCCGAAAACACTTCCCAGAGTGCGGCCCGTTTGCGTCGGTCAAGCGGTGTGCCACGTCCCGCACGCGACGCCTTCAAATAGGAGCGTTGCTCGGTCAAGCCAGTTGCTTGGACGATCTGCGCCCATTCAGCCTTCACGAACGCTTCGGAAAGTCCATCAGGCAGCACATGATCGAGAAACACATCACGCCAGATCTCCTCAAGTCGGTCGCGGGCTTCCCCGAAATACGCAACCTTCCGCTCGAAGTTTTTACGCTTTAGGAACTGAGAGACCCAGCGGTCAAGGTTGATCACCTCGATGCGGGGCGGCTGCGCATCGAGATGCTCCGGACAGAGGGTCCGAAGATTCGCTTCGATGTCCTGCGCGAGACTGGTTGTAAAGGTGGTAAACAGGACTCGTTGACCCGCGCGCGTAGGGTCCGACATGATCTGATCGGCTAGATACTTCGCGCGGTGCATCGCGACTACAGTCTTTCCGGTTCCGGCGCCCCCACGAGCCATCGCTGGGCCGTTGTAATCACGGTAGGCAATCTTGCGTTGCTCCGGGTGCAGGAAGATCCGCCAACCCTCGAGCCCCTCCTCGAACACGCGCCGAAGCTCTGCTTCCGACTCCGGAATGAAAATCGTCTGACGGCTTTCCTCCGTTTCGATCAGCGCGCCAAAATTCAGCTCGGTCTTTGGAGACTCCGCCTCTGACTCGGCACCGATGCCCGTCAGCGCATGGACCTCCTCGTCGTTGTAACCAGCGACGAGGGCGTAGAGGATTTGGTAGGTGAGCGGGTCAAACCGCTCCTCGGCCGCCTCGAACGCTTCAAGGGTGGTGAGCAGGCGCACTGCCGGAAGCTCCTCCTCCGGAACCCCAAGAGCACCAAGCCTCTTATCGGACAATTTGGCGAAGAGGCGGGGCTCGGACGGGGCCGGGGCACGCTCTGTTCCCGCGTCGACCTCCTCGATCACCCGGATTCGGTTGGTGTCCGGGTCGAGCTTGACTCTCCGTCCCATAGCCCACCGATATGCCTTGTCATGTTCGTTGACGTGGACAAACATAATGTCCCGGCCCACTTCAAAGGCGATCGCGCGGTAACCCTGATCCACGCGGAGGGATTTGATCGCGTTGTCCTTCGCCCCCTGGACCGTCTCCAGGTTCAGCCCGTTTCCGGACGGGTCAGTCATGTAGCGAGTCATCATATCCATGAACCGGACGACGACCTTGTCCGGCAGTTTCCTCAGACTCTTCATGCAGCCGATGTCGTAGGAGACCCGTTTTGTGATCGCGACCGTCATGGGTATGCTCCCGCAAGCGCCTGAAGAATTTTGGTGACGGTCTCACCGACCGGATCCGTCTTCGGATCGAATATGACCAGGGTCCAACCAGTGCCACCGTGTCCTTCCTCCGAGACGGCGATGCTGGCCCTTGACCAGCCAAATTCTATCATCCCGACAACCCGCCCTCCTGCGAGGAGGTCGTCTCCGAACCGGTCAGGTGCAGGGGTTTCTGCCGAGGTCAGCGCGTCGATGAGCGGGGAAAATGCTTCGTCGCACAACGCCCGCGCTTCGGCCCAGGCTCGGGCCTCTGCCCCCCCATCCAACGCGTCGGACGGGGCAGTCATGTCAGGTGGAGATAGGACATCGAGCCCCTCGATCTCGACGTGGAATCCGCGCAGCTCCTGAAACAAGTTCACGAGTCTCCATAACCCTCGCCAAGCATCGGTATAGGTCGCCTTGGCGGCCGGTATCTTACCCGGCTCCGGGAGCGCGGCCCGAAGCAGAATCCGAAGGTCTGCATCTGTCTCCCGCCACTCTGTCGGGGAAATCTGCTTGCAGGCCAAATAGAGATCGAGCACTCCGACCCCAACATGCTCGGTGAGCCCGGAAGTCAAGAGGAACCCACGCCCCTCTCCAGAAAGGGCGGCTGCCCTTGGCAGCTGGTCCAATGGCTTTCCCGTCGCGACCAGGCCCCGGATCAGAACGGACCGGGCTGAAGCAGAAACAGTCTCTATCTCTCCATCCAGAAGCCGCCGAAGCGCGCACAGGGCGGTGTCGTTCTGAATAGCCCTCACCGAATCGGCGAGCGGGGAGAAAGCCGTATGGGCCAAAACGCGGCCGAGGCGTCCGATCTTATCGGTGCCGAGGACTGCTTCTGCGAGCGGGTTTTGTGGTGGAGCGGCGTTGGCGTCGAGATCTTTCCAGGCAAGCGTCCACACTCGGACTTCCCCAGACCGGATCATAGTCAGGCGATCGAGCAGGTCCTTCGCGACGGTCGCGGCATGATACTCGACTCCGTCCATCTCAATCACGATCGGTCGGGCCCCGACGCGACCGATCGGGGTGAGCAGAAAGTCTATCCGCTTCTTCGGGAAGTCACGATATCGCACGTCAATCTGCACCTGCGGCTCGATGGTCCAGAGACGAGGCGCGCCCGGGCGTCCTGCCCTCAGCACGAAGCCTCGACGCCCTCCGGAAAGTACCTGTGGGGTCAACGCTCCCTCTCCGTAGATCTCCGAGAGAGCTCGAAGGAGCTGCTTCTCAAGCGCGCTCTCGACGAGTGCACCGCGGATGGAGTCGTCGATCCCCGTCTCCGTTCGGGAGAGGCTGTCCCATTTCTGCAGGATCGACTCCAACAGGTCGCGCGCCCGATCCCGATCGGGTTCTCCGGGCCCGAACTGCGCCCGGTAAGGTTTAACGCAGCGATAGCACCCATTCCGATCCGGCTGCTGATTGCAGGGACAGTCCCGAAGCGCCTCCACCGCTCTCAAAACGACCGCTCGCATCGTCTCCGGATGCTCGCCGATCTGGCGCAGATATCCGGATCCGCCGGGCACGGAGTCGTATAGATAGAGGCTGCGGACTGTCGTCATCCCATCGAGTTGCGCCTCGAAGACGGTCGAGCGGATATGGTCCACCTTGCCTGCGAAATGCCGGCGCATGCCCAAGTTAATCGCGGCGACAAAGCTTTTTAGATCGTCATCATCGGCCTCACCGAAGACGGGAATCACGATCCGGATCGCCTCCGTCGAGAACCTCCGCATCAGGAAGACCTCCGTCTCCCATGCGTCGCGTGCGAGATCCTGCTCCCGGGAGGCGCGGCAGTTCGGCGGATGCGTGCCCCGGTCTCCGTCCTCACGAGGCGGCTTTTGTAGCGTGCCGCAGTGCCGACAGATCCGGAACGGTTGCGCCGGACGACGTTCCCCGGCGATCTTCGGCCCTGTCGAGGCCGAGGTTTTCGGGCCAAAATTGAAGTCACGAAAGGAGCACCTTGGGATGAACTCGAACCCGAAGGGGGCTCCCGTCTCGCGACTCGTGAACCAGGACGCAGTGATGTCGCCTGGCTCATGGAACGGCATCAGGGCCCGATCGAAACGGCGCTGATCACGCTGATCAAGATCCCGGATGACCGCTTTATCTTCGCTGTCGACCGAGATCACGGACCTGAGCTGCACCACCTCATGGTGCGATCCGGAATCCGACCACATCTCGTCTCCGCATCGAGGGCAGGCTCGGCTCTCCGCCCCCTCTATTCGCCCCGCGACATGGGAGCAGGAGGGGCAGAAGGTCCATGCGGCCAAGTCTTCCTTGCCAATCTCGATCCGTTCTATCTCCACCTGACGTCCATTGGCGTAGAAGAACTGGCCCGGCGCAAACTCGGACAGGGCAGAACTCGCGGGGCGGGAATACTCGAGATAAAGGAGCCCATCCTCGTCGCGAGCGTGGTCGTTCCGCCGAGACAGGATCGAGGTGAGTTTCACCCCCTCCTCCGGGAAAGCGTAGTTCGGTAAGATCCCCTTGTCGGTCAGGAATTTTATGACCGGGACGTCATCGATCCCGCTCCGGATGAGCCGGTTGATCGCGGTCCGATCCCGCGAGATCTCCGCCTCACGCTTTTCGTACTCTTCCTCGGTCAGTTCCGCCCGTCGCCGCCGTAACCGTTCCAATTCGCGTGTGGCCTCCTCGCGCTTCTGCAGCAAGCGCGCCCGCTCCTCGGCCGCCTCGTCGAAGGTGGCCCCGATCCGCCATCCGATCGATAGGGTATCCGTCCCCGTAAGATAGGTCCGGATCCGTTCCGCGAGATCCGCACGCTCCCGGACCTCTTGGGGAAGCCCGGACAGGAAGGTGCTCGCGAGTTCCGTCCCACGTTTCCCAACCAGCTCCAGCCACTCGACTGGAAACCCCTGCATCACCCCGTCCGCACGGCGTTTTAGGACCTCGCGCACCTTCCCATAATCCCCAGCCTCAGCGGTTGCGGCAACGTAAGCATCAAGGGTGAAGGCGGTTACCTGGCGGAGGAGCACCTCCTCTGCGGCAAGGAACACCCCGGGCGGGCGCACCTGGCCGGAGAGCATCGGGGTCGGGTCCTCCCAGAACTCAAGGTCATGAGGCCGCGCATTGGCGAGGACCATATTCAGAGCGTTTCCGTCTCGGCGGCCGCTCCGGCCCATCCGTTGGACGTAATTCGCCTCCTCCGGCGGGACCGAGCTGAGCAGCAGGGTTGAGAGATCGCCGATATCAATTCCCATCTCGAGGGTCGGGGTAGCCGAGATCAGGTTGGGTGCCCAGCGGGCCTCCTCCTTGATGAACCCGGTCTCCACCCGAAGCCGGTCGCCTGCTTCGAGGATTCCCGTATGCTCACGGGCGACCACCCGGTGGTTCCGGTCGGAGAGGAGGGAGCGTCGCAGGGCCGGTCTCGGCGGCAGGACTGAGGACTCAAGCCGTCCCTCACAGCCGATCCGCGTACAGGGAGAACCAATCGCATGGTCCGCGTTCTCCGCGAGCACCGTCTCACGCCGGCCGCATTGATCGCAAACGAGGCCCAGCGTTGCGGTCGAGACGGTAACCTGCGTCGGCTCTAGAAGCCAGGCGTGGCGGTCCTGCCCGTCAGGCCCGTTCACTCTCGTAACAAACGCATCCGCCTCCAGCCGGCTCAGAACCATCGGGTAGACGCTGTCGGGATCGGTCCCGAGCCGGAGATCAACGGGCCCAAGCGTACGGAATAGCCAGTCGCGATACCAGTTGGAGATCTGGCTCCGAGTGATCCGCTCGAACCCGACCGGGCTGTTCTGGAGCGTGATTGGGATGGGAGCGAGCGCGTTGCGGGGATTGGGGCTAGGCAGTGTCCCAGTCTTGCCGAGACCGAGTTGTGCCGCAGCAGCGAACCAGTTCAAGCCTCGGCCCCCCTTGCTCGTCGCTACCGCGCTCGCGATATACGGGTGCGCAACTGACCCCTGTCGCCGCATCCTCTGCATCACCCCAGATAGAAACCGAGCCAGAGTGAAAGGGTCAATCTCGGGTAAGCGGGGAAACTGATTTCGAAGCTGTTGGGCGAGCTTTTCGGCTGAGGCGCGAGTTTGCGACGAGGGGATGTCCGCGACCGCAATTCCGTTCACCTCGAGTGTGTGACTGAAATGCGCCCGATAGCTTAGGTCGACGAAATACTCCCAGCCGAGCCGGATCCGCATCTGCTCGAGAAAGACGGGGTCGGAGATAGAGACGCCGTCGCGGATCAGGTTCTGGTAGCGACCGCGCCAGGTCTGCTCCTTCGAGATGAAGAGCGCAGTGAAATCGTCTGGCCCCAACGCATCGAGGTGGCGGGCTGGAACATCCTCGATCACCTCCCGCAACGACAGCCCGTTGGTCTCGGCGCTCGTCAGGGCGGCAAATAGCGACTTCTGGTAAACGGCGAGCGCGTTCCGAGTCTCGGCGATAGCCGCACGATGGGCCGCGTCCTGAATCGAGTCTGAGAACATCAAGAACCGCGGTTTGGCGGCGATGCGCTCCTCGTTCTGTTCGGAAGTGTAGAGTGTTCCGATCACCCCAGTTGTGAGGCGCGCAGCGCGCATCCCGAACAGCAGGAGTCCTCTCGCCTGTCCGCATGCAGGGCAGGTACGGTCGATCCGACCTTGGGCGTCAGAGGGATTGTACATCCAGACGGGCGAGTCAGGGCCCGGCTCGAGCCCATCATGCTCTGAGGGGTGAAACTCCATCGATTCCGAATTGAGGAGCCCCTTCACGATCTGGCCCGCGCCCTCGCTCGCGTTCACCTTCCGGTCGATGGAGTCATGATAGAGCAGCCGGATCCGGTCGCCGCCGTTCTCATCGAAGAATTCTTCATGGAGCTGATCGAGCGGAGCCCAGAGGGATCTCGATCCGCCGTTCAGGCGACCTATGTGGGCGGTGGCGCCGCACCGATTGCAGTTCACCACCGGTAACACACCCCGGAGCGCGTGACGGTCGAGGTCGAGCGCGTGGAGCAAATGGATCACGGAGCGCCTGCCGCCCGCCTCGATGCGCGGCAAGCTCGTGACCATTCGGGACATCTCTCGGACCCAGAGCTGCAGGCGAACGTTGAAGAGCGGGCGCGGATTCTCCGGGGAGCCGGAACGGGCCCAGGCGACAAGAGCAACCACCAGCTCCGCAAGAGCGCGATGATCCGCGGGCGCCCAGTCCCGAAGGACCTTTACTTGGGAAAGTCCGGTGGCAATTGCGTCGAGGGAGGCGGGAGCGGACTGCTCGGCGATGAGCCTGAGCGTCCTCTGGCAGAGGTGATGCTGGAGAAGCCGATCCCCGAGCGCGATCCGCCAAGTCTGGTCAGCTGGATCGCCCTCACGCAAAAAGGTCAGGTCGGGGTCGGCAGTGTCCGGAAAGAGACAAGCGGCCAGCCGGAGCGCAGCGCCGGGCTGATCGAGGTCCTCCGCGTCTTTTAGAGCGGCGCGGATCGCCGCCGGGGCAGGCCGGTCGAGGTATTCTGGGTCCCTGAATACCTCGTTCGGGGTCTTCCGGGTTTCGCGAACGACCGCGCCAGTGTCAAACGGCTCCCCGAAAATTGTCTCCGCGTATCGCCGCAGCTCCGTCGCTGCGTCATCTCCCGATCCGAGCGTAGCCGAGGAGCCGACGCAGATAAGATGTCGCTCAGGCGTCCCGAGCCTGTACTTCAGCCGCCGCAAGAGAAGCGCCAAGTCCGCCCCTTGCGCCCCATCAAACGTGTGCAACTCATCGACCACGAGGAATTGCAGGGTCTTCGGGTCGTTCTTCTCCCAAAGCGGTCGGTCTCGACCGCGCAGGAGGAGATAGTCGAGCATTTTGTAGTTCGTGAGCAGGATGTCCGGCGGATTGCGCCGCATTGTCTCGCGATGAGTGATGATGCTGTCCGCCGTCACCTCGTGGGTCGCGTTCTGCGGCTCGGCATCCGCATAGATTCCTGCGCGGACTCCATACAGAGATGGGATGGAGGTCAGAGCAGAAGCAATCCGGCGTGCTTGGTCCGTGGCCAGCGCGTTCATCGGGTAGATCAGGATTGCCTTGATACCTGATTTGCCCTTGTTCCGGCGGCAATGCTCGAGGATCGGCCAGAGGTAGGATTCCGTCTTGCCCGATCCGGTCCCCGTCGCCACGAGGGTCGAGCGCATTGCCGTGCCGCTCAGTCGCGCGAACGCGTCCATCTGGTGCTGATAGGGGGCGAAGCGGAGCGGGATTTCGGGGAACGGCTGGATCCAGGTGCCGTCCGCCGCCCCATCGATCTGCCGGAACGGCATGTCGACCGACACCCAGGGACCCTTTATGAAGTTCGCAGGGTCAGCAAGGAACCGATCCACTACACCGTCGAAGGCACGGCTCGAAGTATTGAGCGTCGTGCGGACGAGTTCACGTAGGCCCTCCTGAACATGGCGGGCAAGAAGGATGGGGTTCATCTCAGGCGGCCTCTTTTGACTTCAGTCGCTCGAAATGCGCCCAGGCGCGCTTGTAGTCCTCGATCCGGTCGCAGCGCGTGAAGGGTCCGACAAAGTGGCGGGTCACCGTGCGCGGTCCGCCGGGCAACGTGTCGTCTGTGGCGCTACAGGTCAGCTCCGAGGGGCTCTCGGCGAGGATCTTCTCCCACGCTGCGCGACCGGGACTTTTGCTGCGCTCGTCCAGCCAGCCGATGCCGGGCAGGCCCTTGGAACATGTCCAGACGATCCGGCCCTTCTGATCGTACCAGGTGCCCGCCTCGTATTCCTGAAGAACAGGGAAATAGATGCGGTAGATCTCGATCAATTGGTCGAGGGTCAGGCCGAGTGCCTGCGCAACCAGCACATCGATCTCCACGAGTGCCAAGCGGCGAGAGAACTCGCTGCGTAAGGCGGCAGTACGGTTCCACTTTGCAGGGCCTGCGAGCGGGCCTTCGAGGCGGAGGCGAGGATCGGGCGACGACCATGGCAATACATGGAGGGTTGGCGCAAGACGGTTCCAAAGTTCAGAATAGGCCGACGTAAGGCATGCGAGGCGCAACGCACGGTGATGGGCAGTTGGACCAACATCAACCCACGGCAATCGAGCCATGTGCGAGTCTCGAATGTCCGAAGTGCCCGACGCCTTGACCAAGAAGTCATAGGGCACAGAGCAGGCAATTGCAGAAAGCGTAATAAGGTCATGGTCGCGCTCAGTCGCGACGCTCTCAATCCCATCGACATGGGCCACACCCCGAGGGATCAACGCGGGAATGAGACTCCTCTCGCTGTTTAGGTTGATCATCCTTCGAAATGCCACACGGAAGAACTCCGCATGAGTCTTCGTCGAATCCCAGCGGCAGCGGGTCACGCGGCGAAGGTATTCGGCCATGTCCAGCGCCGGACAATAATTCGTGCGGGGTAGATAGACATCGGGCAGCATACTAAGATCAATAACGTCGTAATCCGCTTTTGTGCGGTGCGTTGAGCGCGCCGTCTTGTACAGCGGATTGCCAACATGGATCATCGGCCCTTGTAAGATCGTCTGGTCGGCATCACGAAAGGCAGTTTCCCGTCGGATCGTGCCGTCCTTTTGCGATCCTGTCTCATGCCAGTGCGCTGACATCTGCCAGAGCGGAATCTCTACCGTCCTTGCTCCAGCCGCTGTGCTGATCGTTCGCTCGATCCGCGGGATTGAGGCGTCTAACTTCGAGAACCGCGCCAGCTGGCGGAACACGTCCAGCGTCCGGACCGAGTAGGGCTGAATGAAGCGGGATTCCTCTACCGGCACGCTTTCGCTCTCTGACAGCGCATGGATGACGGCTAGCGCTGCGCGGTCGATCCGCATCACGCGGTCACGATGACCGCGGGTATCCCATTTCCCATCAGGTCCTTTGATATCGGGGATCGGGCCTGCGCCGTCATGTGAATAGGAATCTTCAACCTGCTGTGCCAAGAAGCCTGTCGTAAACTGTTCGAAAGAAGCATCAGCATCGAACCCGCGATAAATGTTCTGGCTGAACCGCATGTAGTGAGCAGCATCGGCAAAGTTCTTCAACTTGATCGTGTTGATGTAGCCGAAATGCTTCACGATCCGCGCGTACCAGTGCCGCCGCAACGTCACGGATTTCGGGTCGCCGAGATGCCCGTCCTGATGGATCAGCGCCGCATAGCCCTGCGGCGCAACGAGCCGGAAAGACAGATCTATGAAGCAACGATACAGGTTGTTCGAACCACCGCCGGCAAAGGGGTTCATTACCTCAGATGAGGTGACTTCCATCGCACCACGGATGGAGACGAAATCCTGCAGGAACGCCTCTTGCGCGGAAACCAGCTTGCCCTCTCGCCTAATGGCGGTCGCCTTCGGCAGAGCCTCGGGCAAGATCCTCTTCGCGTCCGAAGCAGATAGTCCCGCATAGCGCGGGTCAATATCCGCCAACACCAATCCCTCGTTCCAGGATGGTTTCGCCCAAGGCGGATTCCCGACGATTATGTCAAATCCACCGCGCACATTCATCACGTCGGCAAAGATCAGGTCGAAATGCACGAAGCGCTCGCGCTCGGCCACCTCGATGGCGACCCCCAGCCAGTCGAAGGTCTCGATCAGCGCTTCGACATTAGTCTCGCGGAAGAGACTGTCATGGTCCTTGGCCTGCCGTTTGGCGGAAGCCTTGAACAGGTCGCTAGCCGGCGCGTCAGGCTCGAGCTGGCCGAAGAAGTCGGGGGCCGCTTCGGTGAACTCCGCTACACTCGGGGCTGCGAGGGCTCCGTCGGCTGTGAACCCGCCTTCTAGGATCATCGCCATTCCCTGCAGAAACTCCGCTCGGCTGGGCAGAAGCTCCGCCTTATCGAGCGGCCAGAGCCATAGCGCACACCATGCATCCATCGCCGTCTTCAGTCGCTTGTAGGGCAGCGTGTTCGTGGCGTGGTCTGCGCCGGTGAGGCGGTCATTCCGTAGCGCCTTTTCGCGGAAATCCATTCGTTTGTTGCCCGTCATAACCTTGTCGGGCCAGATTTTGATCTCGTCGTTGGTTTCGGAACGGGAGCGCGCGAGATCTTCGGCAACTTGGTCGAACAAGGCCTCGGCAATTCGGCTCAGCTTCTGGACCAGCTTGATCTCATGCGGTTCCAACTTTTTGAGGAAACCATCCTTGCGCCACGACTTGATGTGGTCCTGCGCGCTCTTGGCGAAGGGCGCAATCGACTTATCCTTGTCGAAGTTCGCCATATCCTTTGCGGGCAGAAGCCACTGCCAGACGTGCCCATCGATAAGGCGCTTCCGCCAACCGATCTCCTCGGGCTTGGCGTTGAACCAGAGATCCTCCTGTTTCTTCGCTGTTAGGAGCTCCGGCGAGTACGAGGCGCGCCGGGCGCCGATCAGCGAGTTACCGGCGTGGAATTGGTCGCCGAACCAGGGCGAGAAGTCGCTCGCATGTAGACTGTTGAGCCACAGAGAGATCGCGCCGAGTTCTACTGCGATCGGGTTTAAATCCACCCCGAAACAATTGCGGTCAGCGATGTAGGCCCGGACCTTCTGCTTCTCGATGACGACTTGATCTTGCGGGATAGTGCGTCCCGTCTCCTTCTGCTTGCGCTCGAGATAGAGGTCCGCAAGTTGGTTGGTCGTCTCAACGAGAAAGGCCGCCGATCCCATGGCGGGCTCGAGGATCTTGAGATCGAGAAGTTCTTCGGCCGACAGATCTTTGCAACGCTCGATCAGCGCGTGCTTTACGAGCAAACGCGCGAGTGGTTCTGGGGTGTAGTAGGAGGCGGACTTTTCTCGATCTCGGCCGGCAAGCCGGTAGATGAAACTGCCTTTTGGATAAATCCGCGCCTCCGGGCCGTTAAATACGATCTCATCGGGGACGAAATCATTGATCCGGCTACGCGGGACAAACCAACTTGCCGCAAGTAAGTCCACCTTATCGCGGCGGAACGCCTCGTCCTGCTGATCTTCGTCACCCGCCTTATCGACCTCGTCCCCCTCGTCGGCGCTCTCGCGCTCCTCGCCGGTTTCGTCATCGGCGTCACGCTCAAGGGACTGGCTCTTACGCGGCTTCAGCTCGATCAGATCCGTCTTCGCGACAACACCGGTAAAGGAAATCAGGGTTTCATAGACCGCTCCCAACTGGCCGATTCCGAGCTTGGCGTAAGAGATGCGACCGGTGCTCTTGCCGGTGGAGCGAAGTGACAGCAGGCGGATCACCTTCTGGACCGCCTCGTTCCGAAGTCTTAGCGCGTTGAGGAGAGGTGTGCTCTGCGGGTCAAGCAGGGACACCTTGACTGATGGAAAGCGCAGACCGGTCCCCTTCTCCTCATCAATGAGGTCCAGTCCGGTGTTGAGGAGTTCGAAAGTCCGTTGGAGGCTCTCCCAGAGGAACGTGCCCTCGCGATCCGCCGTCGTCCGCAGCGGAACAGATTCGAGTTCGCGCAGCGCCTCCAGCGAATATCCGGTCGCGTAAATAGGGTTCTTGAGATCAAGAATATTTAGGCGCGGGTTTGCCTCCGCGTAGAACAGAAACAGGAGCCGGTACATGTAGCGCAGGCATTCCCGCGACAGCTCCGGCCCGTCGATCCAGACGCCACGACGCCCGGGTTCCGGGAAAGTCGATGGATATTTTCCGCCCGTGACGTCGAGTACCTCCTGGCCCAGGATCTCGATCGCGTCGCGCACCGTCTGCTTTAAAGAAGTGGTGACTGCATTGGCGTTCCGCTGCGCCTCTTCCTCGAGCCGGTCCGAGATCGGCACGCCTTGCTCAGGAACGCGGGCTTCACGTGAGATCAGGCAGGCCACGACAGTCAGTGTGTCGTGGTCGGACCGAGTGAAGATCTCCTGAAGGTCGAACCGGAGCACCGACCGAGCAGGCCACTTTCGCTTGTCGATCAGGACGAGTTGGGAAAGACCCAGAACCAGTACGTGGCGCGGCCCGTCAGGGAGCTCGAACACCGCGTCGGCGAGTAAATCCTCGATCGTCCGATCGATGAGCGCCGCCTCTCGCGACTCCACCGGAAACTGGTCCGTCGTGAAACATGCGCCGAGCGGGTCGGCAGCCTCATCACCAACGTCCGCAATCGGCGCCTCGATGATCCAAAGCGCATCCCGGCCGGAAGTGTCGGCAATCTGAGCGACGAGGGGGATGACTGGGTGACCGTTCAGCGCTGTCAGCGCGGTTTCCCGCTTCCAGACGTAGCCGAGCGCGGAGAGGAGCCCGCGATGCGTCTCCCGGATCAGCTCCTCTCTGCGTACCCGATCGGACTCGTTTCTGATTTGCCGCAGCGCCTCCACGGTCGGCGCCGCTGTACGAACGAGCCGCTCCACCGGATGTGTATTCCGGTCAAGCCCGGCCCAACGAGACGTGATGTCCTGCAGTTCGTACTTTAGGACGTCCGATAAAGTCCCGGATGGGAAAAATTCGGCTTCGTTCTCGATCCCGATCAAGTCCATCCGCTCAACCCACAAACACTGCCTTGACGTCGACATGCGGGTTCGGGTCCGCCATCATGCGGCGGGTCCGCTCGAACCATTCTGTCCAGTCCCTGAAGAGGCGCTCGATTTGTTGCTCCTTCGCCTGCCTTACGGCTAGGCGTCTCTTCTCGGCCGCGCTGATTGCCCCATCCTCCTCCGGTGGCGCGTCAAGATTCAGGGAAAGCTGAGCCTTGAACCGAGTTTCAAGAGCTGTCAGCCGGTCCAGAACCGCATCCAGATCACGTTCGATCTCTGCCTCACGTGCGCGTCTAAGATCGACGAGATGCGTCTGGAACCTGTCGACCACCTGCGGCACCACTGCGCGTATCGCCTCAAGATCGTCCAGCGCGCGACTGGGGGTATCCTCGGAGAGGCGTGTCCGACTCAGGAAGTTCCGGACCTCCTCGATCCGGAGTGCTCCATCCGGCGCGCTGACCACCACGGCCCACCGATCAACGACTGGTGCTCCATTCGCGTTTGGGATTGCCCCGTGGAGGATCACGGCGATCTCGCCTGGGGCGAGGTGCCCGCTAAGCGGTGCTACCGGAGCCGCATGCTCCGGGAAGAACGTGCTGGCGCGGTCCGCGAACCACTCCAAGATCGGGTGACCATCCCAGAAGTACTGGACCGTCGGCCAGGATCGGTCCTGCATCTTCGCCGCTTCTATCGCCCGATTGATCAGCTGTGCGTCATCAGTGAGTTCGATCCGATCGCCCGGACCGACAGCCTCCTCAGGCATATATCGGCCGTCGACCGCGCCCTCGCTCGCGTACCCGAAACCGTCCCGTGCCCTCATATCGTCCGGTAGCGTTATGCGAATCAGACGTTCCTGGGGCGAGACGGACGGCGCAATGGGGAAGACACGCTCATCCGGACGGGACAGTCGCGCGAACATGGCCGTCGCATAGCTGAACGTGTCAGGAAAGAGGCGAGGCGGCGCCGTTTCTTCGATGCCGTGATCCGCCGGGACGGTCGTTGTCGGGGCCGCATAGTCCCCGAACAGGGCGGCGAATTCTTCATCGAGGCTTCGGCGCGAGGTTGCCTCGGCGGCACGCGCATCCATCTGCGCCTCGAACGCTTCAGGGCCAATCCCATTGGCAACGGCCTCGGCGACAATTACCTCCTCCTGGTCTGCATCGCCGGCGCCGAGAAAGACCGCCGGGTCACCGACCCCCTTTTGGGCGGCGATGTCTTTGACCACCAGCTTCTCGAGAACCCACATCTGGCGAATCTTCGGGTGAGAGCTCTCCGCGACGAAATAGGTGATCTGCGGGGCGCGGTCCTGGCCATACCGGTCGATCCGACCATTACGTTGCTGAAATCGGAGCAGCGACCAGGGAAGGTCGAAATGGATGAGCCTGTGGCACTGGAAGTGCAGGTTCAGTCCCTCGGATGCCATATCGGAGGCAATGAGGATTCGTATAGGCGAGCGCTCTTGACCGAACGCCTCGATCACCTGTTGCGTGCGCACGTCCGCCTCGACACTGCCGCCGTCGACGCGCGCAACCTGATCTTCAGTCAGGCCTAGATCCTCCCTCAGCCGTTGGGAGAGCCAAGCGACGGTGGCAATCCGTTCGGAGAAGATCACGAGCCGATCGCGAGAGTCCCGGCCGGTCCATCGCAGGTCACGAAGCAACGTGAGGAGGTCCTGGTACTTGTTGAACGAGCTTGTATCAATCGCAGCGACTTCGTCCGCTAGGGCCCGAAGCCGATCCCGATCCGACGGGGTGCCACGAGCAGTTCCGTTCTCGATATCCCTGATCCTCCGCTCCAGGGTTTCGAGACAGGCGGCCGGGCTCGAGAAGATCGCCTTAGCGAGCGTGGTCCGGAACAGGTCGATCGCGCGGCCCCGCGGCGTCTCTGCGTCAAGGTCCAGATGCAGGGCCGCGACGGACTGATAGGCAATCTCCTCCTCCCGGCTGAGCGGGAAGGCGCGTCGGAACAGCTCCCGTTCCGGCACGACTTGGCCCAGATCGGCCACCACCTCGGGGGAGGACCTGAAGCGGCGCACCACGAGGTCCTCGATGTCACTCCGATGAAGGCGCGACGGGTCCGGTACGCGGGTCGGGTCGAGCATCTCGATCAGGCTCGAGAAGCTCTCCTGTGACCCGTCATGTGGGGTGGCGGTCAGTAGTAGGAGCGAGTCGGTTCGGCGGGACAGGAGCCGGGCGAGATTGGCCCGTTGGGAATTGGTCCCGGTCGTGCTCTTTCGAATCGCGGCGTTATGCGCCTCGTCAATGATGATCAGATCCCAATACGAGTTCCCGATCGCGTCACGGACCTGCGCGTCCCGCTTCAGCGTGTCGATTGAGACAATGGATCGGTCAAACTGGTCGAACACGTTATAGTGGGCCGGGATCCGGTTCCTCATGCGCCGGATCGCGGCGCTGTCGAGCCGCGCTAGTGGGATCGAGAACCGAGTCCAGAACTCCTTTTGAAACTGGGTCAGCATGGACCGGGTGGTGACCACAAGGATCCGGTCAGCTCGGCCGCGCAGGGCGAGCTCCGAGGTGATGAGGCCCGCTTCAAGCGTCTTTCCCAGTCCCACATCGTCCGCAATCAGAAGACGGACACGGTCCTGTGCCAGAGCCTTCTCGACTGGCAGGTGCTGAAAGGCGAGATCGACGATTGCTGCCCGGCCAAGCGCCAGGGGGCGACGGCTGGTCGTCGGAGTGTGCCGAAACGCCGCCTCAAGATGAAGTTTCGTATCCATGAGGCCCGGAGACCTGTCCGGAACGAGGTCGATCGCAGCGGGGTCAAGAACACGCGCATCCTTCTCGAGGTCCCAAATGAATCGAGCCTCCTTATCCCGGACGATCCCGGAGAGCCCTCGACAATGCACTGCCCGGTACCCGCGCTTGAGTGTGGCAGTGCCGAGCACCTTCCACGTGGCGGACCGGAGCTTGACCAATGATCCGGGTAAAGGAGTGGAGTTCACATTTCACCTGCGCGTCCGACAGCGCGGGGGGCGGGCTGATCTTCCTGCGTGATCTCGATATTCCAGTCGCGTACTTCGCCTGCCGATATCCCCCTTTCGCGGGCGGCGCAGGCGACCCGGTAAAACACGAAGTCCTTAAGGCGCGCGTCGGTGAGCCGAACACCTGTCGCACGTTGAAAGCCAAACCTGGCGAACGTCATCCCCCCTCCTGACAAGACCGCCCCCGAGATCAGTTTTTCAGGAAAGCGAGGGAATGTCTAATTTTGTATCACCACGGGTCCCCCGCATATGCACAGGCGTGAGCGAGTTCAGGGCCACAACCGGAAGGAGCGCCGCTTTAGGAGTGAGCTGCTACGGTGTTATCCGCGTCGACTTGCCTTTAGGTCATGCAAGGGCGCTCTCGGGTTGTTCAGGCCCGTATTCCAGAGCTGAGAAGAACGGGAGCCGAGTTTGAGCCGCAGCAGCTGACAACTATCATCCATGGCGATGATTGATGGTGAGCTGTTGGCGGCTACGGGCTCAACCTCGGGGGATAAACATTCAGGCCGCTGCTTTCGATTATTCAAGCCGGAAGAAAAACCGGCTATGAGCCTTTTTAAGTAAGGGAGAAGCCCTCCCTTTCGACGTCACGAGCTTTTGGCGTTGGACTTTTTCGGATTTTGTGAGCAACACCGCACGCGGCATTCTGGCCGAGTACATCGTGGCACGAGCTGTCGGCATCGGCAATCCTGGCATTCGGCCGGAGTGGGCCTCCTTCGACATCACCACGCCGGAAGGGATCAAGAACGAGGTCAAGTCCGCGGCGTACATTCAGTCCTGGCAGCAAAACGATTATTTCAAGATTTCATTTTCGGTCGCTAAGAAGCGAGAGTGGGACGCGCAGACGGGCCTGAGGGTCGAGCCTACCCGTCACGCCGACGTTTACGTGATGGCCCTTCTACATCACAAGGATCAGGCAACTCTCAATCCCCTAGCGCGGCCTCCGTGCATGTACCGCGGGCAGGGGAATTTCCTGTCTCTCATCCCTAAGCAACCGCATTCATCGTGAAGTGCGGTTGAGTCGCTGCCGTTTCTTCTTCAGAAAATGTCCGTGCAATTGCGGCAACTGCCTCCCTTTGCTCCCGGGTCACAGGGCTTGATCAGGAGGTCGGCCGCCGCATTCTGCGCAAACAGCCCACTAGTCCGAATATAGCGCGCCACGCCCTGGTCAGTTACATGGCGTGTCTGCATTCGGATTTTCCAGAGAGGCGCGCCCGCGACAGCCGCGGTTGTCGCAAAGCCAGCTCGTAACGAATGGCCCGAGTAGCCCGTTGGGTCTATTCCGGCGGCAGCCAACCGCTGCTTGATGATAAGCGAGACGGCTTCGCCTGAGAGGCGCTTGTCCGAGAGGGAGCCACCTCTGTTAATCGGCCGGAAGAGGGGACCGGTCACGATTGCCGATCTTCCGAGCCATAGGTTCAGTGCCGTGACGGGGCAATGCTGGGAATGGCCGTGCGGGATACCGAGCTGACGTCCTTCGTTGAGCCGATCGGTCTTTGAACGCCGCAACGTCACAACGAGGCCCTCAGACACGGCCGCAAGATCGCGAACATCGAGCCCAACCAACTCGGATCGTCGAAGGGCTCCGGCAAATCCCAACGTCAGGAGTGCACGGTCTCGGCAATCAGCAAGCGACGAGCCCATCACGTCGAGCACCTTGGAGAGGTCGTCTCGGACAAGCGGCTTGGCGACCGCGTCGCCCCGAAAACCGAGTCTGCTCCTGCGGATGCCGCGCATCGTCGCCTTGACCAGCTCAGACGAGGTCGGGTCGGGCAACGAGCGAGCGCGGTGGGATTTGGAGATCGCGGCGAGATAACGGGCTAGCGTGGAGGGAGCGTGGGATTGAGCATGTGTAGCAACGAACGCGGCGACGAGTTGAGGAGATGTTGGAATGCGCCCGCCCCATTGAGTAAATCTCTCAAGGTCTGATGCGTAGGCACGCAGGGTGTTAGGTGCGAGGCTATTGCGGACGAAGGCGCTGACGAGTCCGGAGATGCCTGTGCAATTAATTTCACATTTTTGGAGGTCGCCAGGCGTTAAATCATCAGGAGAACACTTCGAGCATTTTGTGCAATTAATTGCACAATCATTGGTCGGAGGCGTTTCGGCCATCTTTATGCGCCCTCCAGGTAGCGGACGAGCACGTCTTCGCGGATGTCATTCAGATGCTCGATGTGGCTCTCGAATGCCGAGAGAAGAGGAGCAACGTGCTCCAACGGCACCCCTGCGCGAGCGAAGTCGGCCTCTACGCCGAGCTGTTCAAGTTCGCCTTTGAGTGGCCAATCGAGGCTGACCGCGCAGCAGTCTGCGTCAGCATAAAAAGCTCCAAGATACGCAGCCTCGGTGTGCCGGTTGTTCCGGATGGACTCCCGTATAACTTGCCGAATTGCTCCGTTTTCGCGCGCAAAACGCTGAATGGCGGCCCGCCCGGCGCGAGTATGGAAATCGAGAGTCCAGAGCGGCAGTCCACAGACAGTCCTTGCGGGTGGAAGGTGGCGGTGCACAGTTCCAGGCTCAGGCCCGGATCGAGCCTCCAGCCAGAGAAGCGAGAGGAGCGCGCAGAACGGTTCTCGTGTCCGAGACGCCGCCTCAGCGACGACCTCGATCAACTCTCGCGGTGTGCCGAGGTTGTTGAAGATCGTCAGTAACGAGCGAAGATCGGCGCAGTTGTTCTTGCGACCAGTCGCGATGCCCGAGGCGAACCAAGTTGCGACCGCTCTTTCGTAGAACAACCTGGAGGGGTCCAAGACCCAACTAAGACGCTCCTGAGGTGGAAGTGCTCGGACCTGATGGCGTATCGCCTCAAGTGCGGGATGATAGCAGATGGCTGATGCAAGCAGATCAGTAGCCCTGCTCTTCGGAGCGGAGGCCAATCTGCGCGCTACAAACCGTGCCGCGTCTTCTTCACTTCCCAGCTTTCGTCGAAGGGCTCGTTCGCTACAAATCGCACTGACTTCGATCAGTGCCTCAGGACAGGCAACGCCGATGTCCTCGATCGCAATTACCAAGAACCGACGCCAGATTGATGATCTTCTTAGACGGAAGAGCGCAGTCGAGGCGTACTCAGCGAGCTGTACCTCGCCACGCCTTATTGATTTCTGCAATAAGCTCGAAAGTAGCCAGCCGTCATTGATAGTCAGGAGTTCGGAGCTCAGGCTGCTGTCTACGTCGTTCTCAGAACCTACCCTGTTGGGATTATTCATTCGTCGTTCCATATACGCAGTTGGATCGACGTAAAACGATAACTTGAGATCGACATAAGGCAAAGGAATTGCGAGATATTTACTTTCTTGTTTGAGTCCGTAGCTGAGCTACGGAGAAGCGAAACTCGCTCGAAATAGTTTGTCCCTCTGGCTGGCCAATCGGGCCATCTGGGCCATCCCATTGGACACGCAAGCTCGGCAGTCCGTGCAATTAATTTCACAACGCCGACGGCATTTCGGACGAACTACGAGGGCATCGTTCGCCCTCGGCATCTGGTAAGGGCGAGAGACATATCAGCGGCCAACCGGTTTAGGTATCGTCTACGGTG